>DASVWO010000064.1:0-24932 GCA_036393165.1 Polyangiaceae bacterium | reverse complement strand
TTCGTCGAGGAGTGCGACGTCACGAAGCTGAAGGCGATGCGCGCGAGCCTCAAGGCGCCGGCCGAGGCTCAGGGCGTGAAGCTCAGCTTCCTGCCCTTCATCGTGAAGGCCGTCACGGCGTCGCTCAAGAAGCACCCGATGCTCAACACGGCGCTCGACGAGACGACGAACGAGCTCGTCTTCCGGAAGTACTTCCACATCGGCATCGCCACGGCGACCGAGGCGGGGCTCATGGTGCCGGTCGTGAAGGACGCCGACCGCAAGAGCATCCTCGACATCGCGCGCGACATCGACCGTCTCTCCTCCGACGCGCGCGCGGGGAAGGTGAAGCTCGACGACCTGCAGGGATCGACCTTCACGATCACGTCGCTCGGCACGCAGGGCGGCCTCTTCGCGACGCCCATCATCAACTTCCCCGAGGTGGCCATCCTGGGCGTGCACCAGATGAAGCAGAAGCCCGTGGTGCGCGACGGCCAGATCGTCATCGGCGACGTGATGCTGCTCTCGCTGTCCTTCGATCACCGCATCGTCGACGGCCACGTCGGCGCCGCCTTCGCCTACGAGATCATCGGCTACCTCGAGCAGCCCGAGCGCCTGATGCTCGAGATGGCCTGAGCGCTCAGGGGCACTGGTCGGTCGCGTCTGGAGCGCCACCGTCGGGGTAGCAGAGCGACCCATGGGGGGGCGTGGGCACGATGGGGCCCAGGATCGCGGGGTCCGCGGTGAACCCGATTCCGAGGGAGAGAGCGTCGCAGGTCTTGCCCATGAGATCCTGCGTCGGGTCGTTCATGATGTCGGCGTACTGGCAGACCTGCTGCTTGATGAGGGAGTACGCGTTGGACCCTGGACAGACCGGGCTGCCGAGCACCTTGAGCGCCTGGACCGCGAGCAGGAGCGCACTGACGTTCCAGCGTCCGCTCATCTGCCCATCTCGCAGCGCGTAGCCGCCGCCCGACCGAACGACCGTCGCCGTGATAGATCCGGACGCGAGGTCGATCTCGAAGCTTCCCGTCCCCGTGGAGCCGAGCGAGAGGGGGAAGTCCACGTGCATGACGAGGGTCCCATCCGAGACGTACGCGTTCGGGTCGAAATGGTTCGGCAGCGGCGCTCCCGAGTCGTTGACCGTGAACGCGTCGTCGATCTGCCACGTGTCGCTGCCGTTCCAGGCAGCTCCGGCATCGTTCGTGACTCCCGAGGACGCGTAGAGCGCGACGCTCACCGAAGTATCGTTCGGTGTGCCGTTGTAGTGAAGCACTTGCACGAGCACCGAGTACGCGCCGCTCTCGAGGTTCTGGCTGACGGTCGTCGTGTTGAACTGCGCCGAGTCGATCTTGGCCAGTCCTGCCAGGAGTTCGCCCGCCGAGTCATCGCGTCCTCCGGATTGGTCGCAGTGGGCCTGCCCGGTGACGGCTGCCTTGCACGACTCGGGTCCTCCGTCGCAACAGGTGTAAACCTTGTCGAGGTCGTACCCGAGCCCTGCCACCCCGGCGTCGCCGAGACCCACGTTGAGCGTGTGAAGCGCGACGACGAAGGTCTGGTCCCCTGCATCCGACGGGTCGTCCATCGCGGGTGGCCCGGGGGGAAAGTCCTCCGGGCACACCGGCGGGGCCGCCTCCGCTTCCCTCGCGTCAGGCGCTCCCGCCTCCTTGACGTCCGGCGGGCCGGAATCCGCCGATGGCGGGAGGAGCAGCGACGGGTCGTAGACGGAGCATGCGCCGGCGATCACAGCGCCGGTGACCGCAAGCGCACCGAAGAGGGCGGCGGCTCCCCTGAAGCCAAGCACGTATCCAAGTGTATCGCAGGTTGACGGCCGGCGCGCGTCCCGGCACGCTTTCATCATGCGGAGGGCCTGGGCGCTGCTCGCTTCATGCGGTGTCGCGTCCGCGCTGGCGGTGATGCCTGTCGTGGCCCTGGCGGCGGATGCTTCGCCGACCCCGGAGCAGATCGAGTTCGCCGCCCACGAGCACGATCTCGGCTACCGCGCCTACACCGCCAAGCAGTACGACGAGGCGGCGACGCACTTCGAGAACGCGTACTTCGCGGCGCCCAACCCGGCGGAGCTCCGGAGCGCCATCCGCGCGCGTCGCGACGCCGGCGAGCTCGCGCGGGCCGCCTCGCTTGCGGCCATCGCGCAGCGCAAGTACCCGGACGACGCCGCGCTCGCGAAGACGGTGGACGAGACGCTGACGGCGGCCAAGCCCAAGGTGTACGAGGTCCGCATCACGTCGCCCGAGGAGTGCAACGTCGCGGTGGACCAGAAGGTCGTCGCGGCAGAGAAGGTGCGCGACTTCCGCTTCTTCGTGGACCCGGGCAAGCACGATCTGCTCGTCGGCTGGTCGGACGACCGCACGAAGCACGTGCCCATCGACGCGACCACCGGCGGCTCGCAGGCGCTGAGCCTCACGCCTCCGCCCATCCCGCCGAAGCCCGTCGCGCGCCGCGGAGGAGCCGAGGAGCCGCCCCCGTCGAGCAAACCCTTCGGACCCATCGTGTTCATCATGGGTGCGAGCCTCACGGCGATCGGCACGGGCCTCAGCATCTGGTCCGGCATCGACACCGAGAACCACCCCGGCACGGCCGCCGTGAAGGCCGACTGCGTGGGCCAGGGCACGAGCTGCCCCGAGTACCAGCAGGGCCTGAGCAGCCAGCTCCGGACGAACATCCTCATCGCGGCGACGGGCGGCGTCGCCGCCGTCACGGCCGTCGTGGGCATCTTCTTCACCCAGTGGTCGCACCCGGGTCCCCGCGCCGAGGAGCCTCCGGCTGCGGCTGGGCTCCACGTCGAGCCCGCCCTGGGCCTCGGCGCCGCAGGCCTCCGCGGGACCTTTTAGGCCGCCGGGGTGGGGGGTGTCATAATGGGGGCGGAGGCCATCTCCTGACCAAGCTCGTCGCCATCGAGGGTGAGGACCGCAAGCTCGACCGGTTCGAGCTGGTCGCCGAGCTCGCGACGGGCGGGATGGCCACCGTGTACCTCGCGCGCCTCTCCGGCGTGGGCGGCTTCCAGCGGTTCGTCGCCATCAAGCGCCTGCACCCGCACCTGGCGCGCGAGCCCGAGTTCATCGAGATGTTCCTCGAGGAGGCGCGCCTGGCCGCGCGCATCCACCACCCCAACGTGGTGCCCATCCTCGAGATAGGGACGAGCGCGCAGGGTTACTACATCGTCATGGAGTACGTGGAGGGCGACACCCTCGGGCGGCTCCTGGCGCGCTCGGCGCAGACCGGCGTGCGCCTGCCGACGAAGGTGGGCCTGCGCGTCGTCATCGACATGCTCGCGGGGCTCGACGCGGCGCACGAGCTCAAGGACGACGACGGGAACCCGTTCGGCATCGTCCACCGCGACATCTCGCCGCAGAACGTGCTCGTCGGCGTCGACGGCAGCTCGCGCCTGAGCGACTTCGGCGTCGCGCGCGCCACGAGCAAGCTGTCGACGACGCGCACCGGGCAGCTCAAGGGCAAGCTCGCGTACATGGCGCCCGAGCAGGCGCGCGGCGACAAGGACATCGACCGGCGCGCCGACATCTTCGCGTCGGGCATCGTGCTGTGGGAGGTGCTCGCGTGCCGGCGCCTCTTCAAGGGCGAGGGGGAGGCCGACACGCTCAATCGCGTGCTGCACGAGGCGATTCCACCGGTGCGCAGCGTGGCCGCAATGGTCCCGGCGGCGCTCGAGGCGGTGGTGGCCAAGGCGCTCGAGCGCGACAGGGCCAAGCGCTACACGACCGCCGCGGAGTTCGCAGATGCGCTCGAGCGGGCCTCGCGCGTCGTCGGCGCGCTCGGGACGCACAAGGACGTGGCGTCGCATCTCGACGCCGTCCTGGGCACCGAGATCAACGCGCATCGCGAGGCCGTGCGCGCGTGGCTCGCGCGGAGCGAGCCGAGTCGCCACGGGGTGAACCCACCGCCGCGGTCGGACCCGGCGAGCGTGACGCGCGTGGAGAAACGGGCAGGCGAGGGGACTCCGTCGGGGGTGTCCAGCCAGCCCCGGTTGCCCGACCAGGGGCCGCCGAGCGGCAGCGCGTCGCAGTCCTCGAGCGTGTCGAGCGTGAGCTCCGCGATCCTCCCGGCGACCGAGGGCGGCGTGCTCCCGGCGGCTGCAGCGGCTGCGTCGCCGCGCCGTGCTCGCATCTGGCCGTGGGCTCTCGTGGCCGTGGCCGCCGGCGTGGCCGGCATCGTGTGGATGCGTCACTCGCGCGAGCAGCACACGGCCGTCGCGTCGCCGCCCGCGCCGCCACCGCCCATCTCGGCCGCAGCGGTGACGCCCCCCCCGCCGGCCGTGAGCACGGCGGCACCCGCTCCGTCGGTCGCCCCGTCCGCGGCGGCGACTCCCTCCACTGACGCGGCGCCCTCGCCGAAGCCTCCCGCGACGGTCGTGTCCACTCCGCAGCGCCCGAGCTGGCGCAACTCGCATCCCGCGCCCCCGCCACCGAGGGAGACCGCAGCGGCGCCCCCTCCGGCGCCCACGCCCGCGCCTGCACCCACGCCGGCGCCGCCACCCACGCCCGCGCCGGTCCCGGACGACATCTCGCGCAACCCGTATCGTTGACCGATGTCGGCGAAGCGTCTCGGCACCGTCGGGTGCATCGGTCTATCGCTCGCCGCAGCCTGCGCCAGTAGCAACGGCGGGCCAGCGGGCGCCCTCGAGCCGCGCTTCCTCGCGGTGCACAACACGCTCGCCGCCATGGGCATGGCGCAGACGGGGCCGATCCACCAGGGGCTTCTCGCGGAGGGGCGCGAGGCGCGCGTGCCGCTCGATCTGCCCGCCGGCTGCACCACGGCGGTCGCCATCGGTGGAGACGCGATGCGCGACGTGGACCTCTCGCTGCTCGACGCGCAGGGCCGCTCGGTGGCGCACGACACGACGGCCGAGCCGGAGGCGACGCTGCGGGTGTGCCTCGACGCGCCGGGCGCGTACACGCTCGTCGTGAGGGCCGCCTCGGGCGCCGGCTCCTGGGTCGCGGCCACGTGGCAGGGGGCCATCGCCGCGCCGCCGTCGCCGAGCGCCTCGGTCGCCAGCGCGTCGCGCCAGCCGGTGGGCACGTGCGAGTCGCCCATCCCGCTGGCGCCCGGCACGGTCTCCGGCACGACGGCCCACGGCGAGGACCAGTACACGGGCTCCTGCGAGCGCAGCGACGCGCGCGAGATCGTCTACGAGCTCGACGTCGCGCAGCGCGAGCGCGTCGTCCTCGACGTGGAGGCGCGCTTCGACTCGGTCCTCTACATCCGCAAGGACACGTGCGGCGATCCGGACGCCGAGGTGGAGTGCAACGACGACGCGCCGAACGGGGGCCGCAACAGGTCGCGCATCGAGCGCGTGCTCGATCCCGGCAAGTACTTCGTCTTCGTCGACGGGTACAACCAGGAGACCGGCAATTACAAGCTCACCCTCACGACGTCCGAGGTCCTCTCGCTCGGGCAGGTGTGCCAGAAGGCGCAGCTGCTCGCGGTGGGGGCGCCGGCGGCGGGTACGACCGAGGGACGCGCCGACGACGCGTCGGCGAGCTGCGGCGGGGGAGCCGCAGGGAACGACGTGCCCTGGCGCTTCGACGTGCCCGCGCGCTCGCGCGTGCGCGTGACCGAGCATGCCGACGGGATGTCGCCGGTGGTGCACCTTCGTCATGTCTGCACGGAGGAGGACAGCGAGATCGCGTGCGGCGAGGCGGGCCTCGGCATTCACGACGCCGCCGTGGGGCGCACCCTCGAGGCGGGATCGTACGCGGCCTTCGCCGACGCGCGAGATCACGACGCGGCGGGGCCGTACACGATGCAGCTCGAGACGGCGGCGCCGAGCGGAGACGGCACGTCGGGCGACTCGTGCGGGGACGCGGCCGTGCTGCAGCCGGGGCGCGTGCAGGGCGACACGTTCGCGGCGCGCGACGATCTCGCGGGATCGTGCGGAGGCGCGGGCGCCCCCGACGTCGTCTACCGCCTCGACGTGCCCGAGCGTTCGCGGCTGGTTGCGGCGCTGGACCAGGCCGAGTCGCAGCAGCTGCTCGTCGTGTGGCGGCACTGCGGCGATCGGTCTTCCGAGGTGGCCTGCGGACGCTTCGTCGACGCCGTCGTCGCCCCCGGCAGCTACTGGGTCGCGGTCGACGGAGCGTCTCCCGACGAGTACGGGCGATTCTCCATCAACTGGTCCCTGCAGGATCTCACGGCGCAGGCGACGGCGTGCGCGGCGGCGCCGGTGCTCCAGCCGGGGCGCACGGTGAGCGCGTCCACGGCCGGCGCGGGCGACCGCTTCGCGTCGTCCTGCGCCGGGGGCAACTCGCTCATCACCGGTCCCGACCGCGTCTTCCGCTTCTCGCTGTCGTCGGCCGCGAAGGTCAGGGTCTCTCTCGTCGCGGCCTCCTTCGAGGCCGCGCTCTCGCTGCGCAAGGCGTGCGGCGACGCTCCCGGCGCCGAGCTGGATTGCAGGGACGACTCGGACATCGCCCGCCGCACGACCCTGCAGCGCGCCCTCGAGCCGGGAAGCTACTGGGTCGTCGTCGACGGGCAGTCGCCGAACGACCAGGGCGCCTTCACCCTCGACTTCGGCGTGGTCGGCGGCAAGTGAAGAGCGCCGAGATGCAGCGCGCGCTGCTCGCCTGGTACCGCCGTTCGCGCCGGGACCTGCCCTGGCGCCGCACGGACGACCCTTACGCCATCTGGCTGAGCGAGACGATGCTCCAGCAGACGCGGGTCGACACCGTGCTGCCCTACTACCGGCGCTTCCTGGAGGCGCTGCCCACCGTGCGCGCGCTCGCCGAGGCGCCCGAATCGCGCGTGCTCTCCCTCTGGAGCGGCCTGGGGTACTACCGCCGCGCGCGCATGCTCCACGCTGCCGCGAGGCGCGTCATCCGCGAGCACCGTGGCGAGGTTCCGCGCGACGTCGAGGGGCTGCGCGGGCTCGAAGGCGTGGGCGAGTACACGGCGGGCGCCGTCGCGAGCATCGCCTACGGCGTGCGCGCGGCGCTGGTGGACGGGAACGTCGTGCGCGTGCTCTCGCGCCTCTTCGCCGTCGAGGAAGACGCGTCGACCGGCGCCGGCAAGGCGCGCTTCTGGGGCCTCGCGCGCGATCTCGTGTCGAGCGCGCCCGGCGATCCCGGGGACTGGAACCAGGCGCTCATGGAGCTCGGCGCGACGGTGTGCTCCCCGCGCGGCCCCGCCTGCGACGGGTGCCCCGTCCGCTCCTTCTGCGTGGCGCGTGCCCGCGGCCTGGTGGACGAGCTCCCGCGGTCGTCGTCGAAGCGTCCCCCGCGCGAAGTGCGCCGCGTCGCGCTCGTCCTCGTCTCCGCCGATCCCGGGCGCGTGCTGCTCGCCCGCAGGCGTCCAGGCGTCCTCTTCGGCGGTCTCTGGGAGCCCCCGAGCATCGACGGAGCCGCCGACGCCGCGGGTCGGCTGGCCGAGCGGCTCGGCGTCGACGCGTCCACCCTCGAGCCGAGGGGCGAGGTGCGCCACGTGCTCACCCACCGGCGCATGCACGTCACGGTGCTTCGCGGCCCGCTCCCGGCGAAGCGCCGCTGGCCCGTCCCGGGTCCCGACTACGACGCGGCGCGCGCCATCGCGACCGCGGATCTCGGCGACATCGCGCACGCGACCCTGACGCGGAAGGTCCTCTCGCTCGCCAACGCGGCGGCTCGAGGCGTACGATCGCGCAGCAGCCCCTGAGGTCCCGCCGAGGGCGGGCCGACGGCCCGAAGGGCACGCACGACCGACATGACGCTGAGCGCAGCCCCGCCCCCGGTCCCGCAGGAAGTGCCTGCCGCGATTCACGTGCTGGTCGCGGACGACGAACCGCCGCTGCGGCGCAGCCTGGCGCGCGTGCTCGAGTCGCGCGGAATGAGGGTGGGGGTCGTCGAGGACGGTCAGCAGGCGCTCGACTACGTCGCGAAGACCCCGCCGGACGTGGCCCTCCTGGACGTCATGATGCCGGGCCTGAGCGGGCTCGAGGTGCTGGCGCACCTCAAGGCGACCGGCGCGACGTGCGAGGTCGTCCTGATGACGGCGCTGGTCGACGTCGAGTCGGCGGTCTCCGCGATGAGGGCAGGCGCCTACAACTTCCTCACCAAGCCGTTCCACTCGAACGACGCGGTGGCCCACGCCGTCGAGAAGGCAGCCGAGCACCGGCGGCTCGCCGTCCGCGCGCAGCGCCTCGAGGAAGTGCTCCTCTCGAAGGAGCGGTTCGGCGAGATCATCGGCGACTCGCAGCGCATGCTCGACGTCTACCGGCTCATCGAGGGGGTCGCGACCGCGTCGTCGACGGTGCTCGTGCTGGGCGAAAGCGGCACCGGCAAGGAGCTCGTCGCCCGCGCCATCCACGCACGCAGCCAGCGCGCGAAGAAGCCGTTCGTCGCCGTCAACTGCGGCGCCATCCCCAAGGAGCTCGTCGAATCGGAGCTGTTCGGCCACGTGCGCGGCGCCTTCACCGGGGCCCAGACGGCGCGCGCGGGCCTCTTCGAGACGGCCGACGGAGGCACGGTGCTGCTCGACGAGGTGGGCGACCTGCCGCTCGCGGCGCAGGTGAAGCTGCTGCGCGTGCTCCAGGAGGGCGAGATCAAGCGCGTCGGTTCCGACGAGACGCGCACCGTGGACGTGCGCGTCCTGGCGGCGACGAACGTCGACCTGGCGACCCGCATCCAGGACGGCTCGTTCCGGCGCGACCTCTACTACCGCCTCAACGTGATCGCCCTCGAGCTGCCGCCGCTGCGCGAGCGCGGCGACGACGTGCTGCTGCTGGCCAACCACTTCCTCCAGAAGTTCGCGCGGAGCATGCAGCGCGTGGCGAAGCGCCTGTCGCCGGAGGCCATGCGCGCGCTGTGCGAGTACGAGTGGCCGGGAAACGTCCGCGAGCTGGAGCACGCCATCGAGCACGCCATGGTCCTGGCCCAGCGGGACGTCATCACCGTCGCCGATCTGCCCTTCGCGCGCAGGCCCGCGGCGCTGCGCGAGATGGCCCCGGTCCCGACGTCGCCGACCGCCGCCGCCTCGCACGCGCCCCCGACCGAGCGGGCGACCCACGACCCCACCCGCGGCATGCTGGCCGACCTCGCGCGCCTCCCGTACACCGAGGCCAAGCGGCGCCTGCTGGCGCTCTTCGACGAGACGTACACCGCCGAGCTCCTGCGCGGGACCGGAAACAACATGTCCGAGGCGGCACGCCGGGCAGGCCTGGATCGCTCGAACTTCCGGCGGCTCCTGAAGCGACAAAAAGACGAACCGTGACGAGCACGGCGGCCGCGTTATAACGTCGCTCGCGCGATGCGTCGGAACTGGGGCTTGCTGCTGGTGGCGCTCGTCGGCGTCGCCCGCGTGGCGCGAGCCTCGGACGGTGACGCCGGGGCCGACCCGCTGCAGGCGCCCGTGGCGCCGTCGACCATCCGCCTGCACCAGTACACCCTGGTCGAGTGCCTCTCCCTGGCCGACCACAACTTCCCGAACCTCTGGGCGGCTCGCGCGCGGCTGGCCAACGTGCACGCGCAGCTCGACGAGGTCCGGTGGACGCCCTGGTCCCAATGGTCGGCCAGCTCGTCGTTCGGCGTCATGCCCCCGCTCTCGGGGTCCGTCGTCTTCCCGCAGAGCACCCTGGCGTCGCGCAACCTCACCGGTAGCAACATCTCGCAGTGGGGAGGCTTCTTCAACTTCAACATCAGCGGCACCATCCCGGTCTTCACGTGGGGCAAGATCGACAGCTCGCTGCGCGCCGCCGAGGCCAACGTGCGCGTCAACGAGTGGGACATGGAGAAGTCCAAGCAGCAGGTGCACATGGACGTGCGCCGCGCCTGGTACGGCCTGCAGCTCGCGCGCGACGCGAAGTACGTCGCCGACGACGCGGTCGGCCGCATCGACAAGGGCATCAAGGGCGTCCGCGAAAAGATCGCCAAGGGCGACGCCAGCGTGAGCGAGATCGACGCGCTGCGCCTCGAGACGTACAAGCAGGACGTCGTGGCGCAGTCGCTGTCGGCGCCCAAGGGCGAGACGTACGCCCTCGCCGCGCTGCGCTTCATGACCGGCGTCGAGACGGGGTTCGACGTGGTGGATCAGCCGCTCAAGCGCCCCGACCGCCCGCTCGTCGCCGTCGCGCAGTACCTCGAGGCGGCGCGCCTGCTGCGGCCGGACGTCAACATGGCGCGCGCGGGCATCGTCGCGCGGAGCGCGCTCGTGGACTACAACCGCGGCAAGATGCTCCCCGACTTCGGCATCGGCCTCGGGGCCGACTACGCCGTGTCGCAGGCCGCGACCCCGCAGAACAGCGCGTGGGCGTGGGACCCGTTCAACCACTTCTGGTACTGGATCGGGCTCGGCCTGAAGTGGAACCTGGACTTGCTCCCGCAGTCCGCGCGTACGCAGCAGGCCGAGAGCCAGCTCGAGGAGACGCGGGCGATGGAGCGCCTCGCGCTGGGCAACGCCGAGTTCGAGGTGGAGAAGGCGTACGCCGACGCCGTCGAGGCCAAGGGCCGCGAGGAAGCCTGGGACCGCGCCGAGCACCTGGCGAAGCAGTGGATCGTCACCGTGCAGGACCACATCGACCTGGGGACGATGGACGAGAAGTCGCTCCTCGAGCCCCTCAAGGCCTACGGCAGCGCGCGCGTCGCGCACCTGCAGGCGCTCATGGACCTCAACGTCACCATGAGCAACCTCGCCCTCGTGAGCGGCTGGGACAGCGCTGCGCCCACGGGCGGCTGAAGCCTGAAGCCCGAAGCCCGGCTTCACCAGGGGCAAGTCGCCAGCGCGAGGATCGCGAGGAGGCGCGCCTTGACCACGGTGAAGTCGGCGAGGGCGAGGTTCAGCTCCGCCTGACGGTGCGCCTCGGACGCCGTCACGAGCTCGAGGCTCGTGCCCTGGCCGGCCATGTACGCCGTCTGGGTCATCTGGTCGTTCTTCGCCGCGAGATCGCGCTGCTCGGTGGCCACCTTGTCCGAGACCTCGGCGACCTGGAGCTGTCGCTGCGCCTGCTCGACCTGGATGATCGCCGTGCGCCGCAGCGCCTCGAGGTTCTGCAGCGCGATGTCCTGCGCGGCGCGCGCGTTGCGCAGGTTGCCGTAGCGCACGCCCCCGTCGAACCAGGGGATCGTGAGGATGCCCTGGATGTTCCACGTGGGGTCCGGCGCGCCGAAGGCCGGAGCCGGCGAGAAGTACGTGAGGGTGCTCGCGGCGTTCAACGTCGGCAGGAACGAGTAGTAGACGTTGCGCAGGGCGCGCTTGGACACCTCGAGGCTGCGGCGGGCCGACGCGATGTCCGGGCGCTCGTCGACGTTCTGCACGACGCGGCACGACTCCATCGCGCTCTGGGCGACGTCGTTGATGTTGATCCCCGGCGCGACGCCCGTCTCCTCGGGGATGCCGAGGGCGAGCCCGAGCGCCTCGCGCGCCTCGCGGAGCGATTCGTCGCCCGAGACCAGGGTGGCGCGCGCGTTGGCCGCGTTCTGCTCGGCGCGCACCACGTCGAGCCCGTTGGCGGCGCCGAGGGCCTGCTTGCGCCTGGTGATCTCGAGCTGCTCGAGCGCCACCCTCAGGCCGACGCGGTTGATGTCGGCGGTGCGCTCGGAGGTGACCACGGCGACGATCTGGTTCGCCAGGCTCAGGGCGAGGGTGCGCTTCTTGTCGTCCACCGACAGGCGCGTCACGTCCTCCTGGAGCTCGTCGATGCTGATCTGGTCGAACTGCTGCAGGTTGAACAGCGTGCCCTGGAGCGCGAGGTTGCCCGAATACGTCGTCGTGCTCGACGACGCGCCCGCCCCCGAGATGAAGATGCTGCTCGATCCGGTGAGGAACTGGTGCGACATCAGGCCCGTCGACGTCAGCGAGGGCAGGGGGCCGGCGAGGGCGATGCGCGTCTGCGCCTCGGCCTGCAGCACCTGGTCGAGGGCAATCTTGAGGTCCGTCGACCGCGCGCGCAGGTACGCGACCGCCTCGGCCCACGAGTTCAGGATGCGATGGGGCGGCGGCACGGGCCCGAGCATCGGGTCGCTCACCTCGGGAGGAGGCGGGACCGCGATGGGCGAAGCAGCCGTCGCTGCAGGCGGCGCCGGCAGGGGAGGCGGAGCCGGCGTCTGCGCGGACGCCGTGAGGGGAACGGCTAGAAGGGTTATGGTCGCGAGAAGGGCCGAGCGCATGGGCTCCCTGTGGCTAGCCCATTCGTCTCAGCCGGTCTCGGAATTTCAGCGTCGGCGCAGCGTGGCGTACCGGGCGTCACCCGGCGTCAGATCCAGGTGCGACCGGAGCTCGCCGAAGCGGCCGCGCAGGCTGGCGGCGCTCACGCGGAAGCACGCGGCCACCTCCGACTGCGTCAGCGGCACGTGATCGACGAAGACGATGGCGTACGCCACCGCGGCGGCCAGCGCGTGCACCGCCGTCGTTCCGCGCGCGCCGGCGGGCCGCGCGAAGTAGGACATCGCGTCGCGGGCGAGGGACCTGGCGCGCGCGCGCTGCTTCGCGTCCAGCGGCAGGTTCGCGAGACCGCGTGAGAGCACAGCGTCGACCTCGCCGAGAAGCCCCGACCGCGCCGCGCGGCGCGTGCCCGAGTCGCGACGATCGCCGTCGTCGTCGCTGCGCGCGAGCGCGTGCATCGGGGCCGGGCGGGGCAAGGGATGATCCTTGTCCGGCGGGGCGCCCTGCTCGAGCCACTTGAGGAGCGCCGCGTGCTCTCTCGACGCCGTGCGCTTCATCGCGCGCGTCAGCACCCGCCGCGCGTCCGAGATGCGCCCGACGCGGGCGAGCGCGTGCGCGTAGCTCGCGGCGACCTCGCCGCTGTACGTCGCGCTCTGGTAGGCGCGCTTGAGCCATCCGATGGCCTCGCCCGCGCGGTTCAGCGCGACGTCGAGCAGGTGCCCGAGGTTGTGCGCGTACCAGGGGTTCTTCGGCGCGCTGGCGATCGCGCTGTGGTACGCGGTGACGGCGAAGCGGTAGTTGCCGAGCAGGGTCTGGCAGAGCGCCAGCGTCGCCCAGCCGCGGTCGTCGTCGGGCCGGTGGGCGAGCACGCGCTTCGCGTAGAGCGCGGCGCGCCACGGGTCGCGCTCGACGAGCAGCTCGGCGAGGTGGAGGTTCGCGAAGAGGCCGTCCTCGGACGCTTCGTCGGCCACGCGCGCGAGGCGGTGGAGCATCGGAAGCACGTCCCCCGGATCGACGGCACGAGCCAGTGTCCACTCGATCTGGCGACGCAGCTCCTGCGCCTGACGACTGCGGCCCTCCATCGTTCTTTGGGTGATAGCTTCCGGATACAGGCCGCGCAACGCGAGAAGCGCCCAAAACTCACGGGACAAACTTTCCCTTG
Organism: Polyangiaceae bacterium; assembly: GCA_036393165.1. GTDB lineage: Bacteria > Myxococcota_A > Polyangia > Polyangiales > Polyangiaceae > Palsa-1150. The sequence continues at coordinate 11,689 of DASVWO010000064.1, read as the reverse complement.
CGCTCCGACGTTTCTGCGTTAAGCGCGGCTCAGCGAAACGCGACGATCTTCTGCTGCACGAGCTCGTGCAGGATGCGCAGCGCGTCCAGACGCGGCATGCCGCACACGTCCAGGATCATCTCGACGCTGGAAGAGCCGTCGATGAGCGAGAGCACGAAGCCGGCTCGGTGGTCGATCGAAAGCCAGCGCATCTGCGTGCGCGGCACGACCACCATCGGGACGCGATCGAGCGGACCGAGACGTGCGGCGAACATGTTCTCGAGCACGGTGCGGCAGTTCTCACCGCACTCGGCCGCCTCGAGATTGCCGGGCTCCTCGGCGAGGATGAGCTCCGCCATCTCGAGCGCGCCCGTGTAGTCGCCCAGCGAGAAGCGCTCGCGCATCTCGGCGATGGGATCGTCGATGGTGCGCTCGGTGATCTCCGGTGCGGGTGAAGAGCCGATGGCCCCGAGCACAGCCGCCTCGATGCTCGTCGGCGACAGGCTGCGCCCCGACGGAGGCGCCGCGGGCACCGCGGGGTTGTTCGGCGAGCTCGGAGAGCGCGCGTCGGCGATGGAGAGTGCGCTCGGCGTGGCGTGGCGCGGCGGCGGCTCGGTGCGGGCGGCCGACCTCTCGCGCGCCGCCTCGAGCTCGACCTCGTTCGTCAGCGTGATCTGCTTCGACCGCGGCTCGTCGGGCTCGAACGACGGCACCGCGGGCGCACGCGGTGCGCCCGGCCGCCCCGAGGAGCCCTGCTTGCTCGTCTCGCGCGCGAACGCTTCGACGTCGAAAGGCGGATTGACCGTGGGCCGATCGTTCTCGTCGTCGGCCTCGGGCGGGGGCGGAGTCGGCGTGGCCGCCGCTCCCTTTTTCTTCTTCTTCTTGTCGTCCGGCATGGCCGAGCTCAGTGAGTCTTGGCGACAACCCCCTTGAACATGCGGTGCGTGCGGGAGAGCCCTTCGATCTCCGCCTTCACGGCGGCGACGTCGCGCTTGCCGATGGCCGAGCGCGCCTTGGCCACGATGGCGCGCGCCTTCTCGATGGCGTCACGTCCGAAGTCGCTCGCCGCGACGATCTGCTCGACCTGCGGGAACAGGCGCTCGATCTCGCCGACGATGCGCTCGGCTTCCTGCTTGGCCGCCTCGAACTCCTCGGAGGAGCGGCGCTCCACCATGTAGTCCTTGGCGCCCTCGATCATGTTCTTGATCTCGTCGCGCGTCAGCCCGCTCGACGCCGTCACCTCGATCGACTGCTCCTTGCCCGTCTCGAGGTCCTTCGCGTGGACGCTCACGATGCCGTCGGCGTTGATCTCGAAGGTCACCTCGATCTCGACCTCGCCCTTGGGCGCGCGGCGCAGGCCGGTCAGGATGAACTCGCCGAGCAGCTCGTTCTCCTCGGCGCGGTCGCTCTCGCCCTGCATGACGACGATCTTCACGGCCGTCTGGTTGTCGCGACTCGTCGTGAAGATCTTCGTGCGGTGCGTCGGCACCGTCGTGTTCTGCGGGATGAGCTCCTCGAAGTACCCGCCCTGCGTCATGATGCCGAGCGCGTGCGGCGTCACGTCCAGGAGCACCATCTCCTGCTTGTCGTCGATGAGCGCCGCGCCCTGGATGCTCGCGCCGAGGGCCACGCTCTCGTCGGGGTGCACGCCCTTCGACGGCTCCTTCTCGAAGAAGTCGTGGACCGCCTGCTGGATCTTCGGCATGCGCGTCATGCCGCCGACGAGGAGCACCTCCTCGATGTCGCCCTTCTCGAGGTGCGCGTCCTCCAGCGTCTGCCGGCAGATGTCGACGGTGCGCTCGATGAGGTCACTCGAGAGCTCCTCGAGCGTCTTGCGGTCGATCGAGCGCTGGAGGTGCAGTGCCTCGTTGCGCCCGCTCGAGATGATGAACGGCAGGTTCACCTCGGTCTCGCGCACGCTCGAGAGCTCGCACTTGGCCTTCTCGGCGGCGTCCTTGAGGCGCTGCAGGGCCATGCGGTCCTGGCGCAGGTCGATGCCGTGCTCCTCCTTGAAGCCGTGCACGAGCCAGTCGATGATCCGCGCGTCGACGTCCTCGCCGCCGAGGAAGGTGTCGCCCGCGGTGGCCACGACCTTGAAGACGCCGCTCGACCCGATCTCGAGGATCGAGATGTCGAACGTGCCGCCGCCGAAGTCGTAGACGGCGATCGTCTTCTCGGCGTTCTTGCCGTACCCGTACGACAGCGCCGCCGCCGTCGGCTCGTTGATGATGCGGATGACGTCGAGCCCGGCGATCTCGCCGGCGTCCTTCGTCGCCTGGCGCTGGTTGTCGTTGAAGTACGCCGGGACGGTGACGACGGCCTTCGAGACGGGCTCGCCGAGGTAGTCCTCGGCGATGAGCTTCATCTCCTGGAGCACCATCGCGCTGATCTCGCTGACGCTGTACTCCTTGTCGCGCAGCACGATGCGCACGTCGGCGTGCGGGCCCTGCACGATGCGGTAGCTCGACGTCGCCACCGCGTTCTTCACCTGCGGCGAGTTCCACTTGCGGCCGATGAGGCGCTTGGCCGCGTAGACCGTGTTCTCGGCGTTCGTGATGGCCTGGCGCTTCGCGATGTGCCCGACGAGCCGCTTCCCGGCCTCGGTGACCGCCACCATCGACGGGGTGGTCTTGTACCCGCCTCGGTTGGGGATGACGGTGGGCACTCCGTTCTCGACGATCGCCACGCAGGAGTTCGTCGTCCCAAGGTCGATGCCGATCACCTTCTCCATCCGAGCGAGTCTCCCTCTGAGTTCTAGGCGATGCGAGGGACCCTTGGCCCCTGGTCCCCAGGCCAGCCGCTAGGCGGACTTGGCCACTCTCTTGAGCATCGCCTGGATCGTATCATCATGCGGCGCGCGCTGGGCAGCCGTCTCGAGCTCGCGGCGGGCGTTGAGGGTGAGCCCTGCGGCCAGGTAGACGTTGGCGAGGGTCACCCGGTAGTGGTGATTCTCGGGCTTGAGGGCGCACGCTTGCTGGGCCAGGCGCGAGGCCTCGTGCAGGTCGCCGCCGGCCTTCACCATGGCGTTGGCCGCGCGCTCGTTCGCGTGCGCGTCCTGCGGGCGGCCCTTGACCACGCGCATCCAGGAGCGGGCGGCCTCGGTCCACTGGCCGTTCTTCTCCTCGTAGTGGGCCTGCTTGGCGTACGTGTCGGCGAGGATCCTGTCCGCCGCGATCTGGGCGTCGTCCGCGCGCTTCTGGAGCGCCTCGTCGTTCGGCGCGAGGGACGCGGCGACGCGGAAGGCGTTGGCGGCGGAGACGGGGTCGTTCGACGCGAGTGCGGCCTCTCCGGCGGCGACGTACTTGCGCGCCTGCGCGTCGCGCGCTTGCGACTTGCGGAGCTCGTAGCGGTTGCGCAGCGCCTCCATGGCGCCGGCGGTGGTGGGGACGGGAGGCGCTGCCGGTGCGGACGGCTTGGCGGCGGCCGGCATGCTCGGGGCGGACGGGGACGAGCCGGCGCGAGCGCCTCCGAGCAGGCGGCGGGCGAGGGCGTCGCGGCGGGCGGCGGCGGAGACCTCGACCGCCGAGGGCTTCGGCGGTTGCGGTGCGGCTGCGGGAGCCGTCACGGCCTGCATGTTGGGCTGCGACGGGGAGCTCGCGGCGGCGCGGGCCTCGCGCTCGGCGGTCTCCTCGGCGCGCTTCACCTCGGCGAGGGCATCGGCGAGCAGCTCCTCGATGCCGCGCGAGCGGCGCTGCTCCTCGAGGTACGCGTCGTACTCGGCGCGCTTCTCGGCGCTCGTCAGGGTCTCGTGCGCGAGGGAGAGGCGGCCGAAGACGGCCTCCATGCGCGACTTGAACGGGCCGAGGTTCTTGCGGAAGTACCGGTCGGGGTGCAGCTTCGCGGCGAGGTCGTAGTAGGCGCGCTTGATGGCCTTCTTGTCGGCCGCGCGATCGACGCCCAGGAGGGTGTAATGGTCGGAGCGGTCGAGCGAGCGGTGCAGGAGGAGGATGCGCCGGCGCGTGTCGACGTCGATGTCGACGGTCTCGGCGAGGAGGGCTTCCTCGTCGGGAGTGAAGGCAGCGTCGGGCATTCCGGGGTGATCATACGCCAGCCGACGGGCCGGACGATCGCAGCAAGCGACCCCGACCGCGACCTCGCATCGGCATCGGCATCGGCATCGGCGTCGCCGTCGGCGTCGGCGTCGGGGTCGGGGTCGGGGTCGGGGTCGGGGTCGGGGTCGCGGTCGCGGTCGCGGTCGCGGTCGCGAATGATCGGGCGGGCGGGGAGGCGTACTGTCTTCCGCCTCGCCGCCCGCCCTCGTTTTCGTGGCTCGCGCGGCTACTGCTTCGGGGTCGAGCCCGTCGCAGGCGCAGCCGGCGTCGTCGCGGGCGACGTTGCCGCCGCCTGCTTCGCTGCCTTCTTGCGCTGCTTCGTGCCCGTCGGTCCCAGCAGCTTCTTGGTGGCCTTGGTCTTGTCGACCGCCGCCGCCTTTTCAGCCGCCGTCACCGTGCCGTGCCCCTTGGGGACCTCGAAGGCGAAGTCACCGAGCACCTTCGGGTCATCCCCGTAGGTGGCCAGCACCAGCGCCTTCAGGGCCGCCAGGAGGGCTACGGCAACCGCCCTCGAGGCATTCCCCGTCGTCACCGCGGATCGCCAAGCCGCCTTGGCTGCATCCGTGGCGTCACCGTCAGCGATCGCGGCCGCAAGCGCCGCGTCGATGTCGGTCGGTTTCCAAGCCTTTCCGCGCAGCGTCACTTGCGTGGCGCTGCCGAAGTACTTGGTGACCCCCGCGCGCGCTGCTTTGCAGCGCGCTTGAAGGGTCGGCTTGTTTAGGTTGTTCAAGACATCACGGGCCTTTCGATGAGGGTGTGGACGGATGAAACGAAAAACTCCTCACTCCATCCGCCTTCACCCCCCCATTGCGGGGCAAGGCCGTTTCTGGACATTCTATTTTCGTGACCCGTGCGAAAGTCTGCCCGGGCCCAGGCAGCACCGTGCCCACCGCCGGTCGAATGCGTGCCCGACCCCAGTCACGACCTCGACTCGCGAGAGCGAAAGCATGCCCATGCGAGGGCGCGACCTTGCCCATGCCCGGGCAGATGCTTGCCCATGCCCGGGCAAGAGCCCGCCCATGTCAGGTCACATGCATGCCCGGCGAGAGCGGAGGCTTGCCCGAGCCCGAGCAAGCGTCTCACCCCGTTAGGGCAAGACCATGCCCGGGCATGGGCACGGTCTCACTCGGCGAGCGCGAGGTCATGACCGGGCATGGGCGGATGTGTGACCGGGCACGGGCAAGGTCATGACCGAGCGAAGGCAACGTCACGACCGGGCATGGGCAAGGTCGTGACCGGGCGTGGGCAAGGTCGTGACCGGGCGTGGGCATGACGATCACTGGGGCCGGACATGACGATGACCGGCACTGGGCAGTGGCTTGCGCGGGCGAGCGATCGTCACGACCTCGCAGAGGCGAGGTTGTACCCGGGCGTGGGCCAGCGTTCGTGCATCCACACCCACGCGTGAGGAAGGGCGAGGATGCGCGTGGAGAGCTCGAGGTTGATGCGTCGCGTGAGCTCGATGGGACCGTCACCGTCGGTGGGCAGGTCCGTCGTGTCGATGGGGGTCACGGTGACCTCGAGGGTGCCGTCGGCGCCCGGAGCCACGGTGCCGACGAGCACGGGGCATCCCGCGCGCAGGGCGATGCGGGCGGGGCCCACGGGGGTGGGGGCGGCGTGGCCGAGGAAGGGGGCGTCGCACGAGGGGACGCGGGAGCGCAGGTCCATCGGGACGCCGAGGACGCGGCCGCTGCGCAGGGCGCGGAGGATGCGCGCGGATGCGCCGGGGCGCGAGCGGTAGATGACGTCGACGCCGTGGGAGGCGCGCAGGCGGTCGTACAGGCGCGAGAGGCGCGGGTCGTAGCTCTCGCGCGCGATGGTCACGAGGGGGATGCCGGCGGCGACGAGCGACGCGGCGACGCGCTCCCATGGGCCGAGGTGCGCCGAGGCGAAGAGGACGCCGCGGCCCTCGGCCCGGGCGCGATCGAATGCTTCGAGCGAGCCGGGCGCGAGGGGCAGGGGAGCGACGGCGCCGGGGCGCATCATCGCCACCGTCTCGCCGAGCAGCGTGCCGAGCGTCGCGAAGCAGCGGGCGACCAGGAGCCGCCGCTCGCGTTCGTCGAGGTGCGGGAGCGCGAGGGCCACGTTGCTCGTCGCCGTGCGGCGCGCGCGTCCGGCCATCCGATACGCCGCGATGCCGAGGCCGCGTCCGAGCGCGCGCAGCACCGAAGCGGGCAGGGGGCGCGTCGCCGCGAGCGCCATCGACGCGAGCAGCCACAGCGCCGTGTTCTTCGTGCGCTGCAGGGCCGACCACGAGCCCCCCTCGCGCACGTCGCGCACGGCGCCCTCCCGCGTCTGGTGCTCGAGTCCGCACTCTCGCTGCGCTCGAGCGTGCGGACTCACTGGCACGTCCCGCACGAGTTCTTCACGCGCGCGCGCGCCGAGGCGAGCCGGTGCTGCGCGTCGTCGCACCGCTTCTGATCGTCCGGATCGCTCACGAGCGTGCAGAGATGCTGCGTCGCCCGCTCCATCGACGAGAGGGCACGGCATGCGGCGGCGCAGTCGCTCGCCGCCGCCTCGAGGTCCGCCTGCGCGCGATCCATCTCGGCGCGGGCCGCCGCGCGACGCTGCGCGAGGTCGCCCTGGTCGACGATGCCCGCGCTCGGCGCAGCGGCGGGCGGCGGCGGCTGGGCGTACCCGGGTTGCGCCGGATACCCCTGCGGGTAGTTGCTCTGCGCGGGCGCTCCCTCGGTCTCGGGCGACGGGGCTCCTCCGGCCGGGGTGGCCGGCGCCTTCTCCGCGGGCGCCGCGGCGCCGCACATCGTGAGGGGAAGCGTCAGCAGCACCGTGAGCACCGCAGCCCCGATCCGGCTCGAGTTCGTCATTGCGTCCCTCCATCGGCGAGCGCCTTGTCGATCACCTGCTCCTGCACGCGAACCGCCTCCTCGAGCAGCGAGATGGCGCGCGCCTTCGCGGCCGTCGCTTCGTCGCGCTTGCCCGCGTCCACGAAGGCGGTCGCGCGCGCCTCCTCGACGAGCCCCTGCACCTCGAGCAGGTGGCCCCTGAAGTACGTCGGGCCCGAGACGCGCTGCAGCCCGGCCTGCACGTCGCGGTCGGCGCCATCGAGGTCGCCGTGCGCGAGGCGCAGCTCGGCGAGGCGCGCCCGCGTGTCGGCCACCACCTCGTCCACCTCGGCGGCGGACGGCGCCGGCATGGCCACGAGGCGCTCGAGCGCCGAGATCGCGCCCGGCGCGTCGCCGGACTTCTCGCGCAGGTCCGCCTCGTGGTGCAGCGAGCGCGCGGCCGAGAGGAACGCCATGATCGTCGTGTCCACGGGCGTGCCGGAGGGCTCGGCGCTCGGGCAACCGGACACGGTGGTCCCCTCGTTGCGGCACCCGGCGACGACGCCGAGCGCGAGCAAGAGGACCAGCATCCACACTTTCATCGCACGCCCCACTTGGCGAACTGGTTTTCGCGCAGGTCGGCGGCGCGCGCCATCGCAATCCGATCCACCCGCGCCGACTCGCCGCCCCTGGGCGCGAAGGGCTGCGCGAAGAGCGACTGGGTCGAGCGGCTCAGCGAGAGCGTGGGCCCCACGCTGGGCGGCCCCGGGCGCGGGCCGCGATCGGTCCACACCGCGAGCAGCACGCTCGCCGCCAGCGCCAGGATGGCGCTCGCGCCGAAGGACACGCGCACCACCTTCGACCGTCGCGGGGCGATCGCCTGCGCGACGAGCTTGCGGTGCTCCTCGACCGACAGGTCGTCGGGGGACCACGCCGCGCGCAGCACGCGCGCCAGCTCGGGGTCCGGTAGTTCGTGCTCGTCTCTCGGATCAGGCATCGGGGGCCTCACTGCTGGGGGGCGCGTCGTCTCGCTCTCGCTCGCGTTGCGCCCGTTGTTCGTCGTCGCTCGCTCCGAGCGTCTTGCGGAGCGCCTGCATCGCGCGGTGCAGGACCACGTCGAAGGTGGCCGGCGTCACGCCGAGCTCGCGCGCCACCTCGTCGCGCGGCATCTCCTCGAGCACCCGCCGCCGGATCGCGAGCGCGTAGCGCGGGTTGATGCGCGCGAGGGCGTGCTCCACCTTGGCGCGCGCGGCCTGCCGATCGCGGTGCTCGCTCAGCTTCTGGTCGAGCGGCGTGGTCGTCTGCGCGGCGTCGAGCTCGCGCGAGACGTCCTCGGCGTCCCAGAGCACGAGCCGCTTGCGCGCGCGCAGCTGGTCGATGGCCACGCGCAGCGCGACCATGCGCAGCCACGGGTAGAAGCCCACCGCCTGCCACTGGAACTGGTGGAAGCGCTCGACGACGCGCGCGTACACCTCCGACAGCGCGTCGCGCGCGGCCGCCTCGCTGCCGAGCCGCGGCAGGAGCACGCTGCGGTAGATCGCGGGCCCGTGCGACGAGAGCAGCTCGCCGATGGCCTGGCGGTCCCCGGCGTGCCCTCGCTCGACGAGGCGACGCTCGCGCTCGAGCCGCTCCGTGTCGGCATCGCCCGCCCTGGACACCCGGGCGAGGATAGTCGGAGTGGCCAGGGCGAGTGAAAGGCTCACACGCTGGAAAACGACCGGCGGGTGCCCCGCCTTACACGACCGCCGCCAGCGCTACTGGCAGACGTTGTAGCCCTGCAGGAGCTGGCTCTGCTGACAGGTCGGCGCGTTCGAGGGGCAGTCCATCGCGGCGGGGTCGCAGAAGGTGATCTGGCCGGTGCCTGTGCACTGCGCCTTGCACCCGACCTCCAGGTACATCATGCCCGTCGTGTCCTTCTGGCCGCAGCAGACTTGGCCCGAGGGGCAGTCGGCCGCCGACCCGCAGCGCACCGGCGTGCCGGCGCACGTCGTCCCCTGGTGCTCGCAGTTGTCCATCTGCGTGCCGAGCTGCGCGTCGCCCGTGACGCAGCAGAAGTCGCCCTGCATGCACGTCGCGGGCTGCCCCTGCATCGGGCACAGGACGGCGGGACCCATGGGCCCCGTCTCCATCGGCTGAATGACGTCCACCGTGACCACGTCCTGCATCGACGCGTCCTGGTCGCCGCCGCTGCTGCTCCCGGAGCCGCTGCCGCTGCCGCTGCTGGCGCTGCCCGAGCTGCCGCCGCTGCTGCCCCCCGAGGAGCCGCCGCTGCTGCCGCCGGAGCTGCCCCCGCTGCTGCTGCTGCTGCTCGAGTGACCGCCGCCGCCGAGCAAGTCGGTGTTGCTCGCGCCCCCGCACGCGAGCGGCAACGCGACTCCCAAGACGAGAAAGCCCAAAAAAGACAGACTGGTGCTGCGCATGGTGGACCCCGCCCATGCAGTAGACCCCACGCGCGCGGCCGCGCAAGGCCGATTTTTGGAGCCCGCCCGGCGAGGGCCGCGAACGTTTACGCAAGCTGGAAGATTCGCACCGGCATCTCCCGGCCACGGACGTGCAGGGGGGCCCGCGAGAGGGGCGTCTCCTCCGACCGGCCGGAGTTGCGCCAGACCTCTTCCGTGATGAGCATCTGCGTGCCCAGCTCCTTGTTGAGCGCCTCGACCCGGGAGGCGAGGTTCACGACGTCGCCGATGACCGTGTACTCCTTGCGGCGAGCCGAGCCGATGTTGCCCACGACGGCCGGCCCCGCGTGCAGGCCCAGGCCCACGCGCGTCGCCGGGATCTTGCCGGCCTGCACGAGCTTGTCGATGCGATCGAGGACCTCGAGCCCCGCGGCGACCGCCTCGGAGCAGGCGCCCGAGCCGTCGTCCCCCGACACGCCGAAGACCGCCATGAAGCCGTCGCCGAGGAACTTGTTGACGATGCCGTGGTGCGCCACGACCGCCTCGACGGCGTCGTCGAAGATCGCGTTGAGGTAGGCGACCACCTCCTCGGGGCTGCGCTTCTCGGCGAACGCGGTGAACCCGCGGATGTCGAGGAACATGACGCACACCTCGCGCTGCTCGCTCTTGGTCTCGCCCTGGCTGTCGGTCCCGCTGCCGACGAGGCGCTGCACGACCTCGGGCGACACGTGCTGGCCGAAGACGCCGAGGATGCGCGCGCGCTCCTCGAGCGACTGGATGGCGCGCGAGAAGCTTCCGCGCAGCCGCCCCGCGACGAAGCCGGCGGCGATGCCGGCCACGAGCAGGATCACCGCCTTCGCGAGGTGCTGCGGGAGCGAAGTGAGCACCGGCTCGGCGACCGTCGTGTCCGCCGACCCCCAGAAGAGGGCGAGGGCGGCGTACTCGACCGCGGCGACGAGCCCCGTGAAGGTGCTCAGGGCGAAGTCGAGGCGCAGCGTCGAGAGCAGGATGAAGACGAAGTAGAGGTAGGCGCTCGGCATGAGCAGCGCCTGCACGGGGCCGAGGATCGTCGCGTAGTAGACGATGACGAGCGTCGGCAGGCTCGTCTCGACGAAGGCGTACCCGTAGCGGCGCGCCGCGCTCATCTTGGCGTCGCGCTCGCCGCTCTTGAGCATGCGCTCGGTCGCGTAGAGCACGTGGAACTCGAAGCCGGCGACGGCGCAGAGGAAGAGGCCGACCGGGAGGCGATCGAACTTGCCGTGCAAAAGCGCGTTCACGGCCTCCGGGTACGCGCTGCTCGCCGCGAGGAAGACGAGCATCGCCATCGTCGGCAGCACCGCGAGGAGCGTCGCGCGGAAGCGCTCGGCAGCGAGGATCTCGCGAGCCAGCCTCTGCTCGAAGGCTGCTCTCGGATCCTCCACCACCGCCGTTGCCGGGTCGCTCACCGTCGCCATCGCCCCGGCATACGACGGTACAACATGGGTGGCGTTTCGGGGCGCCCGGGCCTACACAGCTCGACCATGAGGCTCAGGCTGGCCCTCGGTTTCGCGGCCGCGGCCGCGGCGACGGCGTGCCTGCTGCTCGCGCCGGCGGCGGCGAGCGCGCAGGACGTGAACATCCCCTTCACCAAGGCGACGCTGCCCAACGGCCTGGTGGTCATCTTCAGCGAGGACCACGCCGTGCCGCAGGTGTCGGTGAACGTCGCCTACCACGTGGGGTCGGCCAACGAGCGCGAGGGCCGCACGGGGTTCGCGCACCTCTTCGAGCACCTCATGTTCATGGGCACCCGGCGCGCGCCGCGCGGCATGTTCGACGCGTGGATGGAGGCGGCCGGCGGCTTGAACAACGCCGACACGGGCGAGGACCTGACCGACTACTACGACATCGCGCCGCCGACGGCGCTGCCGCTGCTGCTCTGGCTGGAGGCGGACCGGCAGATGTCGCTCGGCAACGAGATCGACGCGGAGAAGCTCGGGCTGCAGCGCGACGTCGTGCTCAACGAGCGGCGACAGAGCATCGAGAACCAGCCCTACGGCGTCGAGGAGCTCACGCTGCCCGAGATGCTCTGGCCCGAGGCGCATCCGTACCATCACCCGGTCATCGGATCGCCGGCCGACCTGAAGGCCGCGGCGGTCGACGACGTGAAGGCGTTCTTCGCCAACTGGTACGACCCGGCGAACGCATCGCTCGCCGTGGTGGGCGACTTCGACACGGCGCAGGCGCGCGACCTCGTCACGAAGTACTTCAGCGACGTCCCGAGCCGCGGGAAGCCTGCGGCCACGGCGGCGCCGCCGCCGACGGAGTGGAAGTCGACGATGGCGGGGATCGTCCGCAGGACGGTGCCGGACCAGGTCGAGCTGACGAAGGTGGACATCGCGTGGCAGTCGCCTCCCGAGTTCGCGCCGGGCGACGCGGAGCTGGACCTGCTGGCCAGCGTCCTCACCAAGGGCAAGGCGAGCCGCCTGTACAAGACGCT
>DASVWO010000063.1:0-9144 GCA_036393165.1 Polyangiaceae bacterium | reverse complement strand
CGGCGCTCGTCGAGGGCGGCGGACGCGTCGTGCAGGAGACGCGCGGCTGGAAGGAGGGCGAGGGGACGAGCTACAGCCTGCGGAGCAAGGAGGAGGCGCAGGACTACCGGTACTTCCCGGACCCCGACCTGCCGCCGCTCGTGCTCGACGCCATGTTCGTCGACGAGGTGCAGGCGAGCCTCCCGGAGCTGCCGCGCGACAAGCGCGACCGGTTCGTGCGCGAGATGGGGCTCACGGCGCAGGCTGCGGGGGTGCTCACGGGCCACCCGCGCGTGGCCGCGTTCTTCGAGGAGGCGGCGACGCTGCACGGGCAGCCGGCGCGCGTGGCGAACTTCGTGCAGAGCGAGGTGCTGCGCGACGTGACGACGCACGGGCTGGCGGCGACGATCCCGGTGACGGCGCGCCAGGTGGCGGGGCTTCTGCGCCTCGTGGACGCGGGGACCATCAGCGGCAAGCAGGCCAAGGAGGTCTACGCGAAGATCGTGGACAGCGACCGGGCGCCCGAGGACGTCGTGGCGGAGCTCGGGATGCAGCAGGTCAGCGACGCGGGGGCGATAGAGGACGCCTGCCGGCGCGTCATCGAGCAGAACCCGAAGCAGGTGGAGCAGCTGCGTGCGGGAAAGACTGCGCTCCTCGGATTCTTCGTCGGTCAGGTGATGAAGGAGACGAAGGGCAGCGCAAATCCGAAGCTCGTGAACGACGTGCTGCGGCGGCTGCTCGGGATCTGAGGGCTACGCGTCACTCGCGGCCGTCGAAGAGGCCCGTCGTCGGCTTGGGTGGAGCGGCGGCCGGCGGGGCAGAAGCGCTCGCCACCGGTAGCGCGCGCCGGACGAGTGCCGGCTTCGGCGGAAGCATGGGCGCGGCGCTCGTCGCTTCGGCAGCGGCGCTCGAGGCTGCGGGAGCCGGTGGCGCGCTCGGCTCGGGCGCGGCGGGAGCCGTCACCGCGAGCGAGGGAGGAACGGGGATCGACGAGGCCGCGGACGCTGGCGCAGGGGCGGGTCGGAGTCGCGTGACACCGAGCGCGCCGATCGCCACGAGGGCCGCCGCCGCCAGAAGCGTCCCCCCGACGCGTAGCGCCGTGCGCCCGCGCGCCGGCGGCACGTCGTGCCGCCCCGTCTCCCCCCATGCGCTCGCGGTGCGCGTCGGGCCGGTGGGCATGCTCGGGGGCGCCGCCGCCGCGGGCGGGTCGCTGCGACGCGACATCAGCGTCGGCGCCACTCCGGCCGCGCCTCGGGCCACGCGCGCCGCGCTCGCCTTGATCGACTCGCGCTGCGTCACCGCCGCCAGCGTGTGCGCGAGCTCCGCCACGTCCGCGAACCGCGCCGCCGGCTCCTTCTCGAGGCAGCGCAGGATGATGTCCTCGATCTCCTTGGGGACGTCCGGCCGGATCTGCCGTATCGGCGTGGGCGCGTCGCGGATGATCTTCGCCGACACGTCGGCGTTCGACTCGCCGTCGTAGGGCGGGTCGCCCGTCAGCAGCGAGTGCAGGATGGCGCCGATGGACCAGATGTCGGCGCGCGCATCGACGTCGCGCGTCGACCGCAGCTGCTCGGGCGACATGAAGCAAGGCGTGCCCATGATGGCCGAGGTGCTCGTCAAGCCCCGCGGCGAGCCGTCGGCGCTCTCGGAGATCTTCGAGATGCCGAAGTCGAGCACCTTGACGCAGTTCCGCCCGTCGCCCGTGCGTGCGAGGAAGAGGTTCGCCGGCTTGAGGTCGCGGTGCACGATGCCGAGCGCGTGCGCCGCCGCGATGGCCTCGCACGCCTGCACCACGTACTCGACCGCGTCCTCCACCCTGAGGGGGCCGATCTCCTCGACCAGGCGCGAGAGGTCCGACCCGTCGAGGTACTCCATCACGATGTACGGCGCGCCGCCGTCGAGGCGCCCCACGTCGAGGATGCGAACGACGTGCTCGTTGCGGATCTTGATGGCCGCGCGCGCCTCGCGCACGAAGCGCGTCGCAGGCTCGCCGACGGGGGAGAGCGTCGGAAGCAGCATCTTGATGGCGACCCGCTCGTCGAGCTCCACGTGGCGCGCCGCCAGGACGACCCCCATGCCGCCGACGCCCACGACCCGCTCGACCGTGTACTTGCCGGCGAGCACCTGGCCCGGCGCGGGAATGCCGGACGGGAGGGACGGCGGCGGCCGGCTGCTGATGCTGCGACTGCGAGTCATCGGGGTGCGGGGAGGCGGACGCTCCCTTGGACGTACCACACGGACGACGTGTTCACCGGCGCCAGCTATGCTCGGGGGCGAATGAGGCTCGCGGCTCTCGTCGTCCTCGCGGGGGTCGCCACGCTGTGGTCGGGCGCGTGCGCCGATTTCAAAGGGACATCCGCCGGTTCCGCGAGCGAGGCGGGGACGGACGGCGAGTCCAGCAGCAGCGGATCGAGCAGCGGGGCGAGCGGGAGCAGCAGCGGCACCGGTAGCAGCGGAGGGAGTAGCGGGGGCGCGAGCGGCGGGAGCAGCGGGAGCGGGAGTGGCGGAGGGAGCGGCAGCGGCGGGGGCAGCAGCAGTGGCAGCGGCAGCGGAAGCAGCAGCGGTGGCGATGGGGGGAGCGGCGTGGGGTACGGCCCCGGGCCGGAGGGAGCGTTGCCGACGGGATATTGCTGCACGTCGGACGAAGACTGCCGGAACCGGTACTGCGTCGACCTCGGCGGCGGCAACAAGATGTGCGAGGACGAGTGCGACGGCTCTCAGTCGGCCTGCCAGGGACTGCTCCCCGGCTTCACCTGCACCTGGGACGACGCGATGGTCGATGGGTTCTGCGAGCCGACGTCGCCGGGCACGCAGTGCGTACCGGCGGACCAGTACCAGCGCGGCACGAAGCCCGACGGCGCCTGCTGCTCGGCAACGGGCAACGCGACGTCCGGTCAGGAGTGCCTGAGCGGCAACTGCGGCGCCTTCGGCGACCAGAGCAACCCGTACATCTGCAATCTCGCGTGTGACGCCACGCACACGTGCCCCGGAACCGCGCTGTGCTCGAACGTGGGCGTCTACAGCGTGTGCGTGCCGCTCGCGAGCACGTACACGTGCCAATGAGGGCGCGCGGATCCGTCGCGGCCGTCGGGGTGCTCCTCGCCGCCTCGGCCCCGGGGCGGGTGCTGGCCGCCGGCGACGACGTGGCGACGGCGCAGGTGCTCTTCGACGACGGGCGCAAGCTGATGGCGCAGCACCAGTACGCCGACGCGTGCCCCAAGCTCGCCGAGAGCCAGCGGCTCGCGCCGGCCATCGGGACCGAGTTCAATCTCGCCGACTGTCTCGAGCACCAGGGCAAGCTCGCGAGCGCGTGGGCGGCGTTCCTCGACGTCGTCGACCAGACGCACAAGCGCGGCGAGTCGCAGCGCGAGTCGGTGGCGCGCGCGCGGGCGGCGGCGATCCAGCCCAAGCTCGGGCGCCTGACGATCGAGGTCCCGACGAGCGCACCCGACGAGAAGGTGCTTCGCGACGGCGAGGCGCTGCGAGCCGAGGTGTGGGGAGTCGCGGTGCCGGTCGACGCTGGCGACCACCGTATCGAGGCGCATGCGCCGGGTCGGGGCGCGTGGTCCGGCACGGTGCACACGACCGACGGACAGACCGCGACGATCACGGTGCCCGACCTGCCCATCGCACCGAGCGCGCCCCCGGAGCCCCCCCCGAGCCCGCCGGTGACGCTGACCGCACCTGCACCGGCACCGGCGCCGGCGACGATGACGACGGATCACACGGCCGCCCTCCTCGTCCTCGGCACGTCGGTCGTGTTCACCGGCGTCGGCGTCCTCGGCATCCTCGAGTACAACTCCCAGGTCAACGCGTACAACGCCGACCCGGTCTGCCCGCCGCCCGACGCGACGGTCCGACCCGCCCACTGCAACGACCTCGTGAACGCGGCGGACAGCTGGAAGACGGTCTCCATCGTGGGCTTCGTCGGCGGAGGCGTCGCCCTGGCGGCGGGGGTGACGCTCTGGGTTCTCGCCCCTCGACACCCCGGCGGGAGCGCGTCGATCGGGTGCAGCCCGCTCGCCGCGGGCCTCTCGTGTCGTGCTTCCTTTTAGCGAGGCCCTGGGACATCCTTCGGGCGTGACCACATGGCGACGCCTGGGGAGCGTCCTCGCGGCCGCGGTCACGGTCACGGGCGCGGGAGCGCCCGCCCTGTTCGCGTGCTTTCCGAGCTACGGCGTCGGCTCCGTGGACGCGGGAAGCGAGGCTCCGTCGTCCGGGGCGTGCAGCTCGTTCACGACGACCGAGGGCTGCTACAGCTGCTGCTCGCAGATCGACGGCGGCGACATCGCGTTCTTCAAGGGCGATCTGCACGCGTGCGCCTGCAACACCGAGTGCAGCGCCGACTGCCCGGCGTACTGCGGGCCGAGCGCTCCCGCGGACATCACCGACTGCGACATCTGCGTCTATCTCTCCGCGTACTCTGCGTCCGGCTCGTGCGTCGACGCGGGCGTCGTGGCGTCGCGAGGGAGCGCGGGGTCGGAGGCGATCTATCGCTGCATCGCGACGTGTCCGCCGCCGAGTGACTCGCAGTGCGCGGCGCTCACGACGCTGCGGGGCTGCTACGACTGCTGCGAGGGCAGGCACGCCGCGGCCACGACGGAGCTGTTCGGCAGCGCCGCGCACGACTGCGTCTGCGACGCCGGTTGCAGCTCCGCGTGCCCCCAGTACTGCGCGAGCCCTCAGGTGGACCAGGGCGCGTGCACGCGATGCGCGCTCGACTCTCTGGTCGACGGCGGGTGCGCGGGTACGGAACGCTCCGTGTGCGCGGGCTCCGATTGCCAGGCGCTCGTCGCGTGCATGCAGCAGTGCATCCAGTCGCAGTGAGCTCGGGGTCAGCAGCCCGAGTGCGTACACGAATTGGTCCAGCAGCTGCCCGCGGCGTTGAGCTCCATCTGCGCGTTCGCGGCGGCCGACGACACGCAGCTCTGTTCGCAGGATGTGCTGCCGCCGCACTGGTGCATGCACGTGATGACGGAAAGGCAGGCCTGGTCCTGGGCGCACGTCTGCGTGACTGAGCAGCACTCGGCCATCACGCAGCTGGCGCAGGCCGCGGTGGTGAACTCGATTCCGCAAGCCGGCGTCGGGCCACCGGTGCCGCCTCCGCCCCCACTCCCGCCGCCTCCGCCTCCTCCCCCTCCTCCGCTGGTCGACCCGCCACTGCCTCCGCCGGACGAACCGCACACGTTCGCGCAGGTCTGCGTCACGCAGGTGTTCATCGCCTGCACCGACGTCAGGCACGACGGGTTCGCCGCGGCCTTGGCCACGCAGGTCTGCGACGTCTGGGCCGACGCGTTGAAGGCGCCGCCGGGGCAGTAGCACTGGACGTAGTCGCTGCAGTCGCTCGCGAACGAGCCGAGCGTGGACGCGCACGAGCTCTGGAGACACGATTCACACGCGCTGCTGAACGAGGGACCGAGGCAAGCGCTCGCGAGCGGGGTGCTCCCGTTGTTGCCGTTCCCAGCCGCGCCGCCTTTGCTTCCGCAGGCCGAGAGCGCCGCGAAACAGCAGGCGAGGACGCCGGCCCCGAGCCAATGCGCAGACTTCGTCATGACGTTGCTCCCTCGTCCTCGGCGGCGCGTCAGCAGCCCGAGTTGCCGCACGAGGAGATCCAGCACTCGGTCGCGTTGTTCAGCTCCATCTGCTGCTTGGACGGGGCCGACGAGATGCAGTTCTGTTCGCAGGACATGTTGCCGTTGCAGCGATGAACGCAACTGATGATGCCCAGGCACCCCTGGTCCTGGGCGCAGGTGTTCGTGGCGGAACAACAGCGGCTCATGACGCAGCTCGCGCACGTCGCCGTCGAGAAGGAGATCCCGCAGGCGGGCGTCATGCCGCCGCTTCCGCCGCCTCCGCTGCTCGACCCCGTGCCACCACCGGATGTCTGGCATGCGCTCGCGCACGTCTGGGTGACGCAGGCGTTGATCGCTTGCGCGGACGAGAGACACGACGTGTTCGTCGTGGCCTTGGCCCGGCACGCCTGCGACATCTGGGCGGCAGCGTTGTACGCACCGTTCGGGCAGTAGCAATCGACGTAGTCATGGCAGTCGCCGCCGAACGCGCCCAGCGCGGCTTCGCACGAGCTCTCGATGCACGAGGCGCAGGCGCTGCTGAACGACTGCCCGAGGCAGGCGACGGGGGCCGGAGGCCCACCGTTGTTGCTGCTCCCGCTGCTTCCACCACCGGCCGGACCCTTGGCGCTGCAGGCCGAGAGCGCCGCGAAGGCTGCGAAGGCTGCGAAGGCTGCGAAGGAAGAGAGCGCACGCGCGCCCAGCCAATGCGAAGACCTCGTCATGCCCGTTGCTCCTTCTGGTTCGACATCGCATCGCCTCACTCCCGAGGCGTATGGTGGTCGGAGTACGGGACGTCCAGTGACGACTCGGCGTGCTGGTCGGCGGCTTCGCCGGAGTCATGCGCGTTGCGCATGGCCACCGCGCCTCGGCGGCTTAAGGTTCCCGCCGACAGGAGGCTTGCATGAGGCGACCACACGTGGAGCTGATCGTGTGTGGAGCGATGATGGCTGTCGCGTGCGACGGCTCGCCGAATCGTTACGGTGGCTTCACGGGTGCTCCCGATGCGTCACTCGGCATCCCCAGCAGCGGTTACGGCTCGAGCTCCGGTTCGAAGGCCCCGGCGACGGCCGACGGCGGGGGGGCCCCGGATGCCGGACAACCGTCCGCGTGCGGCAAGTGCCTGAGCGACAACGTCTGCTGCTCCGAGCCGAGCTCGATCGACTACGGCCAGTGTTACAGCCCGAAGTGCACCGGTTGCTGCCAGAGCGGTCGCGACGCGGGATCCTGCACCGACGGCGCCTCGTGCGGCTCGAACGAGTCGTGCTGCAAGAAAGCAGGCTCGCTGGAGTACGGACAGTGCTTTCCGAGCAGCTGCAGCGGCTGCTGCCAGGGTGGGCCGACGGTCGTCGATGGCGGCGGCGATGCCGGCGTCTGTGGTGTCTGCACCGCCGGCATGGTCTGCTGCGGCAAGGCGGGCGCATTGCTGTTCGGCAAGTGCTACCCCCCGTCTTGCACGGACTGCTGCCTGTGATCTCCACCCATTCCCCGGCGAGGTTGTGCGCGTTCGCCATCGGCATGGCCGCCGTCCTGGCGCCTCGCATCGGTCACGCGTATTGCCGCACGACCACGTCGGCCGTGCCGAACGGCTACGACCCCTCGGCGAACGGATGCTGGACGGACGGCATCCCGCTGGCGTGGCACCAGTCGCGCGTCCCCATCGGCCTCATCTCCGCGGCCAGCTCGCAGATCTCCCTCGCCGATGCCACGCGCGTGGAGCACCTGGCGCTCGCCGCGTGGAACCAGGTGACGTGCACCGGAGGCCACGCGAACATCCAGGTGTACGACGACGGGCCCATCGCGCAGATTCCGTCCGCGTGCGCATCCAGCGACGCGTGCGACGCCGCAGGCCACGACTACCTCGTCTTCGACGACAGCGGATGGCCGCATGACGACCCGACGAACGCGCTCGGGCTGACGACGGTCACGTTCGGCGTGGACGACGGACGCATCTTCTCCGCGTACACCGAGATCAACACCGCCGAGCATCCGATCGTCGCGCAGGAGCCTCCTCCGCAAGGCTCGTACGACCTGCAAGGGATCCTGACGCACGAGACGGGGCACTTCCTCGGCCTCGCGCACGCGACCGAGTCGACGTCGGTCATGTACGCGTACTACCGCCCGGGAGCCATCGAGCTGACTCCCGACGACGAGCAAGGACTCTGCGCGATCTACCCGCCGGCGTCGTCGCAGTCCGGTACCGGGGGCGGCGACGGGTGTTCCGTGCGGCCCGCCGGCTCGGGCGATGACGCTTCCGGTGCCGCCGCAGCCGCGATTCTCGCGCTCCTGATGCTTCGCCGGACGAGACGCGCCTAGTCGCGGTCCGCACCGCGGTGGCGCGCGGAGTGCTTCTCGCCGCAGGCGGAGGTGTGTCATGAGGAAGCAGATCGCATCGGTCGCCTTGCTTGCCGGGGTCGGGCTCGCCGTCTCGCTGGGCTCCACTGCCCAGGCGAACGCCCCGGCGCAAGCGACCGAGGGCTACCCGGGCTCGATGTCGCAACCGGGTCCCGCCGCGGCTCCGCAGCCGAGCGAGGAACCGAAGATGGGTGCGCAGCCGGGGAACGAGCAGCCGGGCATGGTCGCCGCGCCCGAGGGCAGTCAGGCGCGGATCGCTGACTTGACGCGCCAGCTCGAGGACGCCTTCGAGAAGCAGTTCGAGCAGAACCTGGTCAACCAGGCCCAGCTCGCTCACATGATCTCGGACGTCATCCAGGCCTTCCCGCAGGCTGCGCGGGAGAGGGTCAAGATCCACATCGACGAGGTATTCGACACGGGCCAGAAGGCCGCGGGTCAGATGCCCCCCGAGGAGCGGACCAAGGCCGTCACACCTCCGCCACCGGAGAAGCTCGGAAAGACCCAGCAGCACCTGATCGCGGGCTGGGGCTGGGGCGGCGGCGCCGGGTTCGGCGGCCTCGGGGCCTTCGGGTTCCCCGGCATGTACTGGGGCGGAGGTCTCGGCTGGCCCGGCGCATGGGGCTGGAACAGCTTCCCCGCAGCCGGGTTCGTCGGACAGACCACGTGCATCAACGGCTGGTGCGGCGCCGGACTCGGGAACGGCGGCTGGTTCTGGTAGTCGGCCCCAAAGGAAACGGCAGCGGGAGCCACGTCGGGCCCCCGCTGCCGCCGGCTATTCAGTGGAGTTGTGTCACGTAGCCGTCGTGATCAGAAGCAACCGGAGATCGGGAAGTTCGCCCAGTTGCTGATCTGGTTGTTCCAGCCCTGGAAAAGCTGGAGCATGTTGTTCTGCTGCGTCGTCGTCGCGTTGACCTGCAGCACGAACTGCTGCGCGTTCAGGTACGACAGGTTGTTGAAGACCATGGCGTTCGAGAACTGCTGCGCAGCGCTGCTCTGCAGGCTGTTGGTGTTCGCCGTCTGACTGGCGAAGTTCTGGTTGGCCGCAGTCGACGCGGACAGGTTCGAGCCGGCAGACTGCGCCGACTGACCGCTCGCCGCGGTCTGCTGGGTGGCGGCCGTGTTGTTGTACGCGGAGCCCGCGGCGCTGTTCTGCTGCGCGACGGCCACCGTCGTGTTGTCGGCGTGCGAGCCCTGGTTGAACGCGTAGTTCTGCGACGCCGCGGCCTGGTTCGCCGAGTTC
>DASVWO010000062.1:0-4703 GCA_036393165.1 Polyangiaceae bacterium | reverse complement strand
ACGGATTGGGTGGAGGTTCGCGAGGCGGTGCCGTCTCTCATCGATCTGGAGACATGGAACGCTGTACAAGCGCGGCTCAAGGTCGATGCGGCGACCTACAAGGCCGCCCACAGGGCGAACGGCTCGAAGCAGTTCCTGCTGAGCGGCTTGATCCGCTGCGGCGTGTGCGGTGCGAGCTTCACCATCGGGGTCCATCGACGCGGCGTCCCGCACTATCGGTGCTCGTTCCACGCGCGTGGGTCCTCCGTCTGCCCGAATCCGGTGGTCGTTTCGCAGGTCGCTCTGGAACGGCGACTGAAGGAGCTGATGGATGTCGTGGTCAAGGACCCGACGCGGCTCGTGGCCATGGTGGCGGAGCACAACCGGCGAATCACGCACGTGAACGAGCAGCAGTTCGCCGTCGTTCGGGTGCTCAAGGAGCAGGAGGCCAGACTGAAGGAAGAGACCAGTCGGCTCGTGGCGGCCATCGCCGGCGGTCATGGTCGAGCGAAGGCGCTCGTCGAAGCAGTCGAAAGGAACGAGCGCGAGCTCGAGATGCTTGTCGGCAAGATCTCGGAAGCCGAAGCTCTCGTGCAACCGCTTCTGGCGCCAAGGGGGCCGGGCGTCATGGACTACGCCACCGGCACCGTGTCGTTGTTCACGGGCGACCTGACGGCCGACCGGAAGCTGGTCGAGAGCACGGTCGAGGGCCTATTCGTGTACGAGTCCGGCGCCATCATCGTGCGGTTCCGGGCCGACGCCCTCTTCGAGCCGGTGAAGACCATCCGCCTGGTCAACGAGACGGGCACGCTGGGCGCCCCCGTTGACGAGGCCCGCAGGAGGAGCTGGGAGGCCGTGATGGTCATGAAGGAGGCCGTACGCCGCTTCCTCGGCCCGAAGGAGCTGGACGGCGCGACGCTCGAGATGATGGAGCTCGCGCCGGGCCACCCCGTCTACACGCTCTCGAAGGGCGCCCGGGTCGTCGAACCGCCGACCGACGGTAAGACGAAAATAACGTTGGCGTCCCCAGCGGGAGTCGAACCCGCGTTAGCGACGTGAAAAGCCGCGGTCCTGGGCCTCTAGACGATGGGGACGAGAGGCGAAGCAGGCCGTAGTTAGCCGTCCCCGGGGGGCGTTGTCCAGTGGACGGCTCAGGCAGCGCCGGAAGGCGCGACGGCGTGCTTGCCCATGACCATGCGCAGGCGCGCCGGATCGATGGGGACGTCGATGCACGCGCTGGCGCCGAGCTGCAGAGCGCGGATGGCCTGACGCGCGTCGCCGTACGGCGTCAGCATCACGAGCGCGATGCTGCGGCGGAACATGGCGCGCAGCCAGCGTGCGAAGCAGAAAAGCTCCAGGGGGTCGAACGCCACGCTGCACACCACCGCGCGCGGGCGCAGCTCGCTGACCTTCGCTCCGGCCTCCGACAGCGTCTCGGCCTCGTGCACGCGGAAGTCGCCGAGCGCCGCCGCGATCGCAGCGCGCGTGCGGGCGTCGCGCTCGACGACGACGACCGGAGCTCGCTGACCGAGGGGGGCGGTGTAGGTGCGGCTGGCGAATGCTGCCATGCCTCTTCGCTCTTCAAGCTGCGCGCCGGGAATGCGCGGGCCGCAGCGTTCGCTCGATCCAGGTCGCGGAAGCTACGATCCAACGGCCCCGCTTGAGACGTCGGACCTCGCTCCTCTTGCTCGCGTGCCTCGTCGCGGCCCTCGCGCTCGCCGGGCGATCCGTCCGAGCCGCGGGCTCCTCCCCGGGCACCAAGGTGAGCCCCTTCCCGGGTGGCCTCTCGCCACAGTGGCTCAATGCCGCCAACGTCGAACCGACCGCGTGCCTCGCGAAGCTCGCCGCGAGCGGGGCGAAGTACACGGTGCTGCCGGCGCAGGAGAAGCCGAACGCCAAGGGCTGCGGCGTCCCCCACGGCGTCATGGTCACGCGCGGTCCGACCGGCATCGTCTACTCGCCTCCGCTCTGGGTCGACTGCTCCTTCGCCACGCTGCTCGAGCCCATCGAGTCGATCATCCAGGAGGAAGCGCGCTCCGAGCTCGACACGAGCATCAAGCGCATCGACACCTTCGGCGCCTACGTGTGCGTGACGCGCGCCGGGCCGTGGACGACGCGCTTCGCCACCAAGCCGGCGATCAGCGAGCACTCCTTCGGGCTCGCGTTCGACATGCGCTCGCTCACGCCCGCCAAGGGCCGGCCCATCACGGTGCTGCAGGATTACGAGAAGGGGATCGACGAGCCCGTCACGGCGCGCGGGCGGTTCCTCCACGACGTGGCCATCCGCCTGAAACGCGAGAGCGGCCTCACCCACGTGCTCACGCCGGACTTCGACGCCGCTCACCGCAATCACTTCCACCTCGATCGCGGTCTGCCCTTCGGGTGGTGGTGGGCCTCTGGCAACCCCTGAGGATCTGAGGCATCTAACTCGCCCATGCACTACAGGGCGTTCGGACGGACCGGGCTGTACGTGTCGGAGCTCTGCTTCGGCGCGATGACGTTCGGCGGCAAGGGCTTCTGGGAGGTCGTCGGCACGACGGCGCAGCAGGAGGCCGACCGGCTCGTCGGCGCGAGCCTCGAGGCGGGCATCAACTTCTTCGACACGGCCGATGTCTACTCGATGGGCGAGAGCGAGAAGATCCTCGGGAAGGCGCTCGGCGCGAAGCGCAAGGACGTGATCCTGGCGACGAAGGTGAAGGGCCGGACCGGGCAGGGACCGAACGACGTCGGCCTGTCGCGCGGGCACATCATGGCGTCGATCGACGCGAGCCTCGAGCGCCTCGGGACCGACTGGGTGGACCTCTACCAGATCCACGGCTTCGACACGGTGACGCCGCTCGACGAGACGATGCGGGCGCTCGAGGACGTCGTGTGCTCGGGCAAGGTCCGGTACATCGGGTGCTCGAACCTCGCGGCGTGGCAGATCGCGAAGGCCAACGGCATCGCCGAGGCGCACGACTGGGCGCGGTTCGACTCGCTGCAGGCGTACTACACGATCGCCGGGCGCGATCTGGAGCGCGAGCTCGTGCCGCTGCTGAACGACCAGAACATGGCGCTCATGGTCTGGAGCCCGCTGGCGGGCGGGCTGCTCAGCGGCAAGTTCGGCCGCGACCAGAAGGCGCCGGAGGGCACGCGCCGCGCGAGCTTCGACTTCCCCCTCGTGAACAAGGAGCGCGCCTGGGATTGCATCGATGCGATGCGCAAGGTGGCCGACGCGCACGGGACGAGCGTCGCCCGCGTGGCGCTGGCGTGGCTGCTCGCGAAGAAGCACGTCACGACGATCATCATCGGCGCCAAGAACGACCAGCAGCTGAAGGACAACCTCGCGGCGACCGACCTCGTGCTCACGGCCGACGAGCTGACCGCGCTCGACAAGGTGAGCGAGCTTCCGCCGGAGTACCCCGGGTGGATGATCTCGTTCCAGGACCGAGATCGCGTGCCGCCGAACGTCCGCTAGCGGCCGCGCACGCGAGCGCGCCAGGCGCTGGGGTTCTCGTGCCCGCAGCGGTGGAAGAGCGTGCTCAGGTGCTGCGGCGACGTGAGCCCCACCTGCAGCGCCACCTCGGTGACGGTCGCGTCCGAGTCCTCGAGGAGCTTCTGCGCCAGGCGCACGCGCGCCTGATCGAGCTCGTGGCGGAACGTCGTGCCCTGTTCGCTCAGCCGCCGCTGGAGGCTGCGCGTCGACAGGGCGAGGGCGCGCGCCGCTTCCGCGGGAGTCGCGGTCGGGTGGTGATGCAGGAACATCGCGAGGTCCCTCAGGATGGGCGCCACGAGACGCGCCTCGGTGCGGGCGCGACCGACCTCCTCGAGCAGCGGCGCGTCGTCGGCGCACCCGAGCCACGACAGCGCTTTCAGCGGATCACGGAAGTTCTCGGTGGGGAAGGGGACGGGCACCAGCTTGGTGAACCCGGCGGCGACCGCACCGGCGAAACCACCGCGGTGCACGATGGCGAGCTTCGTGATCCTCGCGCCGAGTCCCTCGAGGTTGCGAGTCGCGTACCGGGCGAGAGCGCCGAAGGTCGAGGGACTCAAGCGTTCGACCTTCGACGCATCGAAGATCGTCGCGTGCGGCTGGCACGCGTCCGAGAGCCTGAGATCGGCCGCCGCCGTCCATTCCTTCACGTCCTCCGCCGTCGGCTCCCCCCACACGATGGTTCCGGAAAAGTGCCCGTGCTCGGCGAAGAACGACAGCCAGGTTCGACCGACGTAGTACTTCCCGTGAGGATCTGGCAAGAGCGCCGCGAGCGTGGACGCTCGCTGGAGTGCAGCCGTTGTTTGCTTCTTGCTCATCGGATGACGGGAGGCTTCGGCCCCGTTGGTGAGGCGTCCGTGGTCGAGGCGGTGCTGGAGGGAATCGGAGGCGTCGGCGCGCCCATCGAGGCTGTCGGCGCCGTCGACGCCGAGGGCACCGCGGTCGTAGCCTCCTGCGTCGCGAGCCGCGGGAACAATAGGAACGCGAGGATCACGGCCGCGATGGCAACCGCCGCCACGAGCAAGAACACGCGTCCACGGTTCGAGGGGGTACGCAGCGCCTTCTTTCGCGCGTCTGCGACCGCCGCCTTGTGCGCCGCTTCACCCGCGGCGCGCTGCATGCGCTCCCGGAGCTCCTCGGCTCGCGCATGGATCTGCCCCATCTCGAAGCCGGAAGCTTCCAGCGCCTTGCGCCGCTCGTCCGCGTTCATCGCGAGCGCCTTGTCGGCGGCTTCCTCGCCATCCGACGCGTC
>DASVWO010000061.1:0-5039 GCA_036393165.1 Polyangiaceae bacterium | reverse complement strand
CGACCACGTCGTGTTCACCGGGTCGATCTTCGGCGGCCACCGGATGGTGGAGGCGGCGGCCAAGCGCTTCCTGCACCCGGGCCTCGAGCTCGGCGGCAACGATCCCGCGTACGTCGCGCCCGACTGCGACCTGACCAAGACGGTCGAGAACGTCGTCGACGGCGCGATCTACAACGCGGGCCAGAGCTGCTGCGCGGTCGAGCGCGTCTACGTGCACAAGTCGGTCTACGGGCGCTTCCTCGAGATGGCCGAGCCCCTCGTGCGCGCGTACGTGATGGGCGATCCGATGAAGGCGGAGACGACGCTCGGCCCCATCGCCCAGCCGAACCACGTGCCGGAGCTCGAGGCTCTGGTGCAGGACGCGCGGGCACGCGGGGCGCGCATCGTGGTGGGCGGCAAGCGGGCGTCGGTGGACGGGCGCGGGCGCTTCTTCGAGGCGACCCTGGTGGCCGACTGCAACCACTCGATGAAGCTGTTCCGGCAGGAGTCCTTCGGGCCGATCCTCCCCGTCATGCCCGTCGAGTCGGACGACGAGGCGCTGGCGAAGATGAACGACTCGCGCCTCGGCCTCACGGCGAGCGTGTGGACCAAGGACCGCGAGCGGGCCATGCGCTTCGCGCGCGCCCTCGAGTGCGGCACCGTCTACATGAACCGGTGCGACTACCTCGATCCGGCGCTCCCCTGGTCCGGCTGGAAGGAGTCCGGCCGCGGCGTGAGCCTCAGCACGCTGGGCCTCGACGCGCTCACGCGCCCCAAGGCCGTGCACTTCCGGCTCGGCTGGTGAGCCGGGCGGCGCTCACTGCTCACTGTGCCGTGAACTGGGACGCCGCGACGGCGCTCGAGAGGACGCACCCGTCCGACGTCGTCGGGCATGCGACGGTCGTGAAGTAGACGTCCACCACGTACGAACCGGGCCCTGGCAGCGCGAGCGTCTGCGACGACGTGTCCGGCGTCAGCTGGGGCGGATCCGAGCCCACCGCCGTGACGCCGCCGTCGGTCACCTGGAAGAGCCCCACGGTCACGTAATCCGCCGCTGCCTGCGCCGGCCACGTCACGTTGAGCATCTGGCTCGCGCTCACCATGCCGCCGTTCGCGGGCGAGGTGATCGTGGGCATGAAGCTCGGCGGCGACGCCGCCAGTTTCCACGACGCCGGCGTCGATCCGAACGCCTGCCCCGACGCCGTGATGGTGTACGAGGACTGCGCCGCCGGAGGGGTGCCGAAGTCGACGAAGTACAGGCTCTGCCCGCCCGTCGTCGTCCACGGCATCGGGGTCGTCGTTCCGCCGACGTCGATCGAGACGGTCGCCGCGCCGCTCTGCAGCTCCGAGCCATCCGATGGGCTGAAGACGTGCGCCGACGCCCAGTCGACGACGAAGGAGCCGCCCATGCCGTGCTCCGACGCGACGGCCTGCACGGGCTGCACCGTCACCGCCACTGGCCCCCCCGTCGTCGGCGCGGCCATGGGGCCGGCGAACGTCGCGATGGCCGGCGACTGCCCGAAGTCCGCCACGATCCGGACGAAGTAGTGCCCCCACGCCGGTACGTCGTCGAAGGCCCACGTCCCGTCGGTCGCCACGGTCTCCTGCGCTTCGGGCATCGCGGTGCCCAGCGGGAAGAGGCGGTACAGCTCGGCGAAGAGGTAGCGCGGCTGCTTCGAGAACCCCTTGGTCGCCGCGGTGCCCGAGAGACACGCCCCGGCCTCGCCGCTGCAACCCCAGTGCGCCGGCGGGGGCTGCACGCCTCCCTCCGCGACGACACCTCCGTCCCCCTGCACGGGGCTCGGCGCCGTGCCCGAGGAGCACGCGACGGCGAGCGAAACGACACCCCAAGCTGAAGCGAGAACTGTGGCGGCACGCATCACGGTTGTCTCCGCTGATTGTGATGCACGGCCTGAGCCCGAGCTTCAATGAGTATCCGCCGGAGGCGGGACGACAGCCCGAAGGGCCACCGGACTACTGCTGACGTCCCAGAGCGTCCACCCCCTGCTGCACCTGCCGGCAGCGGTCCATGCAATCGGGGTCGTCCACGCACTGCCTCGTGCAGTCGGGGTACCTGCCGCGCTCCTTGGCGCAGGAGGGATCCCGTTCGCACTTCATGGGGTCCTTGGCGGCGGCCTTCTCGGCCGAGCCACAGGCCACGCCGCCCGCGATGGCCGCGATGGCGACCGCCACGAGTGCGCCCGCGCGCCTCATGCCTTCTCCACCTGTTCCACGAGCGGCAGGAAGCTGTCGTACGCCATCGCCGGCCAGCTCTCGGCAGATGCCGCCCCCAGCTCGCGCGACAGGAGCGACACGCGCATCGCCGCCGCATCGTCCGGGGCGTCGTACACATCCATGAAGTCGTAAGGCCCGAGCAGCGCGTAGTGCGCCTTCCAGTGGAGGCCGGGGACGAGCTTCTCCACCTTGTCCTTCCACTCCTGGCCCGCGCGCTTGCGGCCCCGCGGGTCTTTCATCGCGGTCGGGCTGAGCTTCGTCACGAGCACGTACGTGGGCATGGCGGCTTCCCTCCTCCTTTCCATGGCACCGTCCGCGCCTATCCCGCAGGGGGAGGCGGCGGATTCGTCACGGACGGGCGGCCCTTGAGGCACTTCTCGAGCTGGGGCTCGAGATCCTTCGCCGACGGAGGCAACCGCGGCCGTCCCATGACGGGAGCGCCCTCGCGCGACCAGTCGATCCCGTTGTCGCTCACGCTCAGCCACACGAAGAGCGCCCGCCCGCGGATGTTCTCGTAGGGCACTCCCCCGCCCTGCCCGCCGAACCACATGCGCGAGTCGTGGCTGTTGTTGCGGTTGTCGCCCATGACCCAGACCTCGCCTTGCTTCGCGAGGTACGGCCCCTGGTTCTCCATGAAGGCGCCGGACGCGCGGTCGTAGAAGGTCAGGTACGACTCGTCGCCGAGATACTCGACGTAGAGGTCGCCCTCGTGGCGCGTGATGGGCGAGTCGAAGTCGTTGTACGACCACTGGCCGACCTTGCAGCTCGGCACTTCCCAGCCGTTGATGATCGGGTGGCCGTTGCGCGCCTCGAGCTTGTCCCCCGGGAGGGCGATGACGCGCTTGATGAAGTCCTGCTCCGGATGCTCCGGGAACGCGAAGACCATGACGTCGGCGCGATGGGGCGGCATGTGCGTCCACACGCGCGCGTGCGTGTACGGGATGGCCGGCCCGTAAGTGAACTTGTTGACGAAGATGTGGTCGCCCACCATCAGCGTCGGGATCATCGAGCCGCTCGGGATCTTGAACGCCTCGATGACGAACGCGCGCAGCGCGAAGGCGACGGCGACCGCCATGGCGATCGCCTCGACGTACTCGCGCACCTCGCTCTTGCGCCAGCGTCCGAGACGCACGTCGATCTCGCCGTCGGCCTTCGAGAGGGCGTCCATGAAGGCCTCCTGGTCGAAGGGCACGCGCTCCATCGACTCGCGCAGGGCCTCGAGCTCGCCCCGCAGGCGCTCGCGTTCCTTCGCGGTGAGCTCGCGCACCACGGCCTTCTCGTGCTTGCCGAGGATCATCTCGGCCTCGTCGAGCAGGGCGCGGGCGCGCTCGAAGGGCGCGCGCATGGTGGCCGGCAGGTCGCCACGAAGCGGCGGGTGCGCGTGGCGTGCGAGAGGGAGCTGGTGGCGCGCTGCCCAGAGGACGATCTCGAACACCGTGAAGAGCACGATGCCGACGGGCACCGGCTGCGCGCGCACGAGGGACTCGATCCACCCGAGCAAACCGCCGATCTCGGAGCCGCTGGGGGGCGTCAGCGCCCAGACGAGCATGCACGCGAGCACGATGGGGAGCAGGACGAACCAGACGGCCCAGTAGACGAGGCGCAGGATGCGCGAGGGACGCGGCGGCATCAGCTCGGGCACGACGCGCGCGCCCTCGCGATACGGCTCCTTCGCCGCCCCGACCCCGTTGACCGGCTCTTCCGCGCGCGCCTCCGCCACGGGGGAGCTCTTCGGCTCTTCCTCGCGTGTGGGCTCTTCGGTCTTCAAGGGGCGTCACCGATCTGGATCGCGTAGCTCACGACGGCTGCCTGCGCGCCCACGCCGAACGGCAATGCAGCGGCCGGGGCTGCCTGACCTGCCGTGGTCGTGTCGTCGATCACCACATAGTACATACCCGGCGGAACGGGTACCGCACGCTGGTATTGAACCCCATATTGCAGCACGTCGCTGAACTGGGGCATCGCGGGCAGTGGCCCGGCTTGGCCGTAGTTGACGTAGAGCTGCAGCGCCTGGTCGCCGACCGCCTTCGGGAAGAGCATCACGTCGACCGCCTGCTGGCCGTCGAGCTGCAGGAGCAGGTAGAGCGCGCGACCACTGTCCTGCACCTCGATGGGGCCGATGAAGTCGCGCTCGCCGGGCCACACCTCGGTGCGCAGGCTCTCGACCATGATGCGGTTGCTGCCGTGCGAGTCGAACGGGTGCGGCGGCCTCTGTCCGAGCGGCAAGTGGCCGACGGCGAAGTCGGTGCTGTTGTCGTCGCCCTGGATGACCGTGAATCCCTGCGAGAGCTGGCCGCTCACCATCTGCGTGCCGAACGTGTTCGCGAAGGGCCCGACGATGCTCTGCATCAGGTTCGCGACGGGCGCCTCGATCTGCAGCACGTTGAACTGCGGGGGTGAGACCGACCGCGTGTCGAAGTACGCGTAGATCGAGTTGTCCTCGGCGCAGCGGAAGTCCTCGTTGTACGTGATGGTCGCGCCGGAGGTGAACGTGACCTTGCGCGACACGTTCGTGTACGCGTACCCCATCCCGTCGAACTGCACCCAGAGGTCGCCGTTGTCGAGCGTCTGCTGGGTGCAGTGCTGCGGGTAGAAGCGGCCGATGACGTTCGCGTCGGGCGTGAGCTTGAGCGGCGCGTTGTGCGAGGTCATCTGCTTGCAGAACTGACCGAGGCCGAAGCTCATGATGTTGCGACGAAGCGTCCGGTTGGACGGATCGTTGATCGCGGCCATGAGCTTGCACACCGAGTTGGGGCTGCAGGCGGCGATCGGGGCAACGGCAGACGTGAGGAGAACCGCGGCAAGCCAAGCGCGCATCGCGAGAG
>DASVWO010000060.1:0-19153 GCA_036393165.1 Polyangiaceae bacterium | reverse complement strand
TGATGGAGGCGGCGGCCATCCTCGGGACTCACTTCGAGGACGCCCTGCTCGCCGATGTGCTCGGGCTGTCCGTCCACGACATCGGCTACGTGCTCGCAGACGGCCGGCAAGCAGGTCTCCTGATCACCGCCGAAGCGGGGCACCATGCGTTCTGCCACGACAGCGCGCGCGAGATGCTCGTGGCCGGCCTGGACGACGCCTCACGGTCGAAGCTGCATCAGCGTGCCGCCGAACGCCTCGCGAAGCGCGTGGACTCGAACGTGGACACGCTTTACGCATGCGCCGCTCATTTCGCGGCGGGAGACCTCCGCAAGTCACCGCTGCTCGCCTACTCGATCGCGCGCAAGGCGGCCGAGGCCGCGCTGGACCGCTTCGACAACGACGCCGCGCTTCGCTTCTTCGAGATGGCGCGAGTGTGTGCCGAAGCCGCGTCGCGACCTCTGGACGTGGCATTTCACCGGAAGGTGGGAGAGGTCAATCTCCGGGTAGGAGCGCTCGATCAAAGCGTGCGTGCCTTCGGGATGGCGCTGGAGCTCGCGAACGATCCGGTGAGTCGAGCCGCGATCCTGGCCAGGCTCGTCTGGGTGAGCCGTGAACGCGGAGATCCCGACGCTGCCTGGGCGGCGCTCGAGCAAGGCTTCGCGGCGCTCGGTGTCCGCATGTCCGCGCAGGAGAGGGCGCCGAAAATCGTCGCACCGCCCGCCGTGGTGCCACGTGGGCGCGAAGTCCTCGACGTGCTCTACGACCTCTATCACCACTACGCACGCATGGGGATCGACCGCAGGTGGTCGACGCGCACCCTGGAGCGCAGGACCGAAGTCATCGGCATCGCGCTTTCCCAAGCCGATCACCCCTCCGTCACGCTCGCGCGCGCCCACCTGACCTACAGCGTGGTCCTGACGCACTTCGGCCGCATCGCAGAGGCGGACCAGCACCTCGAGGCTGCGCGCGTCATGGCCGAGAAGCTAGCGGATCCCGCGCTCCTGGCCGTGTACTTCCTGCGACGGTCCGTGGCGCACGCGTACCGGGGTCAGTTCGACGCGACTCTGGCCGACACCCGGGAGTGCGCCGACAAGTACGCGCCTTGGATGGAGACCAACGAGTTCTGCGCCGCGATCGTCAACGGTGACTGGGTCGAGTCCCTGCGTGGACGCGCGACCCAGGCTTGGAGCTGGATCGTCCGCGCCGTCGACCGCCTTCGGCGCCACAGGCACACGACGCAGGCTTTCCCGAGCTTCCTGGCCGTTCGGGCACAAGCAGCCCTCGCGGCCATGGGTCGGAGTGGTCAGGAAGGCCCTTGGCTCGCGTCGCAGCTGGATCTCGTCGCCAATCGCCCCCCCGCGAAGGACATGTACGGCCTGGCTCGGTGGGGACCCCAGGCGCGCAACTTCCTCGAGACGGGGAACCTCGGGCCAGAGTTCGAGGATCTCGTGTCGTCCTTCCAGGCCGAGGGGCACGACGCGGGCGACTCACCCCCCATCTTGGGCGAGTACTACATCGCCGTCGGGCACGCCCGCGTCGAGCAGTGCCTCAGGGCCACGCGGGACGACCGGCCGGCCCGCATCGCCGCACTGTCCAGCGCCGCAGCCGACCTGCGGGCCGCGGCCAAGCAGCCGCTGCCCAAGGCTCACGGCAACTACGTCGACGCCTGCCTCGCTTGGTTCGAGGGGCGGCTGGCCAAGGCCCATCGCCTGCTCGCGAGGGCGGAGATCCTCGCCCGGCGCGAGACGTGCCCGTGGGTCCTGTGTGGTGTAGCGCGAGTACGGGCACACATGCTTCGCGACGAAGGCAGCCTCGACGCCGCTCGCGACCAGGCGCGCATCGCAGAGGCGCTCGCACGCGAGCACGGCGCGGAGGCGCGCGCACAGCTCGTGCGCAACGAGTTCTCCCTGGCTTCGCCGATCGAGGCGCCGAAGGGCAGCTCGAGTGCCTCCAGCGCCCGCCGGTCATCCCACCGCGCGCGCCGACAGCTCGCGTCCCTCGTCCACGTCGCGCGCGCCCCCTACGGTCAGCTTCGGCGCGACCAGCAGTGCGCCGCCATCGTGGACGACCTGGTGCGCGAGCTCGCCGCCGATCGGGCGTTCATCCTCTTCGAGCCTCCCGACGACGTCGCCTCGCGCCTGTCGCTCGGCCGGAACCGTCTGGGCGAGACCCTCCCCGCTGCCACTGGATGGCGCGAGAGCTTCATGCGCGCGGCGATGCAGCACGCCGATCCGTGGGTTGCCGCGCTCCCGGACGAGCTGTCGTCCGAGAACGCACCGGACCGAAAGCGTGTCCTCGCCGTGCCGCTCCTGCTCAACGAGCGCGTCGTGGGCGCGCTGTGCGTCGAGCGCAGGGCCGTCGATGCCCCGTTCGACATCGACGATCAGGAGCTGCTCATGATCCTGGCGCACCAAGTGCCGCTCGGTCTCGAGCTCTCGCGGCTGCTCGAGCAGCGCGACAGCCTCCAGGCGTCGTTCCAGCAGGCGCAGAAGATGGAAGTCGTGGGCCAGCTCGCGAGCGGCGTCGCGCACGATCTCAACAACATGCTCAACGCCATCGCGGGCGGTATCGACGCCCTGCGCATGGACGGCCTCGACCCGCAGGCGCTCGAGGACATGCAGATGATCGAGGACGGGTACCGCCGTGCGAGCCGGCTGACGCGCAAGCTGCTCTCCATGTCGCGCGACCAGCCACTGACGCTCGCCAGCACCGACGTGAATGCGCTCGTCGCCGGGCTCGAACCGATGATGAAGCGGCTGGTCGCGGTGCAGCGTCAGGTCGACATCGTGCTCGACCTGGACCTGCGCGCGCACACGGCGGTGACCGACGAGACGTCGCTGGATCAGGCCATCATCAATCTCGTCATCAACGCACGTGACGCCATCACCGCGCGCGGCAAGATCACCGTGACGACGCGCAACGTGACCCTCGGCTCGGATGCCGTGCGCCAGGGCGCGCAATCCGAGGGCGACTACGTGATGATCGAGGTGGCCGACACCGGCTCGGGGATTCCGCCCGAGGTGCTGCGCCGCATCTACGAGCCCTTCTTCACGACGAAACCAGCCGGCAAGGGCACCGGCCTCGGGCTCACGATGGTCTACGCCTTCGTGAAGCAGTGTGGCGGCCACCTCGAGGTCCAGAGCCAGCTCGGCCAGGGAACGGCGTTTCGCATCTACCTCCGACGCGGCGAACCGATTCTGCCGAGACGCAACTCGGTGCCGGTCAAGCCCGTCTCGGTCGTTGCGCCGAAGCCGGCGATGATCCTCGTCGTGGACGACGATCCCACCATCCGCGAGCTGACCAAGGATCAGCTCCAGGAGGGCGGGTACCAGGTTGTGACGGCTTCTGGCTCGTCGGAGGCGCTCAACCTCGTGCAGTCGAAGGGCTCCGAGATCGCGCTCGTCGTACTCGACATGAACATGCCCGAGATGACGGGACAGGAGCTGGGCAAGCGGTTCGCCGACATGAACCTGCCGGCCAAGGTGCTCTTCGTCACCGGATACGCCCCCGAGCAAGTCGCCGAATGGACCGGCATGGAGCCGGACAGGATGCTCCAGAAGCCGTTCAGGCTGAACGACCTTCTCGAGCGCGTGCGCAACCTGCTCGACGCGTGATCCTCCGGCGCACGGCCGCGCCCAGCAGCCCGATCGCCGCGCCGAGGGGCCAGCTGCCCTCGGGGTTGCCACGCACGCCCGTCCTGCACGCGCATCCGGACGCGCTGCCGTCGCTCGCCGTGGCGTCGTTGGTCCCCCCCGCGCCGGCGTCGGTGCTCTCTCCTGCGTCGCCTCGCGAGCCGCCGCCGCTGCTGCCGCTGCTGCCGCCGTCCGAATCACCGGGCCTTCCCGCGTCCGGGTTCCCGACGGCTGCATCTCCCGGCCCCGCGTCCCCGCTGCCGGCGGGGCAGGTCAGCGTGACCGTCGGCGACGTGCCCGCGGGGCTTCCTGTGCAGTTGCGCGCCTGACCGAAGGAGGTCCAGCGGTCCGTCAGCCGCTTGTCGCCCGCGGGATCGGCGGCTTCTCCCTCGAGCGTGCCGATCTCTTGCCGCAGCGACACCAGCATCGACGTGCCGCCCGCGACGTCCGGCTCGAACTCGGAGCCCTCCGTCCAGTCGTCCCAGGTCTCCATGACGAGCGCCGACGTGGACTTCGACTTGAAGTAATCGAACTCGCCCAGCAGCACCTGGGGGTCGCGTGGGTCACCGGGCGGGAGCTGCCGCTCGCTGCAGCCACCCCAGTTCTCCGTGTAATCGTCGAACCCCGGCGTGGCGGCGCCGATGACGATGCGTCCCGGGTACTGCCCCACGGCACCGTAGAGGGGATCGTGCATCCCCGCCGCCCACGCCTGCGCGTGCGCTCGCACCGTGGATCCCGACGTGTTGCTCCAGTCGAGCTGGACCCAGGGAGAGATCCCGTCGAGGGCCTGGAAGAACCCCGTCTGCGTCGCATTCTGGCTCGAGGCGATCACGTAGAAGTCCGTGCCCGCCGCGTTCCGCGCGTTGTCGAGGAGGCTCTCCCACTGCGTCGGCGAGAGGTAGCCGGGGTCGAAGTACATGTAGAAGACCGGCTTGCCGCCCAGCTTGAGCGCCGACGGATGCGCCAGCGCCATCGCGGCCATGTCGGTGAAGTCCTGCGTGAGGGCGTCGATGCAGTTCTGCTTCGGGTTGCCGCTCGAGTCGTCGCACGCGCCCAGTCCGACGTCGGTCCCGAAGTGGAAGTAGAACGTCGCGTCCTCGGACGGGACGATCACGCCATCCATGTGCGCGGCGTCCGCCTCCTTCAGGAACGCGAGCGTCGCCTCGTACGTGATCTCGCACGTCGAGCACGACTGGTTGTTTGGATGCAACGACGTGTTGTTCGTACCGTTCATCTGCACCGCCCACGCGTCGATCTTCGCTCCGTCGTCGCACGCGCGGCGTACGTTCGAAAGCATCAGGTCGACCCGCCGGAGGCCCTCGGTGTCGAGCGCGCTCGCCGAGTAGATGCCCGCGAGCGGCCGGCGGCGCGACGCCATGTCGCGTTGCGATGCGCCCGTCTGCAGGCAGGTGTCGCCCGCTCCTTTCAGGATGCAGTCGCTGCAGGTGGAGGGGTCGTTCGTGGCGACGCACCCGCCGCCCCACTTCGTGTTGCCGTACGAGGGGTCGGGGCCGGCGCCCTGCGGGTCGCCGTGCGGGATGCCGAACCAGCTCATCGAGAACATGATGGCGAGGTGCGCCGGCATGCGCATCGCGAGGTCGAAGACGTGTGTGATCATCGCGAGGCACCCGTCGCAAGACTCGATCCGCGGCGAAACCTGCGAGATTCCGCGGCTTCGTCGCCGCCGGGGGTGCGACGTAATCGGTCGCAGGCGCGACGTCTTCGGTCCATCGGCATCACGGCGAGCGGCCGAGCGCGAGGTTGTAATGTGCCTCGACGCACCTTGGCGCCAGGGCGTGGTTGTAAACGGCCACCTCGTCGATCGTCCCTGCGAAGAAGGTGGGCGTTGCGGCGCTGTTCAGCGCACCGATGACGAACGAACCCGTGGTCGTGATCTTGATGGGCCCATTGTCGGCCGAGACGGGGGAGCCATTCACGAAGTACTCCTCGTTCGTTCCATCGAAGGTGCCGACGACATGGGTCCACGCGCCCTGAGCGACGTCGCCCATGTGGACCGTGGGGTTGCTCATGCCTCCGTTCCAGCGCTCGAAGCCCGAAACCACGCCACCATCGGCCGGACGCTCGATGTAGAGCAGGTACCCGAAGCGCTGGCTGATCGAGGGGCTCTCGTTGGAAACGACACCGCGGAAGGCGCCGTCGATGCGCGATGGGCGAATCCACGCTTCGATCGAGAACGCTGCTTCCTGGAGGAACGCGAGATGGGCACCGATATCCACATACCCGCCGTCGCCGTCGAAGCTCGCCGCCGTATCGCCGGCCAGGATCCCTGGAACGCCGAGCGTCACTCCGTTGCTGTAGGTGCCGTCGTAGTGACCACCGGTCGAATCCGTTGCGATGGTGCCCGCGTCCTCGTCGAGCCGCCAGTAGGCGAGCGGCTGGTCAGCCATCACCGAGGACACGTAATCGGTCGTGAGACAACCGGCGTCCTGCGGCGCCGGGGCCTCCCCGACAGCGTCGTTCGGAACATCGACTGGAGCATCGACGGACCCGCCTTCCAATCGCGCGTCGCTCGTCGCGTCGGCGCCCGCGTCCGATGCGGTCGGCGCTCCCGCGTCGACCAGTGCATCGAACGACGACGTGAGCCAGCACGCGGGGCCGACGCACGCGAGCGCCACGGTCGCGGCGATCCCTCCGGCAACGCGAAGGCGGCTCGGCACCCCCGCAGTTTAGCCTGCGCTGCATGCTACGATGAGCACGGATGGCGCTCCCGCGCGTCGTGGGCCGCTACACGCTGCATCAGGAGATCGCGACGGGCGGAATGGCCACGGTCTACCTGGCGCGGATGGTGGCCCCCGCGCGCTTCTCCCCCGTCGTCGCGGTCAAGGCGATGCATCCCCACTTCGCGCGCGAGCCCGAGTTCGTGCGCATGTTTCTCGATGAGGCGCGCCTGGCTGCGCGCATCCGCCATCCGAACGTCGTGCCCGTGCTCGACGTGCACGAGGAGGGCGATCTCTTCCTCGTGCTCGAGTACATCCACGGCGAGTCCCTCGCGCGGCTGCTCACGTCGGCGCGCGACGATGGTCGCCCCGTTCCGCTCGCCATTGCGTCGGCGATCGCCTGCGACGTGCTTCGTGGCCTGCACGCCGCGCACGAGGCGCGCGACGAGAACGGCCGCCCACTCGGTGTCGTGCATCGCGACGTGTCGCCGCACAACGTGCTGGTGGGCGTCGACGGGGTCGCTCGCGTCTTCGACTTCGGCATCGCGCGCGCGGCCGGGCGTCTGACGATGACCCGCGAGGGGCAGATCAAGGGCAAGCTGGGCTACATGGCGCCCGAGCAGCTCCGCGGCGGGACGGTGACGCGGCAGGCCGACGTGTTCTCCGCGGGCATCGTGCTCTGGCAGATGCTGACGGGCGAGCGACTCTTCGCGGGAGACGCGGAAGCCAACGTCATCGAGCAGGCGCTCTTTCGTCCCATTCCGGCACCAAGCCAGAGTCGCGACTCGCTGCCGGAAGGGCTCGACGCGGTCGTTCTTCGAGCTCTCTCTCGCGACCCTGCGCAGCGATTCGCGTCGGCCAACGAGATGGCGTTGGAGCTCCAGCGCATCGTGCCTCCCGCATCGCCGCAGGAGATCGGTGCGTGGGTCGAGGGAGCCGCGTTCGACGTGCTCGAGGAGCGCGCGCGCGCGATTGCGGCGATCGAGGCCATCCCTGCCGCGACCTCGACACCGCGTCGAGGGCGACACGTGCGACTCGCGGCCGCCCTGGCGCTCGTCGTCCTCGCGGCGTCCGGGATATGGCTCGGCGTGCGATCGCGGTCGGGGCCGCAGTCAGTCTCGATCGCGTCGGAGCCCGCGGCGCCGTCCGTCGCTGCCGCGGTCGACTCTTCTGCCGAGACGACGCCAGAGCCGCCGGCGCCTCAGGAGACCGCGTCTCAGCCCGCGTCCACCGCCAAACCCGTCGCGCTTCACCCGCGTCCCACGACGATCAAGCGCTCGTCGGCGCCCGCGACGGCCCCGGCATCGACGGGACGGTGCGCTCGGCGCGGCCCTGACGGGATCATCGAGTTCGACACGCAGTGTCTGCGCCAGGCGCAGGGCGCGCCGTGAGACGCGTCCTCACGGTCATCCTCGTCTCGCTTCTCCCCGCGGCCGCGCGCGCCGACACGATCGAGGCATGCGCGGCTGCCGCAGAAGCGGGTCAGAAGCTCCAGCGCGAAGGGCGGCTCGTCGAGTCGCGGGCGAGCTTCGTCGCGTGCGCCGACGCCCGCTGTCCCAGGGAGGTCGCGTCGCTGTGCGATCGCTTGCTCACCGAGGTCGACTCGGCGTTGCCGACCGTGATTCTCGGCGCGCGCGACCCTCAGGGTCGCGATCTCGCGGCGGTGCGGGTTCTGGCCGACGGCACCACGCTCGCTGACTCGCTCGACGGAAAGCCTCGGCCGCTCGACCCTGGGCCCCACACGCTGCGCTTCGTCGCCTCCGACGGTGCGGCGGCCAGCCTGGACGTCGTGGTCCGTCAGGGCGAGAAGAACCGCGTCCTGTCCGTCGTCGTGGGCGCGGGCCGCAAGCAGCCGCCGCCCACCGAAGGAGAAGCCCGCGCTGCACGGCACGCGCCGGTCCTCGGCTGGGTCCTCGGCGGCGTGGGGCTCGCAGCGCTCGCGACCTTCGGCGTGCTGGCGGTGCACGGCCAGAGCCAGTACGACGCTTGCAGCCCGCACAAGTGCTCTCCATCGACGGTCGACTCGCTCTCCCTCGAGCGAGGCGCTGCGTTCGTCGCCCTCGGAGTGGGCGTCGCCGGCGTCGCCACCGGTGGCTGGCTCGTCCTGTCCGGTACGTTCTGATTCGGTCTGTTTGACCAGCCGAGACGACCCGATCTGCGCCGGTGTTCACCGACCCGCCGCGTCGTCCAGCACGGTGTCATCACCGTCCTCGGAGTCGGCATTGCGCTGGCGAAGGCGCTCGAGATCCACCGGCGTCGCAGCGCGCACGGCGTCCGCCCAGGCCGCCCCCATCGCGCCGGCGTCCTGGAATCGCGCTGATGGCTCACGAGCGAGGGCACGCCGGAAGAATGTCTCCAGAGAATCGGCCCACCGTGAACCCGTTGCGTGCTCCAGCGAGCGCGCATCCTCGTTGAGCTTGGCGTGCAGCACGATCGCCTGCGACGATCCCACGTACGGAAGCTGCCCCGACATCGCCCGATACGCGACGACTCCGGCGGAGTAGAGGTCCGCGCGATGGTCGGCCCCGGCCGACGCGCCAATCTGCTCCGGGGGCATGTAGTTGATGGTGCCGAGCGTCGCCGTGTGCGACGTCAGACTGCGCCCCGTGCTGCTGGAGCCCGAGTGCGCGTGCGACCGGTCCTTGGAGACGCCGAAGTCGAGGATGCACGCGCGCTCTCCCGCTCCGGCGCGTTCGAGCATGATGTTCGCCGGCTTGATGTCGCGGTGGACGACGCCGGCCGCGTGAGCCACCGCGAGGCCGCGGAGCACTTGCTCGACGATGGGCGTCAGCGCCGCGAGCGCCAGCACGCGATCGCGCCGCACGCGCTGAGCGAGCGTCTCACCGACGAGACGCCGGTAGATGATCCAGTAGGTCTGCTCGGTGCGTCCCGCGCCGACGACGGCCGCGATGTGCTCGGAGCGCAGCCGCGCGCAGATCTTCGCCTCGCGCGCGAACCGGGCGACCACCTCCCGGTCGTCCGCGAACGTCTCGCGCAGGAACTTGATGGCAAGGGCTTCGCCGGCGTCGTTCACCGCTTCGTAGACGGTGCCCGTCGTGCCCTCGCCGAGGAGGCGACCGATGCGGCAGTTCGGAACAGCGGGCGGCTTCATGGTCCCCTCCTGGTGGCTCACCAGTTCGTGCAGCCTTCGTCGTAGTCGAGCCTGTCGGCAGCGTGGTCATCCACAAGTACGTGTCGGCCTGGGGGTGAGGCTCAGCCCGAACGCTTCGCCCAGTAGCCTTCCTCGACGCACCATTGCACGCCGAGGTCCGTAAGACGGAACGCCGGACTCAGTACGAGGTCGTGGACGCGCTTGGCAGCGACGAGCGGATCAGAAGCCGCCGCCATCTCGCCCGCCGACGTGGCGAGACCACGCGGAAGCCGCACCCATTCGGGGTGAGCTTGCGTGAGCCGGCGCAGGACCAACTTCTGCAGTCGCGTCAGCAGTCTCGCCACCGCTGCCAGAGTCTACAACACGCAAGCGGCTGCGCTACCGTCCGCGCGGCACTTGCGCAGGATCGACGTGACGTGCCGCTCGACGGTGCCTTCGTGACGCTTCGGCGAGGACGCCAGGGTGGTCGGTCACAATCGCGGCTTCGACCCACGATTCGTGGGTCACGTGATCTGACGATGCCGGCGCGCGCGCGCGCAGGCTACTGGATAGGCTCGACGCAGCGGCCCATGGTGCAAGGGATGCCGTTGCAGCACTGCGACGAGGTCGTGCACACCTGACCGTAGGCTGCGCATCCGGCGTCCGGACCACCCGAGCTGCTGCCGCCCGAGGAGCCGCTCGAGCCGCTGCTCGAGCCGCTTCCCGAACCGCTGCCGCTGGAGGAGCCGCCGCTCGACGAGCTGCTGCTTCCGCACGGTCCGCAGGTTCCGTTGGTGCTGCCGTTCGGCGCGTTGCACGTCGCGCCGGGGCAGCAGTCGGCAGTCGTCGTGCAGCCGCCGCCGCACGGAACGCACGACGTCGTGTAGCAGACGTACGGCGGGTTGCCCTTGGGGTTGGGCACGCACGGGTTGCCGTTGCAGCAATCCGCGCTCGTCGCGCACGCGCTGCCGCCCGTGCCCTGGCCGGCGTCGGGATCACACCCGCTCGCGCAACGCGGGACGCCGAGGTTGTCGGGGCGACACGCCGTCTTCGAGTTGCCGAGGCCCGCGCAGCAGTCCTGGTTGGCGTTGCAGCTCGTCGTCATGAGCTTGCAGACGTCGCCATTCGGGGTGCAGCCCATGTGCTGCGTGCAGAAACCGTTCATGCACGTCACGGGTTTGCCCGAGCTCG
Source organism: Polyangiaceae bacterium (assembly GCA_036393165.1). Lineage (GTDB taxonomy): Bacteria > Myxococcota_A > Polyangia > Polyangiales > Polyangiaceae > Palsa-1150. The sequence goes on along the minus strand of DASVWO010000060.1, from coordinate 8,579 downwards.
GCAGCCCGGCGTCCTCGAGCGCCGCAGATCCGCAGCAGTCGCTGTCGGTCGTGCAGATGTCGTTCTCGACGTGGCAGCCCGTCGCGGGCTGACAGATGGTGACACCCGTCGGCCCCCACGGCGCGCAGAGTCGGCTGCAGCAGTTGCCGCCGCAGTTGGCTCCGCCGTCACCTGCCGAGAAGCCCGTGCAGAGCTCTCCGTCGACCGCCGAGCAGTTGCCGCCGGCCGTCGCCGAGCCGCACGTGCCGACGGTGCCGCCGGTCGGGATCGTGCAAGTGCCGCTGCAGCAGTTGGGCCCGCTCTGGCACGCGTCGCCCGGCTGTCCGCAGAACGACGACGGCTGGCAAGTGCCCGCGGGGCAGTAGCCCGAGCAGCACTCGGTGCCGGTGGTGCATGCGTTGCCGAGCGTCTTGCACATCGTGTTGAGCGGCGTGCACGTGCCTTTGGTGCAAGTCCCGCTGCAGCACTGGCCGTTCGAGGTGCACGCGCCGTTGTCCGAGGTGCAGCCGGGGAAGTCGCACGCGCCTTTCACGCAGCTTGCGCTGCAGCACGTGGCGTTGGAGGAGCACGCGTTGCCGAGAGCCGTGCATCCGCCGTCGTTGCCGAACGGATTGCCGCCGTCGCCGATGTGCACACCGCTGCTGCTCCCGCTGCCGCTGCTGCTGCTGCTGCCACCGCTGCCGCTGCTGCTGTTGCTGCCGCCGCCGCTGCTGCTGCTACCGCTGCTGCTGCTGGAGGTCGCGTCGCCTCCGTCCCCGCTCTCTCCGCCCTTCGTGTTGTTGCTGGTGCCGCACGCCAGGAACGAGCTGCCGCAGCCGAGAGCGACGAGTGTCGCGACCCACAGGATGAGCGTAGTCCGGCGCACTCTCATATAGGTTCACGCTAGCAGCCATTCGCAGACATCGGACTGGTCGCTCCATTGACCGCCCCATGGTTTCTGGTCGTCTGGGGTGCGATGCCGCCCGACCCATCGCGGGGAGCTACATGAAGGACGCCAATCGTGCAGAGTTGTCACGTACGATCAAGACAATGGCGTCAACCCCGTCCACCTATCGCGTCGTCGCCGAGGGCGACAATGACGTGGCCCGGGGACTACCGATCGCCGATGCTCTTGCCGAAGACAGCCATGTCAACTGAACCAGTGCCCGTGAGCGGTGTGGTCTCGACTCGCGCGCCAGTGGAGGTCCGCCGAGGACAGCTCTGGGAGTTCGGCAACGACGGTGGCCCTGTGCTCAGGGCGAGGGTCCTTCGCGTCACCATGCCCATCTTTGGCACCCGGTACGTCTTCTTGAGGCGCGTTGCGGGCGGGCGGTCGATGCGCGTGCCCCTTCGGCGACTTCAGCATGGGCTAGGGGGCGCGCGCCTCGTGGAAGACGCTCCTGCCGCGGTCATTGAACGGAAGTCACGCCCGACGGGCGAAGTCGAGCCGCCCCCACCAGGCGCCACGGTGCACGAGCCGAGGATGTCGGTCTCCGATCGAAAGCACGCCGTGGCCCGCGCCCATGTGCTGCGTGCGCGTGGCATGACCTTGCCGCAGATCGCGAACGCACTTTGCGTGATGCCGGAGGTCGCGGCGGTCTGGCTCGCAGAGAAGCCGACCGGAAGCACATGAGCTGGTGCAGCAAGCCGCGCCACGCTCAGAGCTTCACCTCACCCTGGGTGTAGCCCTTCCCCGCGAGGTACTTCTCGGCGCGCGCGCGTGCGGGTCGGCAGCCAATACCTCGCACCGCACGCTCCGTCCTTCGCTGGCAAGCGCGCGTCGCGAGCCCATGATCCGCGTCATTTCTCATAGCAGCGCGATGCGGAAGGGGCGCTGGTCGCGCCAGTGTCCAACCTGATGCCGACCGCACGCAGGGCCCGCTGCCCCCGCAGGCGCCAAATGCGAGCGCATCTGCGAAGGTCGAGGCCGGCATGCCGCTCGCTAGAGCTCTGGACCCATGGGCAAGAGAGTTGGCTTTGCAGCGATGAGCCCCGAGAGGCAGCGTGAGATTGCGAGCAAGGGCGGCAAGACCGCCCACGCCAAGGGGAGAGCGCACGAATTCACCCCCGAGGAAGCCCGCGAGGCCGGACGCAAGGGGGGCGAGGTGGTGAGCAAGAATCACGATCACATGGCCGCCATCGGCCGCCTCGGCGGACTGGCGCGCGGTCGCCACGAGCGGGTCGAGCAGTGACGAGATTGCGCGTTTCAGAGCGAGACGCGACACAGGTCGGGTAGAGGTCCGGGGGGACGAGATGGCTCTGCTCAGTGCACGACGTGCAACGGACCGCGATGGGGCGCCCCTGGAACAGCTCTGCGCCGAGGCGACCAAGAACACTCCACTGTGGAGGGCTCGGCGCGAGCGCCTCCAGCCGGGCGCCTGGTTCGCGGCGCGAGCGCCAGTCGTCCTCGTGAGCGATGGCGCGGCCACGATCGGGTTCGCGGCTGCGGTTGCGGACACCGGCGCACTCGGATCCACGAAGCACACGGAGGTGCTCGCCTACGTGTCCCCGACGCATCGACGACGAGGCGCGGCGCGCGCCGCCCTCAGTGAGCTCATCTCGACTGCCCGCACGATGGGACTCTGGAAGATGGTCGCCTACGCGCTCAGCGATGACGCTGCACCGAGGGCGCTCCTCGAGCGCATCGACTTCCGCGAAGTCGGCCAGCTCGTCAAGCATGCGCAGGTCGATGGCGCGTGGCGCGACGTCGTCCTTTACGAGCGCCTGGTCATGGCGGCGCGCAAGTCCATGCCGTCCATCCCCGAGCGCTGAGATGCGCCAGGGGAGAAGCAAGCACCAGCGCGTGTTCGTGCGGTGTGAGGGTGACAACCCCTAGTGACCACGAACTCGAGAAATCCGGGTCCGGGTTTCGAGCCGGCCCGCGACTTGAAGTGATCCGGTGCATGGCAGCCCTTCCTCGCCCTTCCCCGGGTACCCTCAGCGCACTCGGCAGCGGAACTTACACGGCCGCCCGTGCGGCGCGCGCCCCAGTCGTCGTCATCGAGCGCGACGCGCGGACGCGAGGCACCATCGCGTCGACTCTCGGGGACTTCCGCGTCCATGAAGCGGAGAATCTGTCGTCGGCGAGTGCGCTGGTGAGCGAGGTGCAGCCGCGCGCGATCGTCTGCGGCATGGGCTTCGAATCGCTGGAGTTGCTCTGCTTCACGAGGTGGCTCCGCATCACCTTCGGCCGCAGCATCGCGCTCATCGTCCTCACGCCGCGCGGGGACGCGCAGCGGGCCATCCGCGCCCTCCCCCGTCGGCAGCCGGTAGCAACCGAGCGCGGTCTCGCCACCGGACGGGCGCACGCCTCGAGGGTATGGCAGTGCGCGGCGGACCCGGACCCGCGTCGAGCCGCTGCCTGCCCCGACAGCTGCGCGATCGCGCGGCGCACGTCCGCCTGCATCGCGAGCGCGTTCTCGGCGGGGCCCGTCGCGCGCACGTTGTTACTGATGGCGTAGGCGAGATAGCGGTGCTTGCTCGAGGTTTTCGCCGGGTGCCCCGCGAATCGATGCATTCATAGCGTCGTCACGCGGGCGGGCGACTGGACCGAGGTCAACGGCTCAGGGATGCCTCGCCGCGCGGGGGCGACGTCGCGCGGACGCGCCGATCGATGAGCGCGCGGATGCCCTCGATGTCGACCGGCTTCTCGAGCAGGAGGTTCGACACCCGCCCGAAGAACGCCTCGACCCGGGCGGTGAACGCGCCGCCGGTGATGAACACGATGCGCTCGGCCTCCCGCGGGAGCGTCGTGCTCAGACCCCAGTGGAAGTCGATGCCGTCCATGCCGGGCATCATGAGGTCGCACAGCACGACGTCGAAGCGCTCCCCACGCTCGAACCACGAGAGCGCCTCGGCAGCTTCGCTCACGACGACCACCTGGTGCTCGCGCGATAGCGCGCGGCGCAAGGCCTCGCCGAGGAGGGGCTCGTCGTCGATGACGAGGATCCGACCAGGTCGGACGCGCGTCCCGGAAGGTCCTGCAGGTGCGCTGGGCATGAAAGCTTCCTCGTCCAGCACGACGCATGCCTGGCAGCCCGGGCAGCCGTGTCTCGCGATACCTGGCTGCGAGTGCAGCAGCGACACGTGGCGAATTGCCGCACGTAGCAGCGTGGTTCAGCTCTCATGCAGAAACGCTCGGGGCGCGCCGCCGTAGCTCTGTCGACGGCGTCCCTCGGCGAGAGGCACGGCGCGTGAAGAGAGCGGCGGAATCGTCATGTCCCTCCACGCATGGCCGCTTTCGGTGACCTGGAGTGCGGTGCCGCCGTCGCCCCGCGCCGATCCGCAGCGACGGGCACCATCGCGCACGCGCCAGGGTCCGGGGAACTTGCCTCCCGCGACGAGCGACGAGCTCGAGTCGGCACTCGTCCGCGCCGGGGGACGCGTGCTCGCGCGGCAGGCGCACGGCGTGCTCATCGCGATCCGCAAGCGCCTCGTGTTCGTGTCGTCGGCGGGCTGGGTCTCGGCGTCCGAGATCGGAACGAGCAGCAACCAGGCGACGGTCTTCTTGGGAAGCGCCAGCGTCGCCAAGTCCTCCCAGAGGAACGGCGGGACGAACATGGCGTTGCGCATCGGAGACCTCTTCCGGTACTGGGCGACAACACCCGGGAAGATGACGCCAGGCGAAGCACCGCTTCAACCTCCTTGGCGCTGGTGATTCTCACGGTCGGTCCTTGGTGGCTCACCAGTTCTTGCAGCCTTCGTCGTAGTCGAGCCTGTCGGCAGCGTGTTCCCGTTGCAAGAAGTCCAACAGGTTCTGCTTCTGGCTCTCCGGCCGAACGTCGACAGAGAGGTACCCGTCGATGTGACTCAGCTCGACGGCGCAGCCGAATCCTCGGATGGTCCGCCTGATCTCATCGACGTCGCCCTTGTCGTAAGTGATGACGCGGATGGTTCCGTGGCCGCCCTCCTCCGCAACCCTCACGAACCACAGGTTGCCTCCCTCTTCTTTCACCTCAACCACGTCCCGGTTCGCCACTTCGCGCGCGAAAAACGGCACGTTGTCCAGCCGACAATGGTGTGCATCGATCGGCTGCGCCCAGAGACTCTCCACGTCGGCCGGCGGGAAACCATCCGCGTCCCGTTCCAGCCGGAAGTGCACCTTCACCATGCCCTCGTGTTGCTCGGCTCTGCTCTGTTTCACCATGTCCGGTGCTCGCTTCCGATTGGTCTAGCGCGACGGGCCGGGGTTGTCGTTGGCAACGGGCGCGTATTGGACGGAAGGCCCGGTGGTCTTGTTCGTCTTGCGTAGATTACAAGCTCGGCACCGGGATGCGCCGTTCCTCGGGTCGCCGGCTCCGCCGCGCGACTCGGGCGTGATGTGATCCACGTGGGCCTCGTTCGAAGGTGGCTTCACTCCCTTGACGCTCTTCTGGGGCTTGACCATCGGGCTCTTGCAGTCGGTGCAGACCAAGCGGCCGTGCCGGCGGGTGGTGTTCTCGTTAACGATGCGCTTGCCCTTGCCGGTGAAGGGCTTCCCGCCCCGAGGTCCGCCATGAGTCCCGACCTGAGGTAGGTCGTCAACCTTCACCGGAGATGACGAGGTGCCGGACGACCCGTTCGCCATCGTGTGAGTGATCTCGACGAAGCCGACGCCGAGCGTCGCCCAACCGTTGGCGATCAGCGCGGTCGACGCGACGTTGACCGGCACACCGACGACCGCTCCACCGCCGGTGCTGTCCAGACCGACACCGAAGATCTCGCCGCCGGCCCCGACGTAGGCCTCCACGGCTCCGGCGACCATCATTCCGCCGCCGTGCCACATCTGGAACGTCGGGGTCTGCGCGCACTTCGGCATCGGCAGCACTTCGGCGACGAAGCCTCCAGGGATCGCGCCCTGGAGCAGGCCCCACGAGAAGCCCAGGACCGCTTGTCCCCATGTCGGCAACGGATCACGGCCGTCGGGGTCGACGAGCACGATGGGGCTCAGGCCGGCGTACGCGTACGCCTGATCCGCGGCGAAGGTGGAGGCCACTCCGCGCTCGGGCTTCTCGAGCCGCAGCGGGTCGACGCTCGTCCAGACGCCGAGGTCGAACGCGTACCAGCGCGCCCCCATCTGATCGAGGTTCATCGACTCGTCGCGAGGCGTGTTCGCGTACTTGCGCGTCTCGTCGGCGTCGTCCCATCGCGAGAGCCCGTATGGGTACGTCGCGAAGCTTCCCTTCGCTGCGCCGGTGCCCGTGGTCGTCTCCGCGAGCGAGCCGGTCGCGTCGTCGAAGAGCAGCTGGTCGGCGTCCGAGAGCGTCTGGATCGTGCCGTCGAGGATGGCGGGCGGGCCACCTGCGCCGCCGGAGCACCCGAGCACGGATGAAACGATGACGAAGAACGCAGCCGGGACGAGCCGCCAGCGGCGGCGTGCCATCACGGCAAGGCTGCAAGGAAGCAGGAACCAGAGAGACGCCCCGGATGGAGGCTCGTCACCGACGGCGCAGCCCCCAGATTTCGACGAGGGGGCGCCGTTGGCGTCCGCGAGGCGAACCACGCGCTTGCCGCCGTGCACGATGAAGCGCACCAGCTTCCCGTCGCGCACCTCGCTCCATGCATCCAGAAACACGGTGTCGTGCCTCGTGCCGTCCGCGAAGTGCTCGGTGCGCGTGCGGCGTGTCCCTGAGGCATCAAAGGTGCTGTCGACGTAGGAGCCGTCGCCGCGGGCGACGTGCACGATCTGGTCGTTGGCGTCCCACCGGTACGTCCGATCGCCGTCGTCGAACATCCGCCCGTCGGCGTCGTAACGGATGGTGCGCTCCCCGAAGCGAGTCAGCGCGTGCGGCCCTCCGCCGATGCCGTAGGCCAGCGACGGGGCGTTCAGGGCGGCCACGGTGCTCGTCCGCTGCAGAAGGTTCCCGCTCGGCGAGTAGGCCCAATGCGCCTGTCCCCACGCGCCTCGCGCGGTCGTCAGCCGATAGAGGTTGTCGTAACCGTACTGCTCGGAGCGGTCGCGGCCCGCCCGGATGCTCGGCCTCGCGTCGGAGACCGACAGGATGTTGGAAGCGCCGTCGTACGACCAAGTCAGGTCCAGGATCGTGCTGCCATCCGCGGCGACCGCGCGCTTCTCGCGGGTGCGGCGGTCATCGTCATAGGCGAGGGTCTGCCCGACGCCGGTGTTGAAGGATCGCTGCAGCTCCGCTCCGTCCGCGTCGTACGCGATCGAGATGGCGCGCCCGTACCCGGAGACGAGGCCGCGCTCGTCGCGGTACACGCGGATGGAAGATTGGTCCGGATACTGGTGCCAGTACTCGCGATCCAGATCGTCGAAGGCCGACGCCGAGTCGTACGTGTGGTCGCCCACCGTCACGTGCGTAGCCGTCTGACGGTGGCGCTCGTCGTACTCGTATTCGGTGACTCCGCTCGGATCGCTCACCTTGGCAAGAAGACCCTCGAACAGGCTGCTCCCGGGCACGCGATCACTCGCATCCCACTGGTTCGTCACCTCCGGCGTGCCGTCTCCGTCCCAGTCTTCGGTCAGCTTGCGGCCGGCGACGTCGTACGTGAACCGATTCACCACTCCGTCCGGGCGCTGGTGTTCGAGCACGTTGCCGGCCGCGTCGAACACGTACGCGTGGCGCCCGGCATCGGGGTCGACCACGAGCACTCGGCGCCCGCGACCGTCGTAGCCGTACCTGGCGACGTTGCCTTCGGGATCGGTCTTGCTCAACAGATCGTCGGCTGCGTCGTACGCGAAGCTCGCGCTCAGTGTCTGGCCGTGCAAGACGAAGCTGTGCGCGACGACGCGGCCGAGCCCGTCGTGCGAGTCGTTCACGGGCGTGTGCTCGTAGGGCGAGCTCGCGTCCGACTGCGCGCCGTCCCAGTGCTGCGTCACGAATGGCAGGAACGCGGCGCGCGTCTCGATCCCGAGCTGCGAGCGGGTGCGCACTGTCCGGCCGAGCGCGTCGCGCCAGGAGTCGTCGCCCGCTCCATCCTGGGACAGCGGCGGCGAAGTGTGCGCGCCGGACTCGACGAAGCGCGGTCGAAGCTCGCGTCGCACGTGCCCGCGCGCATCGAAGAAGCCCACGTGTGCGAGGACCCACTGGCCCGCGGAGAGCTCGAGGCTCCCGCGCTTGCGGCCCAGAGCGTCGACGAGCTCCTCGGTCACTTCGGTGTCGTCGCGACCGGGCCAGGTTCGCCGCGTCGTGACGACGCGTGAAAGCGGATTCCCCTGCTGGTAGGCGTAGCTCGCCGTCGGCTTGTCCTCGGTGTCGCCCGGGCGGACCGTCGACACGACGCGGCCGAACGCGTCGTAGGCAACCGTCGTCGTCTGGCCGTTGTACCCGATGACCGACAGCACGGTTCCGAACGCCGGATCGATCGTTGCTGACTCGGTGAGCGTGCCGCCATCGGTCTTGAGGCTCTCGCTCAGGATCGACGTGTGGTCCGTCGGATCCCATCGCATGATGTGGCCGCCGCCACGCGCGTCGCGGGTCTCGGTCGGATTGCCGTCCCCGTCGTAGCTCGTGCTCGCAGCGAGCTCGAAGGCGCTCGGGTCGGGGCCGACCCAGTCCATCTGGCGGGTCACGTCGCCGCGGGCGACCTGGCCGAGCGAGAGCCCCTGGAACGGCTGGCCATCGTAGTAAAGCCGCTTCATGCGCACGCGGTGGCCGGCG
>DASVWO010000059.1:0-2889 GCA_036393165.1 Polyangiaceae bacterium | reverse complement strand
ATGTAGCCGGCGTGCGAGCGCATCACGAGCCACTTCCGTGCGATGGATGCCACGACGCCGTCACGAACGGGCACGTCGCAGCGGTCGCGCAGCATGAGGGTGGTCGCCGTGTCGGCGGCAACGAAGCCCGCCGGCATGGTGACGTGAAGCGCCTCGCTGGCGAAGCGCACCGGGAGCAGCTGGGCCAGCGTCGTCCGATGCCCGAGCGCCCGGAGGAGAATGACCTGTCCCCACGAATCGAGCGTCATGCCCGCCGCGAAGGGCACGAGGCCGAAGAGAACGTACGGCCCTGCGCCCGTCAGCGCGCGCCAGGTGGCTCCCGGGTCGGCCAGCGCCACCACACGAGCGAGGAGCGCAGCGGCGACGAAGCATCCGACGATCGTCGCTGCGATCCGGATGCGGCTCTTCTTGTCCCGCACGTTGGCATCGTGGAACCCGTTCGTGACGGGACGATGGCGTCACAGGAATTCATGGGTGAACAAGCACGCAGTGAAGCGCTACGGATGAAGGTCGCCGACCGCCAGGTCGCGCGCGAGCGCGTGCGCAACGACATCGAGTATCAGGTCCTAGCGCGAGTCGAGTGAGTCTCGTTCGCACACGTGCCTACTCAACTGACCCGTGGTCGGCGTCTTACTGGCGGCGAGGCCGTCCATATCGCAACGTTAAGGTGCGGGGGCTTTTCGCGGTGGCCGTTCCAACCGAAGTACTTCTCACTTCCAGCATGCGTACGTCGCCGCCGGAGGCGACGCTGGCCCGAGCGAGAAAGCGCGCGACGACGCTGGGCATCACTCGGGTCACCGATATTACCCGGCTGGATCGGGTCGGAATTCCTGTCTACGCGAGCATCCGCCCGGGGGCGGCCGTCGGGTCGCTCTGCGTGAATGCGGGGAAAGGCTTCCGCCCCATCGAGGCCGAGGTGGGTGCGTACATGGAGGCCATCGAGTTCGCGCTCGCCGAGCCGGGCGCGTCACACGTCGCCGCCGTCCGTGCGACCGCGCGCGACGTCCTCGATGGTCGCCGCCGACCGGAAGCCGTCTTGGATCTCTGCCCGAAGCTGGGTGTGCGCGTCCGCCTCGACGCGCCGATGGAGTGCGTCGAGGTCGAAGAGGTCACGAAAGATGATCGCGCGCTCGTCCCCGCGGAGCTCGTGTTCCTTCCGTTTCGACCGCACCCGGGCTTCAGGCGGACGTTCGGATCGAGCTCGAACGGCCTCGCGTCGGGCAACACGGTCGGCGAGGCCACGGTGCACGGCCTCTGCGAGCTCGTCGAGCGCGACGTCCGGTCGTTCCAGGCCCTGCGCGACACGAGCGAGCCGATCGATCTCGATTCGGTGCGCGGTGCGCCGGCGGCCCTGGTCGAGGCGATCCGCGCGGCGGGGCTCGAGCTCTACGTGCGCGCCGCGAAGAACGAATTCGGCCTCGCCTACTTCACGGCCGTGATCAACGACCCCGAGGCGTGCGTGCCGCAGCTCTTGAACGGCGGATTCGGATGCCACCCGCACCGCGACGTCGCCTTCGTGCGCGCGGTGGCCGAGGCCGCGCAGAGCCGCCTTTCGTTCATCCACGGCGGGCGCGACGACCTCGTCGACACCAACGCGCGCTTTCACGGGTGGACGACGCCTCGCAAGCGCGCCTTCGTGCGGCGTGTCGTCGAGAGAGCGGCGCGCGGGGTGCGCATCCCGCTCTCCCGGGTCGACGACCACGCCGGGACCGTGAAGACCGTCGAGCAGTGCGAGCGCTTCGTCCTCGGACGGCTCGCGGTGCTCGGCTTCGACAAGGTGTACCGCGTCCGGTTCTGCCGGCCCGACGACGACCTGCAGGTGGTGCGGGTCATCGTTCCTCGGATCGAGTTCTTCAACGAGTCCGTGGTCCGCGTGGGACCGAGGCTCCGCGATTGTGCGCGTGCTGCTTAGCTCAAAGGAGTTGCGTCGGCTGAGTCCTTGATCGTGGCGGGAGGGGCGGATGAGGCTCGTGATGTTTGCGGGTCCGACGTTGGCATCCAGTACGCGCGCCCGCGCGTTGGCGAGACGGCATCGCTTGCGTCCGCCGGTGAAGCGTCACGACGTGGCCAGGCTCGTCGAGGCGGCCGACGAGCCGGGAGTGATGGCGATCGTGGACGGCGTCTTCCATGACAAGCTCGCCGTCGGCCACGCCGAGATCCGCGACGCGATGGAGCGCGGCTGGACGGTGTGGGGTCTCTCGTCGATGGGGGCGATCCGCGCACGCGAGATGGCTGCCCTGGGGATGCGCGGATTCGGGCGCGTCTTCGAGCGCTTCGTGGCGGAGGGGGACTTCCAGGACGATGAAGTAGCCCTCCTCCACGAGGCCACACCGCCGTATCGCGCAGTCAGCGAGCCCCTCGTCCACCTGCGGGCGGCGATCGAGTACCTCGTGGAGTCGGGGATCGTGTCCCGAGCGGACGGCACAGGCGTCCTGGACGATCTCAAGTCCCGATGGTTCGGCGAGCGAACCGTGCGCGGGACGATCGAGGCGCTGGCCCGAAGAGCTCCGCCGGCGCGCGACGCAATCCGGCGCGAGCTGAGCGACTTTCAGCGCTTTGCACTTAAGACACGCGATCTTGAACTGTTTCTCGAAAGACACCCCTGGTCAGAACAAGGAGGTCTCCATGAAAACGCGGAAGAAAGAGCCATCCAGGACGTACGTCGCCGTCACCATTGACGCCAGAGCGTCACGAACGCTGCGCAAGGCGATCGAATCCGTCTCCGAATGCGCCAACGCTCTGTTGATGGCAGTCGACGCGGAACCGCCGCGAAGTCGGTGAACGAACCCTTGCGTGTCCGGCCGGGATGTACGATGACGTGGGTGGCAGCCCATGCATCCCGGAGATGTCGTCGCCGACCGCTTCGAGATCCTGCACCGCGCAGGCTCG
>DASVWO010000058.1:0-5124 GCA_036393165.1 Polyangiaceae bacterium | reverse complement strand
ATGTAGTTCGGCGAGAAGCCCGCCGCAGCTGCCAGCTCTGCCTGGGTCCACCCCACCGACTGGCGGGCGCGTCGCACCGACTCGCCGACTGTGGCCGCGAAGGCCTTGGGGTCGTCGTTTCGCACCGGTCTCACCGATGCGAGCCTGCGGCGGGGGCCGGAACCGAGAGCCATGATGGCCTCAATGTAGCGCGAAACGGCCGGCGTGGCGCTACAGTGACTACCGAGCCAGGCCCATGGCGAGCACGGACGTCGACGTCGGCCACTTGGTGGCGGGAAAATACGAGCTTGTACGCCTGCTTGGGCGCGGTTCGATGGGCGAGGTCTGGGCCGCCCACCACAAGACCCTGGCCGAGCAGGTGGCCCTGAAGCTCCTCACCCAGGCCGATCCCGCCGACGATCTCGAGGACCCCGCCACGGCGGCCGCCCGCTTCCTCTTCGAGGCGCAGGTCGCCGCCCGCCTCTCGCGCAAGACACGCCACATCGTGCGCGTCACCGACCACGGTGAGGAAGAAGGGGTCGTCTACCTCGTCATGGAGCTCCTCGAGGGCGAGACCCTCGAGAATGTCCTGGCGCGCGACGGCAAGGTGCCGATCCCGCAGGTCGCGACGATCGTGTCGCAGGTGTCGCGCGCCCTCGCCGCGGCGCATGCCGAGGGCGTGTTCCACCGCGATCTCAAGCCGGCCAACGTGTTCCTCTCGCACGACGAGGACGGCCATCCGCTCGTGAAGCTGCTCGACTTCGGCATCGCGCGCACCACGCACGCGCACCGCGCGGCGCCGGCGTATGCGACCGCCAAGGGGCTCGTCTTCGGCACGCCGAGCTACATGTCGCCCGAGCAGGCGCGCGCCTCGAGCAAGCTCGATCACCGGTGCGATCTCTGGTCGCTCGCGACCATCGCGTACGAGGGGATCACGGGCGAGCTGCCGGTGAACGGGGACGACACCGACGATCTGCTGATGAACCTCTGCGCGCATCGCATCGTGCCGCTCCGGGAGCGAAGGCCGGACCTGCCCGAGTCGCTCGAGTCGTTCTTCAAGACGGCGTTCGCGGAGAAGATCGACGAGCGGTTCCAGAGCGCCAAGGAGCTCGCGACGGCGTTCCACAGGGCGCTCGGCTCGGTGCCGCCTCCGATGGAGGACGATGCGCCGCCGGGATCGGGGCCGAGGAGGGAGCCGAGCTTCGATCTCCGTCTGCCGCGGTCGCGCGGGCGCACGGTTGCGTTCGCCGTGGGCGCGGCCGTCATCGCGTTCGCGGCCATCGGCGTGGCGTGGCGTGCGCTCGCGGGATCTCCGGCAGCCGCGCCTGCTGCGGCGGCCACCCTGGTCGATCAGCCCAGCGCGTCTTCGCCTCCGGCACAACCGGAGCCACCCCCGCTGCCGTCGGCCACGCTGGCGGATCCTTCGCCGGCGGTTCCCGTCATGTCGCTGCCGCGCGCGCCGGGGCGTGCACCGATCGGTCGATCGCCCGAGCGGCCGTGGAGCCCGTCGCCTCCGGTGGTGGTTCCGGCCGCGCAGACGCCGCCGGCGCCTGCACCCACGCCCAGCAAGAAGGTCGACAAGAGCGAGGTGCTTTAGGTGAGGTAATCTCCCTGAAGCTTGGCGACGCCTCGCTTTCTCTTCCCCACGGTCGCCGTGGCTGCCATCGGGCTGCTCGCGCCTTCGGTGGCGCGCGCCGATCCCGTGTCCGACGCGAAGGATCTCTTCACGCGCGGGCGCGATCTGCGGACCCATGGCGACTGCGCCGGCGCGGTGCCGCTGTTCCGCAAGGCGGCCGACCTCTATCCGGCAGGCCTCGGCAGCGTGCGCAACCTGGCCGAGTGCGAGGAGCAGCTCGGACACTACGCGTCCGCGCGGCGCGCGTGGCTCGATCTGAAGCGCGCGCTCCTGACGACGGACGACAAGAAGTACGAGGGCTGGTCGCAGGACGCCGAGGCCGCCGCGACGCGCCTGGCGCCCAAGCTGGCGACGCTCACCGTCGACGTGTCGTACGCGACTCCGGACGGGCAGGCGGCGCTGGCGAAGGGCGTGACGGTGACCCTGGACAACGAGACGTTGCCGCCGGCCCTCGTCGGCACGCCGCTCGAGCGTGATCCCGGCCACCACGTCGTGCGCGTGGCGGGCGATCGGGTGGACCAGCCGCAGCAGAAGGCGGTGGACCTCGTCGCGGGAGACAACAAGCACGTGGCGCTGCGGGTGGTCGTGAAGCCTCCGCCGTCGACGCTGACGGACGCCGCCACCCGTGCGGGGGACGGAGTGCCGCCCCCCGAGCACCCTGCGCCCGCGGACGACGACGAGGAGCGAGCGCGCTCCACGAAGCGCATGGTGGCGTGGATCGCCATCGGCGTCGGAGGCGCGTCGCTCATCGGTGCCGGCGTCAGCCTGGCGGTTCGTCAGTCGGCGTTGAGCGACGCGCAGAACATCTGCGGGACCGGGGACCTCTCGAATTGTCCCCGCAACAACAGCACTCTCGACTCCGACGTGAGCCGCGGGCAGACCGCGAGCACCATGGTGACCGTGCTCTCCATCGTCGGCGCCGTGGGCCTCACCAGCGGGATCGTGCTGCTTGCCACGAGTTTCGGGCACTCGCAGCAATCTCGGCTCATCATTACACCGACGCTCGGCGGGGCCACCGCCGCGTGGAGGTTCTAGAGAGATGGGCCGGACACTCTTCTTCGCTCTTGCGGTCGTGGCGATCGGAGCCTGCAGCTTCCCCGACCCCAGCTACGGCACTGGAAGCGGGAGCAGCTCTGGCGGCGGCTCCGGCTCGAACTCGGGCGGCAGCTCGGGCAGCGACAGCGACGCGTCCTCCAGCGGCAGTGGCTCCGGCGGGACCAGCGGCAGCAGCTCCGGCTCGGGCGACGCGTCGTCGCATGACGGCACCGTCGGCGACTCGTCGTCCTCGTCCTCCTCGGGATCCTCGTCTGGATCTTCGTCCGGCTCCTCTTCGGGCTCGTCGTCCGGCTCGGGGTCGTCGAGCGGCTCGTCGTCGGGAGGCATGCTGTGCGACGTGGACATGGACGGCTATCAGGGGACGCAGTGCGGTGGCCCGGATTGCTGCGACATCGATCCGGCGGTCCACCCCGGCGTCACCATGTGGTTCACGCAGAAGAACAACTGCCAGGACTACAACTACGCATGCCTGTCGGGCGGTCCCGTGGCGGAGTGGGGCTCGTGGGCTTGCACGGGGGTCGCGTGCGCGACCATCACCGACGGCTTCGTGGGAGGCACTCCGGGCTGCGGCGTGATGGCCCCGTGGGCGAACACGTGCATGGGCCTCACCAACATGTGCAACCCGACGACCACCCAGATGGTGCAGCAAGCCTGCCACTGAGGGGCAGGTTCGAGCGATCGACAGCCCGATTGCGCCGCATGCCGAGCGCTTTCGCGCGAATGCGATCGCGAGCGCGAGGGCTGCGATCGAGCCTGCAGCCGCTGCGAGCCGCACTCCCAGCCGTGCCATCGCGTTTCGAACGGCTGCAAACGCGGTTCGAGTCGTCGCGATCGCGTTTCGAGCGATTGCGATCGGACGTGCAACGCCTGCGAACGCGTCTCGAACGGGTCGACGCGCGATCGCATTCGTTCGAACCGCCTTTCGAGCGCCGCCGGACGCCACCGCCATCGCTCGAACGGCGTTTCGCACCGCAGGAAACCCTGTTCGAACGTCTGCGATCGCCTTTCGAACCGTTCGAACAGGGTTCTCGACCTCTCGAAACGCCTTTGCAAACGGTCGAAGCGCCTTCGGAACGATAAGCTAGGCGTCCACAGTGCCCGAGCTGCCCGACATCGAGGTGTACCTGCAGGCGCTGCGCAAGCGGGTGCAGGGGGAAACGCTCGAGCACGTGCGCGTCGCGAGCCCGTTCCTCGTGCGCACGTTCGACCCGCCGATCCGTGCGGCGGAAGGGAAACGCGTGAAGGGGCTGCGGCGGATCGGCAAGCGCATCGTGTTCGATCTCGAGGACGACCTGCACATGGTCATCCACCTGATGGTCGCGGGGCGCCTCAAGTGGGCGAAGCACGGGGCCAAGCCGCCCGGCAAGCTGGGCCTCGCGGCGTTCGACTTCCCGGGAGGGACGCTCCTGCTCACCGAGGCGTCCACCAAGAAGCGCGCGTCGCTGCACCTGGTGCGCGGGGAAGCGGCGCTGCACGAGATGGATCCCGGCGGCCTCGAGCCGATGGGGTCCTCGCTCGCCGCGTTCAAGGAGGCCCTGCAGCGCGAGAGCCACACGGTGAAGCGCGCGCTCACCGATCCACATCTGTTCTCCGGCATCGGCAACGCGTACTCGGACGAGATCCTCTGGCGCGCGAAGCTCTCGCCGGTGCGGCTGACGCGGGCGATGACCGACGACGAGATCGCCCGCCTGCACGAGGCGACACAGGCCTCGCTGCGCGAGTGGACCGATGCCCTGGCGCGCGAGACGGGCGAGGGGTTCCCCGAGAACGTCACGGCCTTCCGCGAGGGGATGGCCGTGCACGGCAAGTACAAGCAGCCGTGCCCGGCGTGCGGATCGCCCGTGCAGCGCATCGCCTACGCCGAGAACGAGGCGAACTACTGCGCCCGCTGCCAGACGGGCGGGAAGCTCCTGGCCGACCGCTCCCTGTCACGTTTGATGCACGGCGACTGGCCCAAGACCCTGGACGAGCTGGAGGCGCGCAAGAGACGCTGACGGCGCGCAGGGCGATGCTACGGCCCTCGCATGAGCTTCGCCCGGACCCTCCCCGTCCTCGCGGTCGCCCTCATCGCCTGCTCGAGCGGCTCCGGCTCGTCCACCGGCTCGGGCAGCACCAACCTGCAGGCGAGCATCGGCCCCATCCCGCTGTCGCCCAGCGAGGAGACCACCGTCTGCATGGTCATGCCCCTCGGCAACACCGAGGACGTGGTGCTCGACGGGTTCGACATGCAGCTCGCGCCCGGCTCGCACCACCTCATCGCGTACCTGACGGACGCCGCGCCCACCGCTCCCCAGACCTACCCGTGCTCGCCGTTCACCGGCGTCGTCATCGGGACCGACGTGCCCATCGCCTTTGCGAACGCCGAGAGCATCAGCTTCTCGTTTCCCAAGGGCGTCGCGATGGACATCCCGGCGAACGCGAACATCAAGATCGAGGCGCACTACATCAACGCC
>DASVWO010000057.1:0-29607 GCA_036393165.1 Polyangiaceae bacterium | reverse complement strand
GTGTGAGCGATCACCCCCGACCCCGACCCCGACCGGTCCTACTCCTGATCGAACGGCACCACCGACACGTCGCTCGCGTCGGGCATCGCGCCCTTCAGAGGCTCCAGCACCTGCGACGCCGTCCCCACCACCACCGCGAGCACGTTCTCCGGATGGATCCGGTTCTTCACCGCCGTCGCCGCCGTCTCCGGCGTCACGGCGCGGACCTTCTCGACCCATCGCGTGTGGTAATCCGCCGGCAGCGACAGCAACTCCACGTCGAGCGCCTGATGCAGCCGCTTCGGCGCCGTGTCCACCTCGAACGCGTGCGACCGCACCAGGTACCGCTCGATGAACGCGAGCTCCCGCGGCGTCACCCCGCCCTGCACCCACTGCCCCATCAGCTCCAGCGTGAGCTTCAGGCACGGCGCCGCATCCTCCGCCGCCGGGAACGTCCACATGATCCACCCCTGGCGGTGCCGGTCGATCATCGTCCGCGCGCTCGCCCCGTACGACCATCCGCGCTTCGAACGGACCTCCCGCATCAGCCGTGACGTGAAGGTCCCCCCGAAGACCGCGTTGGAAACGACGAGCGGCACGTGGTCCTCGTCGTGCGGCGACGTCCCCAGCGTCCCGACGAGGATCTGCGTCTGCGTCCGCTCCGGCTTGTCCACGACGACCAGGCGCTTCCCCGGCTTCATCGAGGGCTCCGGCACGTCGTCCGCCGTCGGCGCTCCCTTCGGCAGCGACGCAATCAACCGGCGCGCCAGCTCCGGGGCGCGCGCGGCCGTCACGTCGCCGGCGATGCCGATGACGACGTTCCCCTGCACCACGTGCTTCTTGTAGAAGCCGAGCACGTCGTCGCGCGTCACGTGCTCCACCGAGCCGGTCTTTCCGCCGGGGCTCCTCCCGTACGGGTGCCCCTCGAAGAGCGTGCGCTGCATCGCCTTCTGCGCGACGGCGCGGTCGTTGTCGCGCGCTTCCACGATCTCGGCCGCCGTCTCGCGCCGCAGCCGTGCCAGCTCGTCCTCCGGGAACGTGGGAGACGACAGCAGCTTCGCGAGCAGATCGATGAACGCGTCCACGTTGCGCGCGATGACCTGCGCGTGGATCGCCACCGTCGACGGCGACGTGTCCACCGCCATCTCGGCGCCCAGCACGTCGATGCGGAAGTCGATCTGCTCGGCCGTCATCCCCTCGCACCCGCGGCGCAGCATCCGCGTCGTCAGGCGCGCGAGCCCCTCCTTGCCCGCCGGATCCATCGCCGAGCCGCTCCGCAGCGCCACCACCAGCGACACGAGCGGAACCGCGTGCGACGCCTCGAGCAGCGCGAGGGCGCCGCCGTCGAGGTCGAACCGCGCGGGCGCGGTGTGCGCCTTCGCCGCCGCGGAGCTCACTGCGCGGCCTCGGCGGGAGCGCTCGGCTCCGGCACGACGCGCACGATGGTCCGTCCGCCGTTCCCGAGGTACCGGCGAGCGACGCGCCGCAGGTCGCCCGCGGTGATGCGACGATACGCCTCGACACGCTGGAACGCGTGCGCGGGGTCGCCGAGCACCGTCTCGTAGAAGCCGATCTGCTCGGCCTTCCCGGGGATCGTCTCGAGCTGCTGCAGCTGCCCGAGCTCGAGCCGCGCCTTGGCGCGCGCGAGCTCGTCGTCGCTCACGACCTCGTTGCACACGCGCGCGAAGGCCTCGTCCATCACGGCCTGGATCTCCTGCGTCGTGTGCTCGGCGCGCGCGGTCGCCCAGCACTCGAAGAGGCCGGGGTCACGGAACGTGGACACCCAGCCGCGGATGTCCGTCGCCAGCTCCTTCTTCACCACCAGCGACCGGTAGAGCCTCGCCGAGCGCCCTCCGAAGAGCACCTCGCTCAGCACGCTGAGGGTCGCGTGGTCCGCGTCGCCCATCGCCGGCCCCTTGAACGCGAGCAGCAGCTTCTGCGTCGCCGTGGGCTTTCGCACCTCGATGTCGCGCGCATCGAGCTGCGGCGGCTCGGGATGGATGTCCTCCGGCGGGATCGGCTGCGAGGGCAGCGCGCCGTACTCCTTCACGATCGCCGTGAGCAGGTCGCGCTCGCGCACGTCGCCGACGACCACGACGGTCGCGTTGTTCGGCGCGTAGAACGTGCGGTAGAAGGCGACGCAGTCCTCGGGCGAGAAGTTCTGGATGTCCTCCATCCACCCGATCGTCGGCCAGCCGTACGGGTGGCGCGTGAACGCCGTCTTGTAGAGCAGCTCGTTGGCCGAGCCCTCGACGTCGTCGTCCACGCGATACCGGCGCTCGTTGGCGACGACCTCTTTCTCGCTCTTCACCTGCGGCTCGCGGAGCACCAGGCGCGCCATGCGCTCGGCCTCGAGCTTCACGGCGAGCTTGATGCGGTCGGCCGGCAGGCTCTCGTAGTAGTAGGTCCAGTCGACCCAGGTCGCGGCGTTCGTCTCGGCGCCGTTCTCCTCGAGCTTCCGGTCGAACGTGCCCGCCGGCAGGTTCTCCGTCTCGTTGAACATCAGGTGCTCGAAGAGGTGCGCGAGGCCCGTCTTGCCGGGGTGCTCGTGCCGCGAGCCGACCTTGAACCAGGTGTGGTACGTCGCGACCGGCGCGCTCGCGTCCACCAGGACGAGCACGGTCAGCCCGTTGGCGAGGCGCCAGCGGTGGAGGGTGTCCCCACCGAACGCGTGCGCGCCCTCGTAGGTGAGGCCGCCGATGTCGGCGGCCCACGCCAGGCGCCGGTCGGCGTCGCGCGAGGCCATGGGGATCCAGGCTTTATCACCAGTCGCGAGCGTCGATGACCCAAAAAGCGTCTCGCTGGTCGGCGTCCGCCCGGGGCTGGCTGCTGACCCCGCCCGCGTACTGCCAGACCCACGCGTTGGGACCGCAGAGCGCGATGACCGCGGGACGCCGGTCGGCGTCCACCTTTGCGGTTCCGCTGCCCCCGCCGCCTCCCACGCGCGCGAGCCGAGCGGGCTCGTGCACCCCCTGGGCAGCGTGGAAGACGGGATCCCCCGCGCCCACCGCGATGACGCCTCCGTCGCTGGCGAGGAGGGCCCCGCCGTCGAAGCCGCGCACGGCGTAGGTCGTCCGCTGCGCGCCGGTCTCGCTCATGAACGCGGCCTGGCGGGTGTCCCAGATGACCGGTCGCGGCGGGCCTTCGTCCACGCGCCACACCTCGCCGCTGCGCGCGAGCACGATGCCGATGCCGCGCCACACGTCCATGTCGACGAGCTGCCCCTCGATGACGTGGTTCTCGGCGATGGGCAGCCACTTGCGGCCGTCGAAGCGCGCGACCGCCCCCATGCCCTCGCCGCATACGAGCATCTGGACCTGCTTGCCCGAGGGCGAGACCGCCACCACCGTCTCGTGCTCTTCGAGCTCCGGCTGGGGCGAGAAGGGGACGAAGCGATCGCCGTCGAACTCGAGGAGCGCGCCGGCGCCCCACACGAGCACGCGCGTGGCCGTCCCTCCGATGCCGAACCAGCGTGCCGTGCCGCGGCCCGGCCGGTTGAGCGGGTAAGCGCGCGCGACGCCCTCGTTGAAGCGCAGCGCGGTGCCGCCGTGAGAGAGACCCCACACGGTTCCGTCGTTCGTGACGTGCAGGTGCGTGAGCGGCTCGTCGAGCGAGTGCGCGCCGCGCACTTGGCCCTCGACGTCGTGCAGCAGGAGGGAAGGGGACCGGTCGCTCGTCGAGCCGGTGCGGCCCAGCAGGTAGAAGTCGTCGACCGAGCGTCCCGCCGCGCTGCGGAAGTGGTGCCGGCGCGCCGGAGCGCACGCGACCTCGAGCACGCCGCGCAGGACGAGGGGCGGCTCGCGCGGCGCCCTCCGCAGGTCGCGCACGCGCTCGGGGTGCCCGGGCTCGCGCGCCGGCTCCCCGAAGAAGCTCTCGTCGCGGAACCAGCGTAGCCAGCGGAACACGTCCTCCGGCTCGAACACGTAGAGCCCCGTGCGCAGGGCGACCGCGAGGGTGAACTCGTCCACGTTGAGCGTGAGCGCCGCGCGCCCGCTCGAATCGAAGAGCCGGCCCACGTCGCCGCGCACCTCGCGCGTCCGCTCGAGCCCCAGGAGCGCCTCGATGGCCTCCGTGTCTCCCGTCTCGAGCCGCCCGACGATGGGATCGTCGAAGTTGAAGCCCAGCGCGACGAGCAGATCGCGCAGGTTCTCGGGGATGTCCGCCGCCGCCTCGAGCGCCTCTTCCCGCGCGTCGGCCACGGAGTCGAGCCACTCGCCGAAGTGGCGCGCCCAAGGGCGCACCACGCCGTCGCGCCACTCCACGACCGCGAGCTCCCCGTCGTCCGACTGGATCGCCCGGTCGAAGCACGCGTAGTAGCGATCCCCCAGCTTGGCGAAGGGGGCGAGGCGCTCGGCATCCGGGCGAGACGCGCTCGGGGCGATGGCGCCGTCGAACCCCGCGCGCATCTCGTTCGCCATGAGCAGGCGCTCGGGGTCGCCGATCTTCGCCGCGACCCGCAGGGCCGCCGAGTAGCTCGGCGGAAGCGCGACGCCGAGGTAGCTCGCGCGCGCCGCCAGCTCGCGCATGGTGACGGGCGGACCGAACCGGTCCGCGTGCCCCTTGCGCGAGAGAACGCTGCGGATCCGCTCCATCGCCGCGAGCGCGAGCCGCGACGCGTCGACCGTCAGCTTGCCCTTTCGAAGCGGTGCTGTCCGCTTCTTGGCGCGTGCTGCACGGACGCGGGCGGAAGGCGTCTTTCGCAAGCTGGGGGCGAGTGTACCAGCTCGCGCTGGGGACTCAGGATTTCTTGGGAGAGACGACGATCTCGACGCGGCGGTTCTGGGCGCGTCCGTCGGTCGACGTGTTGTCGGCGACGGGGTTGTCCGGTCCCTTGCCCTGCGCGGTGATGAGGTCGTTCGGGATGCCCTTGCTCACGAGGTAGTCGCGCACCGACTGCGCGCGCTTCTGCGAGAGGGTGATGTTGTTGTCGTACGTGCCGACGTTGTCCGTGTAGCCGTAGACGACCATCGGCGCTTCCTTGCCGCGGAGCGCGTCGGCGATCTGATCGAGCTTCGCCATGGCCGCCGGCTTGAGGTCCCACTTGCCGGTCTTGAAGAGGACCT
Organism: Polyangiaceae bacterium; assembly: GCA_036393165.1. Lineage (GTDB taxonomy): Bacteria > Myxococcota_A > Polyangia > Polyangiales > Polyangiaceae > Palsa-1150. The sequence goes on along the minus strand of DASVWO010000057.1, from coordinate 24,565 downwards.
CGCCCTGCAGGGTGATGACCATGCCCTGGTCGGTGTCCTTGACGGCGGCGATCTTCGCGATGGTGTCGCGCGCGTCGTGAAGCTGCGCCGTGAGGTCGGCGAGCTGCTTCTTCTGCTCGGCGTTCAGCTGCGACGTCTGCTGCAGCTGCGATTGCGTCTGGCTGAGCGACTGCTGCGTCTGGCTCAGGGCGCCCTTGGTCGCGGCGAGCTGCGACTGGATGGCGGCGTTGTAGTCGGCCTTCGACTGCGCCGCGTCGGCCTGCGCCTTCGACGCAGCCGCCTCGGCCTCGGCGATCTGCGCCTTGCGCTGCGCGATGATCGCGAGGTCGATGGCGTGATCGTCGTTCGGGTCCTGGCTGCTGTTCCACGCGGCCTGCGCCTTCTGCAGCGCGAGGTCGGCCTCGTGCACGTCCGTGGGATCGAGCTGCATCGCGACGCCGCCCTTGGCGCGCGCGTACTCGTTCTGCGCGTCCACCAGCTGCTTCGGCGGCGGAATGTCGCCCCCGCACGCCGAGAGCGCGAACCCGGTCGCCGCACTGATCACGAGAAAACGATGGAGCTTCATCACTGGCCTCCCTTTGCCTTCGCGAGATCGGCGGCCGCCTTCTGGGCCTCCGCCTCCGCTATCTGTTGCTTGGCGATGCTCAACGCGAGCTGCGCCTCCACGCGCGCGACCGCGATGAGATCCGCGGCGCGGCGATTGTCTTGATCGATGAGCGCCTTGCTCTTCGACAGGTCCTCCTGCGCGAGCTGCAGATGCAGCTTCGCGTCGGGCACGTTCGGCGCTCCGCCCGCCTCGGCACGACCCACGTCGGCCTGAGCGGCGGCCCACTCGTCGTTGGGCGGCGGGATGCTGCCTCCACACGCGAGAACGAACGACGCGACGCAGGCCAGGGACGCAAGGGGAACGATTCGCATGTCCCCGAAGGGTAGTTACGAGCGGCCCTCCTCATCAAGAGGAAACCCAGTGGCTCATGCACGGCCTGGAGGAGCGGGGCGCGTCTGCACCCAGAAGGCAAGTGGCGGTGCTCGAAAGGGGGTGGACGTGCGCCCGGCCTCTACGGGGGGCGTGGTCGCGCTGGCCGTCGCCCTGGTCGCGCTGGAAGCGGCGGGCGTCAGTCCACCTTGAGGATCGCCAGGAACGCCTGCTGCGGGATCTCGACGGTGCCGACCTGCTTCATGCGCTTCTTGCCCTCTTTCTGCTTCTCGAGGAGCTTGCGCTTTCGGCTGATGTCGCCGCCGTAGCACTTCGCCGTCACGTCCTTGCGCAGGGCCTTCACGGTCTCGCGCGCGATGATCTTGCCGCCGATGGCCGCCTGGATCGCCACGTCGTACTGCTGGCGCGGCACGAACTCCTTGAGCTTCTCGGCGAGCGACCGCCCGCGCGGGTAGCTCTTCTCCTTGTGGACGATGATGCTCAGCGCGTCGAGCGGATCGCCGTTCACCAGGATGTCGACCTTCACGAGGTTGTCGGCGCGATAGCAGAGGAGCTCGTAGTCCATCGAGGCGTAGCCGCGCGAGATGGTCTTCAGACGATCGTGGAAGTCGAAGAGCACCTCGGCGAAGGGCAGCTCGTAGGTGATGATGACGCGGTCGCTCGACGCGTACTGCATGCCCTTCTGCACGCCGCGCCGCTCCTGACAGAGCGCCAGCACCGGGCCGACGAACTCCGCCGGCACGTGGATCGTCATCGTGACGATCGGCTCCTCGATGCGATCGATGTGCACGACGGGCGGCAGCTTCGCCGGATTCTCGACGCGCACCGTCTGGCCGTCGGTCCGGTACACGTTGTAGACGACGCTCGGCGCCGTCGTGATGAGGTCAAGGTTGAACTCGCGCTCGAGGCGCTCCTGGATGATCTCCATGTGGAGCAGACCGAGGAAGCCGCAACGGAACCCGAAGCCGAGCGCCTCGCTCACGTCCGGCTCGAAGGTGAAGGCGGCGTCGTTCAGGTGCAGCTTCTCGATCGCGTCGCGGAGCTGCGGGTAGTCGGCGCTGTCCGTCGGATACACGCCGGCGAAGACCATGGGCTTCACGTCCTTGAAGCCCGGAAGCGCCTCGGTCGACGGGCCCACGTGATGCGCGCCGCGCCCCGGCGCCGCCACCGCGTGCGTCACGGTGTCGCCCAGCTTCACGTCGTGGACGCTCTTGATGTTGGCGGCGACGAAGCCGACTTCCCCCGGTCCGAGCTCGTCGATCGCGGCGGCGAAGGGCTGGAAGACGCCCATCTCGTTGACCTCGTAGTCGGTCCCCGCCGCGACGAAGCGGATCTTGTCCCCCTTCTTCAGCGTGCCGTCGACGACGCGCACCATCACGACGGCGCCGCGGTAGCTGTCGTACCAGGAGTCGAAGATGAGGGCCCGCAGCGGCGCGTTCTCCTTGCCCTTGGGCGGCGGCACCTTGCGGACGATCTGCTCGAGGATGTCCTTCACGCCGATGCCGGTCTTGCCGCTCGCCGCGATGGCGTCCGACGTGTCGAGGCCGACGACCTGCTCGATCTGCGCCCGCGTCCGCTCGACGTCGGCGCCCGGCAGGTCGATCTTGTTGAGCACCGGCAGGATCTCGAGCCCCTGGTCGATGGCCAGGTACACGTTGGCCAGCGTCTGCGCCTCGACCCCCTGGGTCGAGTCCACGACGAGCACTGCGCCCTCGCACGCCGCGAGGCTGCGCGAGACCTCGTAGTTGAAGTCGACGTGTCCGGGCGTGTCGATGAGGTTCAGCTCGTAGGTGACGCCGTCGGACGCTGTGAAGGCGAGCCGGACCGTCTGCGCCTTGATGGTGATGCCGCGCTCGCGCTCGATGTCCATCTTGTCGAGGAACTGCGCGCGCATCTCGCGCTCGGTGAGCGCACCGGTGATCTCGAGGATGCGATCCGCCAGCGTCGACTTGCCGTGGTCGATGTGGGCGATGATCGAGAAGTTTCGGACCCTGGCCTGGGGCGTGGGCATCGGGGGGTGCTGCTTCTAGCCCTTCCCGCTCCCGGCCGCCTCGTCTTCCGGCGGCGCGAGCTCGAGCTGCCCGGGCAGCATGTGCTCGTATCGCTTGAGGACGAGGTCGATGCCCTCGCGGATGTAGACGGCGACCGGCACCTTCGTGCGCTCGTTGAGCAGGCGCAGCTGCTCGCTCTGCTCCGGCGTCACGTAGATGGTCGTCGAGATCTTCTTTCGGGACATGGGGCGCCGGCCGGAGCTACGTCACCCTATGTGAACATACGTGGTCGAGCAAGGCCGCCGCCTTGCCGAATGTGGGTGTAGGCGCGTATCGTGGCGTCCGCCGATGAGGATCCGAGGGTTTGCCGCGCTTGCGGCCCTGGCGGTGTGTGGCCCCCCCGCCGTCTTCGCCTGCGGGAGCAGCGCGAACAACAGCGGCGTTGCCGCGGCCAAGCTCCCGGCTGGGTCGCGCTCCGAGTCGCTCGACCACGAGCAGTGCACCGAGTCGGGCAATCGCGTCGAGCAGCTCGACACGAACAACGACGGCAAGTCGGACATCCGGCGGATCTTCGACAAGAGCGGGCACGAGCTCTGCCGCGTCGTCGACCTCAACCACGACGGCCAGCCTGACCTCTACGAGTACTTCGACCCGAGCGGGAACGTCCGCCGGCGCGAGTTCTGTTACGACGACACGGGCGTCGTGAACGCCATCGAGTACTACGACTCCGGCAAGCTCTCGCGTCGCGAGTACGACACGACGGGTCAGCACAAGATCGACACGTGGGACTACTTCGACGGCGCCCCGGTGGACGCCAAGAGCGGCCGTCCGTCGCACCCGACGCGGCGCGAACGCGACACGACGGGCGACGGACGGGTGGACCAGTGGTGGACGTGGAGCGGCGACAACGTGACCATCGCGGTGGACACGAACGGCGACGGACAGCCGGATCCGACGTCGCAGCTCACGCTGGACAAGAGCGGGCAGGCGGTCGGGTCGGCGACGTCGCAGGACAACGGAGCGCCCCCGCCGGCGGCTTCGAGCGCGGCCCCAGCTGCCTCCAGTGCCGCACCGGCTGCGTCCAGTGCCGCGCCGCCAGCCTCCAGCGCGGCTGCTGCCACCGGGGACGGAGGCAAGCCGTGAAGCGCATCGCCCTTCTCGCCCTCGCCCTCGTCGCCTGCGGCGGCGGCACGCCCAAGCCGACGACGGCCAACTCGGCGCCCGGAGGCTCGAAGGACCCGAGCCACTGGCCGGCCGACGACCGCTCCCTCTGCGAGGGATTCGTGCACTGGAAGGAGAACCCGCAGCTCGACGTCAGCGAGACCGTCGGCCCCGGCTCCTTCAAGCCGAACATCCGCCGCATCTACAAGCTCATCGGCGACCGCGACGACCGGCACCAGGTCCTCATGTGCCGCGAGATCGACACGAACCTCGACGGCATCAAGGACGTGGTCCGCACCTTCAACGACAAGGGCGAGCCCGTCCACGAGGAAGCCGACACGAACTACGACGGCAAGATCGACGACTGGGTCAACTTCGCCGACGGACGCATCGCCGAGGAGGACATGGACACGACCATGTCCGCGGGCCGCCCGAACGTGTGGAAGTTCTACATGGACGGCGAGCTCTCGCGCATCCGGCGCAACACGCACTGCCCGAGCGGCAAGCCCGACGTGTGGGAGATCTACTACAAGAACCGGCTCGAGCGCGTCGGCAACGACTCGACGTGCGACGGCCACGTCGACCGCTGGGACCGGGACACGCAGCTCATGGCGCAGGAGGAAGCGCAGACCGTCGTCGAGGTCGTCGACGGAGGGGTCGCGGGGCCGGCGAACAACGGCCTGTCTCCAGTGACCGTCGGCACGTCGGGGCAGGTGACCGACGGCGGCGCGCCGGAAGGCGGCGGCAAGAAAAAGAAGAAGTAGCGGTCAGGGCTTGCTCGTGCCCTCGCGGCCGTAGTCGTCCTCGAGGCGCACGACGTCGTCGAGCTCCGGCGTCGACACTTCGATGACGTCCACGTCTTTCACCGCGACCATGCGGTGCACCGTGCCCGGGGCGCAGTGGAACGAGTCGCCCTTGCGCATGTGGAGCACGCGCCGCGCTTCGCCCTCGCCGATCTCGAGGTCCATCTCGCCCGCCTCGACGAGGAACGTCTCGTCCTTCTTGCGGTGGTACTGGCGCGAGAGCTTCTGCCCCGCGGTGATGTGGAGGATCTTGCCGACGTACCGGTCGGTCTCGGCCCACACGATCTCGTAGCCCCAGGGTTTCTCCACGCGTCGCATCGTTGCTCTCTTTACGGTAATAGGCGCCGGATGCAAAGCGAGCGGCTGCAGAAGGTCCTGGCCCGGGCGGGCGTCGCGTCGAGGCGGGCGGCCGAGCAGCTCATCGCCGCCGGGCGCGTGCGCGTGGACGGGCGCGTGGTCACCGAGCTGGGGACGAAGGTCGACCCGCGCCGGAGCCGCGTGGAGGTGGACGGCGAGCGGGTCGTCGCCGAGGACCTCGTGTACGTGGTCCTCAACAAGCCCAAGAACGTCGTCTCGACGATGAGCGACCCGCAGGGCCGGCCCAGCGTGAAGGAGATCCTCGCGCCGGTGCCGGGACGCGTCTACCCCGTGGGCCGCCTCGACTTCGCCACGAGCGGCGTGCTGCTCGCGACGAACGACGGGGACTTCTCGATGGGCCTCCTGCACCCGAAGAAGGCGGTGCCGAAGACCTACGTCGTCAAGGTGCTCGGCGAGATGGAGACGAAGGATCTCGACCGCTGGCGCAAGGGGGTGGAGCTCCCGGACGGCAAGACGTTGCCGGCGCGCGCGAAGCTCCTGCGGCACGAGGCGGGCAAGACCTGGTTCGAGCTGACCATCACCGAGGGGCGCAACCAGCAGGTGCGCCGCATGGGAGACGCGACGGGCTTCCGCGTGATGCGTCTCTCGCGCGTGTCGTTCGCCGGGATCACGAGCGAGGGCCTGCGGCCGGGCGGCTGGCGCTACCTCACGCCCGACGAGCTGCGCGACATCAAGGGCGAGTACGGCGTCCCGAGGCGCATCGTCTCCCCGCCGGAGGCACCGCCACCCGCGCGCAGCGTGCACGCGGGGCATCCGCGTTACGGCGGAGGATCGCCCGCGCGCCGCGACCTCGGCGTGCACGAGGACTGGGGCGGCGGCGTGCAGCGCGGCTCGAGCGGCGGCCGCGGGCAGCGCGACCACGACGAGGGACCGCGCGGCGAGGTCGGCGGCCGGGGAGGGCGCTCGCGCACCACGGGCTCCAGCGGCGGCATCGGCGCCCGCGGCGACGAGCGGAGCTACCGCGTCAAGGGCCGCCGCGGCTGGTGAGCGTCGGAGCGTACCGGTGGCGCGCCGGCGGGGGAGGCTTTCTCGGCGCGACGGCTATGTCACATAACATGACATGACATGGCGACGGGGAAGGGCCGAGCCGGCCCGTCTTCGCGATGGCCGCACGCTCAGTCTTTCTTGGCGTCGCTCGCAGCGTCCTTCGCGCCGTCGTGTGCGGCGTCGCGGGCTCCGGAGTCTTTCGGCGGAGCCGTTGCATCTCCGGCGTCGGCGCCGCCGTCGCAAGCGCTCGCGGGGCCGCAGCAGACCTGGCCGGCGCAAGACGGCGTGGTCGCCACGCCGGTGACGCAGGGGCGGGTCGCGGGGCACGTCTTGAACGCGGCGCCGCAGGGGCACACCGGGACGCTGCCGTCCCCGGCGGGTGCATCGGCGCTTCCGGTGTCGTCGCCGCCCTCGAGGGTCGCGTCGTCGCCGCCTCCGACGCTGGAGTCCGGCCATCCGCCCCCCGACTGCGACGAGGAGCTGGAACAGGCGCCCACCACGCCCATCACCGAGAGCAGTGCGACGGCGAGCCGCCCGGACAGACGCATGCTGTCTTCATTATGGGCTCACCCGGGCGAGAGGGCCCAGTCGTTCGTGAACATGCCGCCGGCGCGGGGTGTGCCCGCACCCAGGAGGAGCAACCCGCGCGCCGGGGCGATGTCGTCGTCGTAGACGATCCAGTCGGGCAGCATGTCCGGCAGCGAGAGCGAGCGCCACGTGCCGAGGGGGCCGACGCCCTCGACGACCACGACGTAGCGATCCGGCCTGCGCGGGTTGGGCCGGATGAAGGCGACGCCGAGCTGCGACGTGTCGCTTCCAGCGGTCCCGTCCTTCGGCGCGACGCGCTTGTCGCCCACGACCACGTCGTCACCCTCGATGCGGATGGGGAACGACGGCTCGAGCTCGCGCACCAGGCGGTTGGACCGCGCGTTGCCCACGAGGAAGAGGGCGCGGTCGTTCGCGATCGACTCGCCGCGTGCGAGAAACTCGGTGTCGCTCATGATGGGGTAGTCGACCCGCACGCCCCAGCGCACGTGCGCCCATCCGCGCGCCGTCTCCTCGTTGGCGCGCGCCTGCGCCGGATCGCTCGCGCCCCACACGAAGAGCAGCGGCTCGTGGAACACGTCGCGAATGGGTCCTGCCACCTCGCCGTGCTTGTACGCCCCCGCGTGCACCGCCGCCCCGGCGTGCCAGGTGCCGCCGTCCTTGTGCATCTCGAGCGGCTCGCCCGCCTGGAACGAGAGATTCACGCCGTCCACGTGCACGCTCACCGGGGCGCCGTCGTCGATGCGCTCGGGGTTGCGGTCGAGCAGCACGTCCTCGAGGCCGTGCGTCGACGCGAAGATCACGTTCCCCTTGTCGATGCGCGCGATGATCTCGCCCCAGCCGTCCGGCGACTCCATCTCGCGCACGTGGACCCAGGCGTCGTCGGCCCAGCGCGTGCGCGCCGTCTTGAAGCGGATGGCCCGCGGGTTGATCGGGCGCTGGTGCCAGAGAAGCCAGCGCGCGCCCTTGAGGTCCTCGTACGTCGTCTGCCACACGTTGTGGCCGAGCTCAGGGTGCTCGTCCTTCATCGCGTAGTGCAGCTCGTTGTACCGGTCGATGAGGACCCCGCTGTTCTCCTCGGGCAGGTCCTTGGTGCCGTGCATGACGAACATCGGGATGTAGAGGCCGTTCTCGGCCCACATCACGTTGCTCCGCTGCTCGGCGATGAACCGCTCCCACGGGCGCATGCGCGCGTTGCCGATGTCGCCGCGTATCAAGTAGCTGTGGTAGCCGCAGAGGGGCTCGGCCGCGGCGAAGCGGTCCGGGTGGTGCAGCGCGCACGCGGCGGTGCCGATGCCGCCCATCGACGGGCCCGTGATGGTCACGCGCGACGCGTCGACGGGGTAGTGCGACATGACCCAGTCGGTCACGCGCATCACGTCCTCCTCGCCGATGTCGCGGTACATCGTGTTGAAGTACCCGTCGGGCGCGACGACGATGGCGTCCAGCCGCTCCAGATCGCGCCGCGGGTGGCGGTCCTCCCAGTTGCCGTCGCGCGCCGGATCGTCGTGGCCGAAGAGCCACATGATCATCTCCATCGGGCGACCGTTCATGCCGTGCAGCGCGACGATGAGCGGGAGCTTGCGGCCCGGCTCGATGCCCGGGGGCACGTAGAGGGCGAACTCGTCGAGCTTGCCGTCGAGGGGCGAGCGGTACGCGCGGCGCATCGCCCCCGTGACGCCCGCCCACGGGTCGCGCTTGTCCTCGAGCGTCGCCGCCAGCTCGTCGAGCTCGCGCGCGTCGTCCGTCTGCGCCTCGGTGTCGCCGTCGCCCTTGTTCACGAAGGCCGCGAGACGATCGCGCAGGTGCTCGACGCTGTCGTCTCCCATCACCCGGAGCGCCCGGTCGGCGCGGGCGACGGCCTCGCGCACGGCGCGACGCGGGTGGAAGGGCAGGTCGAACCCGCGGCCGGCGACGTCGACGTGCACGGTCCAGTCGTCGTCCTCCACCTCGTCGCCCGCGAGGTGCGGGAGGGCCACCGTCAGCGGTTGCACGCCGCGATCGGTCAGCGGGACGTCGCCCGCGTCCACGTCGAAGAGCGGAGCGCCGGTGCCGGCGGAGCGCGCGAGGCGCGCGTGGACCGGCAGGAGCACCCCGCGCGGCGCGCCCTGCGGATAACGCACCGTGAGCACCGGCCGGTAGCCGTCGGCGCCCAGGCCGCGGTCCAGCGTCACCGCGGGCAGGCGCGCCGCGAGGGCGCGCGCGTCGTCGGCGGTCGTCCCCGGGAGCACCCACGCCGCGCCCTGCGGCGGATCGAGCTGCGCGTCGAGCAGCCGCGCGCGGAAGCTCCACGCGCCGCCATGGTTGTGCAGCGCCAGCACCAGCGAGTGATCGCCCGCGGCGAGATCGAGCGGCACGAGGTCGTCGTCGTCGCGCTGCGGCCGCCCCACGTCGCGGTCGTAGATGCGCTTGCCGTCGAGGATCACCGCGGCGCCGTCGTCGGCGCCCAGGAGCAGCGTGTGCCGCCCGGCGTGCTCGACGTGCAGCACCCCCGCGGCGTAGGCGAACCGGTCGCGGCCTTGCGCGTCGAGCGCCTCGGCGAGGTCGACGATTCCGCCGTCGGCCGCGACCAGGCGCCAGGGGTCGGCGAGGCGAGGGGAGAGCTGCGTCTCGTCCGGCACCTTGCCGCGCTCGAACGGCCCCTCCACCAGGAACGCCCCCAAGTGCCCGTCGGGCGAGAGCGCGATGCGGACGTCAGCGCTTGGGGCCGCCGCGGCGAGGGACGAGGCCCCCCCGGCGAGGGGCGAACCGGCCGTGGCGGGTGTGTCGGCGCGTGCTGCACCACCGAGGCTCGCCGCCACACAAAGCCCGCCGACTACGCAGGATTTCCAGCTATGCACGCCCGCCCTCTCGCGATGAAGCAGTATCGACACCGCTTTCGCGATTGGTCAAACGCTGGGCGTTGATTGTTTGCGTCCGAACTCTGGCGAGCGTGCGGACGCAACGGATCAGGTCATCCCTTGTGCGAGCGTCTTCGCCTCGTCCTTGAAGAGGACCTCGACCTTGTGCGCGTCGACGACGCGCGTCACGACGCCGTCGCCGAACTTCTTGTGACGCACCAGGTCCCCCTCCTTGAACAGCGCGGTGACGTTGTACGGCTTGAAATCGTGGACGCCGCGGCCCGCGATCGCCTTTTCCCACAGCTGTTCCTGGCGCATCGCGGCGGTGACGCGGGTCGACTTGGGCCCGCTGTTCGACGACGACGCGGTGCGCGACGCGCCCCCGCCGCCCGACGCGGCCGGTCGTTCACCGGGCGGGTGGGCCCGCCACAGATGCGTGGCGCGGCAGGTCAGGCACTCGACCTGGTAGGCCTTGCCTTCCTTCATCGAGACGATTCGGTGGTTGAGGACGAGCCGACACTTGGTGCACCAGCTGTCGACCTCGCCCGCGACGCGGAGGGGCTTGGGCATTCGGGGGAGACTCTACTCGCCTTTTCGCCGGCGTTCGCGTGCCGGACGTTCATCGCGCTTCAAGTGCACGTCCGCCTTCACCTCGGGCTTCGGCATCTTCGCCGGCTCGCCCTCGGCTCCCCCCACCGCATCGTTCGGCTTGAAGCGGATGGTCGTGTTGATCTCGAACTGCACCGTGGTCAGCGCCTTCTGCATCTCGCTGCCGAGGTTCGTGTGCTCCAGGAACTCGCGGATCTCCTTGGCGACGACGCGGAAGAGCCCATTCTTGGTCTCCTCGACCTGCGCCAGGATGTAGCCGGCCACCTCGCGCGGCAGCTTCAATCCGCCGACGAACTCCTTGAGGTTGTCGGGCGCCTCGACCGCTTTCTCGACGCCGATTTCGACCGCCCGCTTGATGAGCTCCGGGATCACGCTGTCGAGGCGTCGCCGGCGGTCGTTGTCGCTCATGGGTGGTGTGATAGCGTCCCCTGACGCACATGGCTACAGAGGCTCCCGACCTCGTGACGGTCGCGTCGTTCCCGGATGTGGCGGAGGCGCAGCTCGCGAAGGAGCGCCTGGAGAGCGAGGGCATCCGCGCCTTCGTCATCGACGCGCAGACGGCCGGGGTGATGCCGTTCCTGACGCCCGTGTCGGGCGGGGTGCGGGTCCAGGTTGCCACGAAGGACGAAGAGCGCGCCCGCGAAGTCCTCGGGAGCTGATCTCCCCCCGGAAGGCGACCGTTTGCAGCCGGAAGGCGTGCGCCTTCCGCTGCCGAGCGTGCGCCTTCCGCCGGAAGGACACCGCCTTCCACCGGAAGGCGTGCGCCTTCCGCGAGAAGGCGGTCGCCTTCCCGGCGAAGGCGGTCGCGCGACGGCGGAAGGCGGTCATCTTCGCGGTGCAAACGAGCGCCTTCCCTCGGAAGGCGACCATTTTCCTGCTGCACACGACCGCCTTCCGGGGGAAGGCGACCGTCTTCCGGAAGAAGGCGCCCGCCTTCCGCCCCCCTAAGGGGTCCACTCCAGCTCGAGGTCCAGCCGTCCCTCGGCGCGGCGGCTCTTGTCGAGGCGCACCACGCCCCCGCGCGTCCCGAGGAAGTCGTACATCCCGTAGAGCGACCCCTGCGCCGAGTCGAGCCACGGGTCCGACGCGGTGCACATGGGCGGCAACCCCACGTACGAGAGCCTCCCGTGCCCCGGCCCGAGCACCTCGCCCTCCGCCGTGCCCGCCGCCCGGAAGACCGCCTGGTACACGCGGCCTGACCAGCGGAGGAACCCCGCCGGCGTGATCCCCAGCACGCGGGCCCCGGTCTTCACGAGCGACGCGAACGGCGGCCGGCGCAGCGACGCCACGAAGTCGCGGCGGTAGTAGTCGTGCGCGCGCGCGGGGCCGAACGCGTCGGCCATCAGGTCAGCGAACAGGACGTGGTGCGCCATGGGCAGCCACACCTCGGGCATCGCGCCCTCGATGGCCTCCCGCACGTCGGACGACAGCGCCGCGAAGAAGCGCCCGCGCCACGGGTCTTCCTCGTGCGCGACGTTCTTCAGCCACCGCTGCAGGTGCCGCGCGCGGACGCTGGGCGTCGTGGGAGAGCTCGGGGGAGGCGACTGCATGCGGACGACGGCGATGGACGCCGCGCCCGATCATAAGCCACGGGCTCCGCCCCGGTCCCTGCCCGGAAAGACGGCCGCGCCGGCTCAGGCCGCGCGCTTCAGGATGCGGGCGATCCCGCCCGCCGCGCGCTCCATCGCGGATGCCCGGAGCATCCCGCCGCGCGCGCAGAGAAGGACCGTCTGTCCCTCGACGTCGACCGGTTGCACGTCCACCTCGGTGCTCAGCTCGGCCATGCGCGAGCGCCCGGCGGCCCCCGGCTCGCTCCAGACGCCTTGCGCCAGGAGCGGGGCGTACGCCGCGAGCTCCTCGCACGCCGCCCACGAGCCTGCCCCGGCCACCACCACGCCTGAGTCGTCGGCGACCACGATGGCGTCGAGCTTCCCCTCCTTGCGGGCATGGGCGAGCTGGTAGTGCAGGGCGACGAGCGGGTCCTCGCTCCGCTTCTGGCGGCGATCCTCGGTGGCGACCATGTGCGCATCGTTCCGCACCGCAACCGGCTGGGCCAACTCTTCGTAGAGATCGTCAGAGACGCATTGAGCCTTGCGGCGGGGCCGAGGATCCGCCAGAAAAGCCCTGAGGTTCCCGTCAGCCATGTGCGAGTTCCACGCGGACACCTTCACCCGCAGGCGCAACGCTTTCCTGGACGCGATGGTCGCCGCCGCCGGTCCCCTGGCGGTCGCGGTCCTGCCCGCCGCCCCCGTCTTCCCGCGCAACAACGACGTGGAGCACGAGTACCGCCAGGACTCGGACTTCTTCTACCTCACGGGCTTCGACGAGCCCGAGAGCGTCGCGGTGCTCGACGCGGGGACGCGCAAGCTCATCCTGTTCGTCCGCCCGCGCGACCGCGACCGCGAAGTGTGGGACGGGCCGCGCGCCGGCGTGGACGGGGCCAAGCAGCGCTACGGGGCCGACGAAGCGTTCGTCGTCAAGGACCTCGCCGACAAGCTGCCGGAGTACCTGCAGAACAAGAAGCGCGTGTACTACCGGCTCGGGGCCGACCGCCGCTTCGACGAGCGGCTCCTCGGCGCCATCGATCGCGTGCGCGGCAAGCAGCGCACGGGGGTGACGGCGCCGCAGGAAATCGTGGACCCGGGGGCCATCCTCCACGAGATGCGCCTGCGCAAGACGGCGGGCGAGGTCGACACGATGCGCGCCGCCGCGAAGATCACGCGCGAGGCGCACGAGCTGGCGATGGGCCGCGCCCGCCCCGGGATGCACGAGTACGAGGTGGAAGCGCTGCTGCTCGACACCTTCCGCCGCCACGGGTCGGAGCGGCCGGCGTACGGGAGCATCGTCGGCTCGGGCCCGAACGCGTGCGTCCTCCACTACCGGCGCAACGACCGGCGCATCGACACGGGGGAGCTGCTGCTCATCGATGCCGGCTGCGAGTACGGGTACTACGCGAGCGACGTCACGCGGACGTTCCCCGTGGGCCGCGACTTTTCACGAGAGCAGCAGGCCATTTACGAGCTGGTGCTGGAGGCGCAGGTCCAGGGAATCGCCGCCTCGCGCCCGGGGACGACGCTCGACGCGATTCATCAGGGGTGCGTGCGCGTGATCACGGCCGGCCTGGTGCGCCTGGGGCTCCTGCAGGGCGACGTGGACAAGCTCATCGAAACCGAGGGTTACAAGAGGCTCTTCATGCACCGCACCAGCCACTGGCTGGGGATGGATGTGCACGACGTCGGCGCGTACTACGACGCCGGCAAGCCGCGCCCGCTCGAGCCGGGCATGGTGCTCACCGTGGAGCCGGGCATCTACATCTCGCCGGAGGACGAGAAGGTCGCGCCCGAGTGGCGCGGCATCGGCGTCCGCATCGAGGACGACGTGCTCGTCACCCCGGGGGCGCCGGAGGTGCTGACGGCCGGGATCCCGAAGACGGTGGAAGAGGTGCGGCGGGCGTGCGCCCGCTAGCTCTCGCCCTCGCCGCCCCGTAGGCCAGAAAGCCGAGCGCGGCGCCCAGCAGCGCGCCGACGAGGGCTGCCCCGACAAGCCAGTCGTGAAGCAGCTCCCGCCCGTGGGTCAGGGCCTCGCGCGGCGCGAGTGGCGCCCATACGCCGGTGCGCAACCGGTGCGCGCCCTCGATCTCGACGAAGGCGATCCACGCGAACAGCACGTTGGACGAGACCCGCGAGCCGAGGAACGCCCAGAGTCGATTGAGCCGGAAGAGGCTCGCGAGGCCCACGGCGATCCACATGTGGAGCCCGAGGAACGGCGTGCACCCGGAGAAGACCCCGACGCCCACCGACCACCCGACCTCGCGCGGCGTCGAGTGCTCCCGCTTCGCGCGCTCCCAGAGGCGCTTCGTCCCCGACCAGACACGCCTGAGCAGTCGACGCGAACCCGGCACCGCCCACGAGGGTAGCGTGGTATCCCTCGGAGGCGATGGGGGCGGAGCTGCGGACGCTTCGGGAGGAGATGGATCGCGCCATCGCCGGGCGCACCCTCTGCTCGGCGTTCGCCGACACGGTCGCGAAGCACGCGGACGCGCCCGCGCTCCGGTGGAAGGACGCGAGCGGCGCGTGGCAGGGCCTCACGTGGGGCCAGTACCGCGAGAAGGTGCGCGCGATGACCCTCGCGCTGCGGGAGCTCGGCCTGGGTCGGGGCGACTTTGCGGTGATCCAGACGCGCAACCGGCCGGAGCACGTCATCGCGGACCTCGCGATCCTCCACGCAGGGGCGACGCCCGTGAGCCTCTACAACACGCTGTCGCCCGAGCAGATCGCGTACGTCGCAGGGCACTGCGAGGCGAAGGTCGCCATCGTGGAGGACGGCGCGTTCCTCGCGCGCTTCCGCGAGGTGAGCACGCAGCTGCCGAAGCTGAAGTACCTCGTGGTCGTCGAGCCCGAGGCGGCGGCCGGGGAGAACGCGCTCGCCTGGTGCGATCTCGAGGCGCGCGGGGCGAAGCTGGCGGCGGACGACGACGGGGCGTTCGAAGCGTCGTGGCGGGCCGTGCAGCCCGACGACCTGGCGACGCTCGTCTACACGTCGGGCACGACCGGACCGCCCAAGGGCGTCATGGACACGCACCGGGCGCTCTTCTGGATGTTCGAGGCCTACGCCCGCCTCGAGCACCTCGAGGCGGGAGGCCACACCATCTCCTATCTGCCGCTCGCGCACGCGGCGGAGCGCACCGGGTCGCACTGGCTCGGGCTCGTGCACGGCTGGACGACGACCTTCTGCCCCGACCCGACCAAGCTGCTCGAGATCCTGCGGGAGGTGCGGCCGACGCGCTTCGTCGGCGTCCCGCGCGTCTGGGAGAAGCTCCACGCCGGCATCCAGGCGGGCATCGCGGCGGACCCCGACGAGTCGAGGCGGACGCTCGTGCGCGCGGCGATCGCCGCCGGGGTCGAGCGCGTGCGCCTCGAGCAGGCCGGCAAGCCGGTGCCCGCGGACCTGGCCGCGAGGCTCACCGCCGTCGCGCCGGTCTTCGAGGCGATCCGCGCGAAGATCGGCCTCGATCGGGTCGAGCGGGCGGCGGCGGGGGCGGCGCCGTCGTCGCGCGAGGTGCTCGAGTTCTTCCACGCACTCGGCGTCGCCATCTACGAGGTGTGGGGCATGAGCGAGCTCGCGTGCGTCGGCACGGCGCATCCGATTGGCCACGCGCGCATCGGCAAGGTGGGGCGCGCCATGCCGGGCGTCGAGCTGCGCATCGCGGACGACGGCGAGCTGCTCTACCGCGCGCCGAACGTGATGAAGGGCTACTACAAGGAACCCGAGAAGACCGCGGAGGCCGTCGACGGCGACGGCTGGCTGCATACCGGGGACATCGCGACCATCGACGACGAGGGCTACGTCGCCATCGTCGACCGCAAGAAGGAGCTCATCATCACGGCGGGGGGCAAGAACATCTCGCCCGCGAACCTCGAGGCGGCGCTCGTGCGTCACCCTCTGGTGGGCCAGGCGATGGCCGTGGGCGACCGGCGTGCGTTCATCACGGCGCTCGTGGTCCTCGATCCGGAGGTGGCGCCTGCGTGGGCACGCGCCCGCGGCATCACGGCGACGGGTGTGCGCGAGCTCGCCTCGCACCCCGAGGTCCTCGCCGAGATCGACCGCGCCGTGGCCGCCGCGAACGAGCACTTCTCGCGCGTCGAGCAGATCAAGCGCCACACGGTCCTCGCCGACGAGTGGACCCCCGCCAGCGGCGAGCTCACCCCCACCATGAAGCTCAAGCGCCGCGTCATCCACGAGAAGTACGCCCACGCCATCGAGGCCATGTACGCCGCCGACTGAGGGCGACGCGCCAGTGAGACAAGCAAGAGTTCGAAGAAGATCAAGAAGATCAAAAGTTCAAGAAGGGGTGTGGGTGGTGTGCCCCTCCAGAATCCACAACCAAGCCTTCTTGATCTTTTGATCTTCTGATCTTCTTCAAACTCTTACTCGTCGACCTGTGGCGTCGCCTCTCGCCTCGCGGCACCGGGCCCCGGATTCTGGCCCCGCTCGCGCCCCACGTGTTAGCCGCATGAGACGTGCGCCTCGAGGAGTCGATTGCCAAGTTCCTCGTGTACCTGGAGTCCGAGAAGCGGGCGTCGCCGCGGACGGTGGAGGCGTACGGGGACGACCTGAAGGGGCTGCGCGCGTTCGCCGAGGAGCGGGCGCCGCGGGTGCTCGAGGACGTGCGCGCCATCGACGTGTACCTGCTGCGCGGGTGGCTGGGGACGCTCGCGCGAAAGCACGCCGCCAGCTCCGTCGCGCGCAAGGTGGCCGCGGCGCGCACGTGGATGCGCTGGATGCGCAAGCGGGGGATCGTCGCCACGTGCCCCGCCGACGAGCTGGCGACGCCCAAGGTGCGGCGCGGGCTGCCGACGTTGCTCTCGGTCGACGCCGCGAAGCAGGTCATGGAGTCCGCCGACGGCGAGGCGCCCGTCGGCCTGCGCGACCGCGCGATCCTCGAGCTGCTCTACGGCTCGGGGCTGCGCGTGAGCGAGGCGTGCGGGCTCGACGTCGACGCGGTCGACCTGCGATCGGCGACGGCGCGCGTCGTCGGCAAGGGGCGCAAGGAGCGCGTCGTGCCCCTCGGGGGGGCGTGCGTCGAAGCGCTCGGGCGGTGGCTCGAGGCGCGCCCGGCGTTCGTCGGCGCCCGAAGCGGTCCGGCGGACGTGCGCGCGGTGTTCCTCGGCGTGCGCGGCAAGCGCATGCACCGGCGCGAGATCGAGAAGGTGGTGCACAAGTACGGCGCGCTCGGCGCGGGGCGGGCCGACCTGCACCCGCACGCGCTCCGGCACACCTGCGCGACGCACATGCTCGACGGCGGCGCCGATCTGCGCGCCATCCAGGAGCTGCTGGGGCACGCGTCGCTGACGACGACGCAGCGTTACACGCACGTGTCGGTCGAGCAGCTCATGCGCGTGTACGACGCGGCCCATCCGATGGCGCGCGCTTCGGGGTCGAAGAAGGGCTGACGTGATAGACACAAGAGTCCCGTGTCTCGCGCATTCGGCCGCATCGTCTTCGCGCTGATGGGCGCCGCCTTCGGGGCGCTCGCCGTGTCCCTCGTCGAGGGGCGCGAGGCGGCCGCCGCCGTGGAAGGGTCGCACCCGCCGGCGCTCGGCGCGGTCGTGCTGGCCGAGATCGGGGTGCTCGCGCCCATCGCGCTGGCCATCGGCGTCGCGGTCGCCGCGGCCTCGCTCTTCCTCGAGCCGGGACGGCCGCTCGCGCCGTCGGAGCGCATCGCGGCGGCGCGCGCCGAGCCGGTGCTCGCGCGATCGCGCACGGCGGCCCTCGCGTTTCTCACGGGCGTCGGGGCCACCACGTGGCTCGTGACCACGGCGCAGGTCGCGCGGCGCGCCCTGGCCGACGGGGCGCCGCTCGCCGCCGGTGGCGCGCTGGCCGTGTCCTCGGTCGCGTGGCTCCTCGCGTTCTCCGCGCTGGCGCTCGCGGTCCTCCCGTCGATGCGCCGGGGGCTCGCGTCGGCCGCGTCGCGCTGGCCGCGCGCCATCGATCCCGCGACGACCGGCGGGCTCGGGCTCGTGCTGGGCGTCGGCGTCGTCGCGCTCGGCGTCACGATGGGCGACACGGGCGGCGAGGGCGCGGGGCCGCTGGCGATCCTCGGCGTGCTGAAGCGGAACGAGCTCGATCTGCGCCCGATCGTCGATCTCGTGGCGATCGCCGTGTGCGCGTGGATAGGGCCGCTCGCGCTGTCGGGCCGGCCGGCGCGCCCGCTGCCGCTCGTCGTCGCCCTGGCGCTCGTCGTGGCCCCGGTGCTCGTCACGGCGCGCGAGGCCCACGCGCTGAACGACGACGAGGCCGTCGCCCGCGCCATCGAGCGCCACGCGCCGCTCGGGCACTCGGCCCTCGCGCTCGTGCGCAAGGCGACCGACCGCGACCACGACGGCGCCTCGGCGCTCTTCGGCGGCGGCGACTGCAACGATCGCGACCCGCGCATCTCGCCGCTCGCGATCGACGTCGCCGGCAACGGCATCGACGAGGACTGCTCGGGCGCCGACATGCCGGTCCCCACGCCCGCCGCGACCACCTCGGCTGGCGCGGCCGCCCCGGCGGAGGGGCCGGCGCGCCCGCCGTCGCTCGAGCGCGACCTCAACGTGATCCTCGTGACGGTCGACACGCTGCGGGCGGGCGAGTGCGGCTTCCTCGGCTACGACCGGCCGACGACGCCGAACCTCGACGCGCTCGCCGCCGAGTCGGTCGTCTTCGACCGCGCGTACGCGATGGCCTCGTACACCGGCAAGGCGCTCGCCCCGATGCTCATCGGCCGCTACCCGAGCGAGACGCTTCGCGACGGCGGCCACTTCAACACGTACGCGCCCGGGAACACGTTCCTCGCCGAGCGCCTGCACGACGCCGGCCTGCGCACGATGGGCGCCGCGTCGCACTGGTACTTCAAGGAGCGCTTCGGCGTGACGCAGGGGTTCGACACCTTCGATCTGTCCGCCGTGCCGTCGGCGGGGCAGACGGACACCGACACGACGAGCACGAGCCGCCAGCTCACCGACGCCGCCGAGCGTCTGCTCGAGGGCAACGCCGGGTCCGGCCACTTCTTCCTCTGGGTCCACTACTTCGACCCGCACCTGCAGTACGTCGCGCACGACGGCGCGCCCGACTTCACCGATCCCGCGCATCCCCAGGGCTGGCGCATGCACGCGGCGTACGACGGCGAGGTCTGGTTCACCGACCAGCAACTCGGGCGGCTGCTCGACTACGCGCGCGCCCAGCCGTGGTGGAAGGACACCGTGGTGGTCGTCACGGCCGATCACGGCGAGGCGCTCGGCGAGCACGGGATCAACTTCCAGCACGGCTGGGAGATCTGGGAGCCGCTCATGCGCATCCCGCTCGTCTTCCGCGTGCCGGGCGTCCAGGCGCATCGCGTGCCGGTCAAGCGCAGCGCCGTCGACATCGTGCCGACGATCCTCGACCTGCTCCGCGTGCAGGCGAAGCCCGGGGAGCTCTCGGGGCAGAGCATGCTCGCCGATCTGCTCGCCAAACCCGGGGACGCGTACGCCGAGCGCGACGTGTACCTCGACATGCCCGACGGGCCGTACACGCACATGCGCCGCGGCATCATCCACGGCGCGACGCCGGGCAAGAAGCTCGTGAACTTCGGCGGCCGGCAGTACCAGCTGTACGACCTGGCGGCGGACCCGGGCGAGCACGAGGACCTCGCAGGAGACAAGACGGAGCTCGCCCCGATGGTGGAGGCGCTCCAGGCGAAGCGGGCGACGCTCAAGGAGATCGACGTGAAGGCGGACGCGCCCGCGTCGCAGTGAGGAGCCGTGGTACGAGGCTGGCTCTCCCGCCCCCTGCTCGCCGTCGCCGCCGCCGTGCTCGTCGCGTGGCTGGTCGCGGCGTACGAGGCGCTGAACGCGGCGAATGACTGGCAGTTGCCGATCCGGCAGATCATCGTCGGCGACGAGGCCGTCCTCGTGCCCATCGCGAGCGTCGTCGGCGCGCTCGTCGGCACCGCGGGGCTGCTGCTCGACCCGCGCCGTCGCTGGGGGTTCTGGGCGGTGCGCGCCCGCATCCGCGTGCTCGAGGGCGAACGCCGTGCGCGGTGGGCGGCGGTGATGCTGCTGGCGCCGACGGCGGCGCTCGTGTGGGTCGTGGCGAGCGCGCACGCCGCGCGATCCGTCCTGGCGCACGGCGCGGCGCCGGCGGCGGCGGGCGCCGCGATGGCCGCGACGTCGGTGCTCGCGCTGGCGATCGCGTGCTGCGCGATGTTCGCCACGGTCCCGGTGGCGGCGCGCACGGTGACGGCGCAGGTCGGTCCTGTCGTGTCGGGCATCTGCGGCGCGTCCTTCGCCCTCGCGTGCCTGGCCGCGGGCACGCGCATCGGTGACGAGAGCGGCGGTGGGCACACGCCGCTGGCGATCCTCGGCGTCCTCGCGCGCCACGAGCTCGACCTGCGTCCGCTCTTCGCCCTCATGGTCGTCGCCGCGGGCGCCGCGGTCGGCGAGCGTCTCTCGCGCGAGGGTCGATGGGGACGCGTCTTCGCCGCGGCGCTCATCGTCGCGGCCAGCTGGGGGCTCGTCGTGCACCAGGCGCACGCCCTCGAGATGGACCCCGAGGCGGCGCGCGTCATCGAGCTCGGCGCCCCCCTCGGGCGCATCGGCCTGGCGCTCGCGCGGCGCGCGACGGATCACGACAAGGACGGAGCATCGCGTCTCTTCGGCGGCGGCGACTGCGACGACTACGACCCGACGCGCTCGCCGTTCGCGAACGACATCCCCGGCAACGGCATCGACGAGGACTGCTCGGGCTCCGACCTGCCCAGGCCGCGCCCGTCCCACCCGGCGACGCCGCCGCCCGCGCCCGTCGCGCACAACGGCGTGCCCACGGACCTGAACCTCGTGCTCATCACGGTCGACACGCTTCGCGCCGACCTCGGGTTCATGGGCTACGACCGGCCGATCTCGCCGAACCTCGACGCGCTCGCCGCGCGCGCCGCGGTGTTCGACCACGCGTACTCGCTCGCGTCGTACACGGGCAAGAGCGTCGGCCCGACGATGATCGGCAAGTACCCGAGCGAGACGTACCGCGACGGCGCGCACTTCGACACGTACTTCCCCGAGAACAAGTTCCTCGCCGAGCGCCTGCAGGACGCGGGCTTCCACACGATGGGCGTCGTGTCGCACTGGTACTTCAAGCCGAAGTACGGGCTCGCGCAGGGCATGGACATCTGGGACATGTCGGCGATGCCGGACAACTCGTCGGGCGACGTCGACTCGTCGGTCACCTCCGACAACATCAGCGACGCGGTCATCCGGCTCCTCTCGGACCCGGCGAACGTCTCGCGGCGCTTCTTCCTCTGGGCGCACTACTTCGACCCGCACGCGCTCTACGTGCCGCACGCCGGGGCACCCGACTTCCGCAAGAACGCGACGCACTGGTCGAAGCCGGCGTACGACGGCGAGGTCTGGTTCACCGACAAGCACCTGGGGCGCGTCTTCGACTTCATCGACTCGCAGGCGTGGGGCAAGAAGACCGCGATCGTCGTGACGGCCGACCACGGGGAAGCGTTCGACGAGCACGGGATGAGCTGGCACGGCGTCGATCTCTGGGACGTGCTCGTGCACGTGCCGCTCGTCATCTACGTGCCGGGCGTCAAGCCGCACCGCGTGCCCGTGAAGCGCAGTCTCATCGACCTGGCGCCGACGGTGCTCGACCTGATGGGCATCCCGCAACCGCCGGACGGGCAGTTCTCGGGCGAGAGCACGGCGGCCGCCATCCTGAACCCCGACCCGCAGTCGATGGACGAGCGCGACATCTACTGCGACATGCCCGCGGGGCCGAACGTCTCGCAGCACCGCGCCCTCATCCACGGCACCACGCCGGGCATGAAGCTCATGAGCGAGGGCGGGCCCGTCTTCCTCCTCTACGACCTGGCGCGCGACCCGCAGGAGCTCTCGGACCTCTCGCGGCGCGACCGCCTCGGCTTCGCCCAGCTGCGCGAGGCGTTCGACGAGAAGCTGGCCTCACTTCACATGATTCACGTGGACCCGGCCCCGTACGAGGCGCGCTGACTCGTCCATCTGGCGCTGCATCGTGGGGGTCACCGCGGTCGCGGGCAGGCCGCGCATCGCGCGCCACACCTGGTCGCCGAGGCCCGGCTGCTCGTCGACGTCGTCCACGTCGCCCCACGAGGCGCTGAGGGCGCCCTCGGCGAGATTGACCGACGGCTCTACCCCGCACGAGAGCGGCCACTGGCGCGGCTCGTGGGTGAACGGCGTGTAGTCGGGCGTCGACGTGAAGAGGTCGAGCGGCAGCGCGGCGTTCGCGACGATCTCGTTGGGGTATGGGATGCCGAAGACGTGCGCGAAGATCTTGTGCACCGAGCTCACGTCGACGTGCTGCTTGCTCACGTAGCCGTGCTTCACCCACGGCGAGACGAAGAGCACCGGCGTGCGGTGGTTCTCGACGTGATCGCCGCCGTCGGCCGGGTCGTCCTCGGTGATGACGACGAGCGACGACTTCCAGATGGGCGAGTGCGACACGGCGTCGAGGAAGATGCCCGTGGCGTCGTCGTTCACGGCGACCATCGCCTCGGGGGAAGGGGTGCTCATGCCGACGCCCTCGGTGTGATCGTTGGGCAGCAGCGCGTAGACGAAGTTGCCCACGTCGCAGAAGACACGCACGTGCGCCGCCTCGTAGCAGGCGCGCTCCACGTCGGGGTAACCGATCTGTCCCTGCGTCGGCCCGCCGGGGACGTCGAGGTGGACCGGGTTGTGCCCGTTCACCATCGGCGCCGAGATGAGGCCGAGCCCCTCGCTGTAGACGTCGTACTCGACGTGGTTCGCCGCCATCCAGTCGAACACCGAGCCTTCGGCGGGGCGGCCCGTCGGGATGATCCCCTGCGGCTGCGACGCCGGGTTGTCGTAGACCTGCCGCCCGCCGTATCCGGTGAGAAACCAGGCGCGCTCGTCGAAGTCGAAGGAGCGGCCGAAGACGGTCCAGACGTGTCCCTGCACCGAGACCTCGGCCGACGTGTAGTAGTTGTCGCTGATCGCGAACTGCCGCCCGGCCTTGCGGAAGTCGAGCCAGAGCTTGTCCATGTCGACCGTCGACGCCTTCATGGTGAGCGAGGGCGCGCCGTTGGCGCCCTTGAAGTCGCCGAGCAGCGCGTCGAACGTCTTGTTCTCGCGGACGATGAAGAAGACGTGGTCGATGTGCTTCGACGGCCCCTGCGTGTTCGTCGGCGGCAGCGGGAAGTCGTTCTCGCCGTGCGGGCACGTCACCGTGGGCGCGCCCGCGAGCGCGCCGACCTGATCGTTCGTGGCGACGGCCGCAGCGCCGGCCGAGAGGTCCGCGGCGCTCGGTTTCGCGACGATCTGCATGCCCCCGAACATGGGCCCGCGATCGGGGTTGCCCGACCCGATGGGGTACTGCGTCGGGTCGGTGCCGCTGCTCGGGCCGCGCATGTTCGAGATGGCCACCGATCCGTCCGGGAGCACGGCGACGCCGGTGGGCCACCACGGCGTCGGCAGGCGGCCGGCCGGAGAGAGGGCAGGGGGCGTCTGCGACGTGTCCACGGTCCACGCGGCGACGGCGTTCGCGCCGGCGAGCGTCGTCCAGAGCATGTGGCTCGGCGCGTCGAACGCGAGCGCCGTCGGCTCCTCGCCGTGCAGGGTGACGGCCGAGTCCACCGGCACGGCGGTCGCGCTGTTCGCGGTGCGATCGACGAGCGTGAGCGTGTCGCCGAAGTCGTTGGCGACGGCGATCCAGCGCGCATCGAGGAAGGCGATGCCCCAGGGGTTCTTGTCGGTGCCCCACGAGCGCGTGACGGCGGGGGCGGCCGCGTTCGACACGTCGACCTCGAGCAGCTTCCGGTCGCCCTGCTCGGTCACGTAGACGAAGTGACCCGTCGCGTCGTTCGGGTCGAACGCGGCCTGCTGCGTCGGTGCGTTCGGGAGCGTGGCGCTGCCGAGCTGCTTGCCCCAGCCCGCCTGCGTCGCGTCGAGCACGAGCAGTCGCTTGTCGAAGACCGAGGTGACGACGAGCTTCGACCCGTCCGGCGAGAGCGCGAGGCCCGAGACGTACCAGTTCGCCTTGTTGTTGTTGTCGTCGACGGACTCGGGCAGCGGGATCGACTTCGCGTCGTCCTCGGTCAGCGTGCCCTTGGTCGCGTCGAAGTCGAGCGCCTCGACCACGCCGTCGTCGCTGGCGACGAGCACCGTGCTCGTGCCGACCAGCACCGCCGCCGAATTGAGCGTCTTCGGCGCCGGATACTTCACGTACGACGCGACGGGGTCGCTGCTCGTGCCGATCTTGGTGCGGTCGACCGCGAGGACCGCGTGCACGCCGTAGCCGGCGTCGACGACGAGGATCCAGTTGCTCGACGGAACGGGCAGCAGCGAGTACGCCTCGCCGCCCTCGAGGTCCATCTCGCGGAAGTAGGAGATCGAGCCGGCCGGCGTCACGCGCCGCCCGTCGGGCAGGAT
The DNA here is from genome assembly GCA_036393165.1 of Polyangiaceae bacterium. Lineage (GTDB taxonomy): Bacteria > Myxococcota_A > Polyangia > Polyangiales > Polyangiaceae > Palsa-1150. The sequence continues at coordinate 370 of DASVWO010000057.1, read as the reverse complement.
GACCTTCGTCGCATCGTCGGGGTCCGGCCCCGCGTACTTCACGGCGTCGCCGCTCGCGGCCGTCGCGGTGCACTTCGTCGCCTCGACCGCCGGCGCGCCGCCGTCCCAGTCCGCGCACGTGGACTCGTGCGGCAGCGAATCCCACGCCGCCAGCGCCGGGCACACGTACGGCGCCCCGTTCTCGGCGCACCCCGACACGGGACAGGTGAGCGCGCACGACTTCGGCGGCTCCTTGAACGTCGACGGATCCCCCGCGTCGACCACGATGGCCTGCTGCTGCACGGCGGTCGACGAGGAGCAGCCGAGCAGGACGAGAGTGAACAGGAAGATCAGAAGATCAGAAGGTGTGGTGACAAAACCCCTTCTGAAC
>DASVWO010000056.1:0-8509 GCA_036393165.1 Polyangiaceae bacterium | reverse complement strand
GGCATGCGGGTCGCAGGGGGCCGCCGCGCCGTCGGCGTCGGGGGACACGACGCCGGCGGGGACGCAGGCGCCTGATTTCACCGGGCGCGATACGGCGGGGCAGACGTTCCGGCTGAGTGACCACCTGGGCAAGGAGGTGGTGCTCCTCGACTTCTGGGCGACCTACTGCGAGCCGTGCAAGGCCGAGTTCCCGCACCTTCGCGCGATGTACCAGGCGCAGAAGAGCAAGGGGCTCCTCGTCGTCGGCGTCGCCATGGACGGGCCCGAGACGAGCGCCGACCTTCCCGCGTTCGTGAAGCGGTTCAACATCGACTTCCCCGTGGTCGTCGACGACGACTCGCGCATCGCGTCGCTCTACAACCCGAAGAAGTCGATGCCCCTCTCGGTGCTCATCGATCGCACCGGGGCCATCGCGGTCGTGCGCGAGGGGTACAACCCGGGCGACGAGAAGCTGGTCGAGGCCGACGTCGAAAAGGCGCTCGACCAGGGCGGCGCCGCCAAGTAACTTCGCGCGCTGCCCTCAGGGTGGGCGCGCATGAGGACGGGAGCACTCGCGGCGATCGCGGCGGCGGCGGCCACGACGGGCGTGCTCGCGACGGGGACGGCGCGGGCCGCCGACGTGGGCTCGCTCGGCGGGTCGCCGGTGAAGCTCGACGCGACCGACACGAGCATCGTCGCGCAGCACTTCGACTACCGGAGCTGCAACCTGCCGGTGCAGCAGCCGTCGGGCGCCTTCGCCAACCAGAGCCTCCCGTGCGAGAAGCCGCAGGACAGCGGGTGGGGGCAGTGGCTCAACCGCCTCAACGCGGCGCTGCGCTGGGAAAACTGGACCGTCGGGCTGCGGCTCGACTCGGTCGTCTACTGGCGGCGGCCGATCGACAACCCGAACTTCGCGTCGCTCCCGGCCGACGCGTACCGCAGCGCCGTGCAGGTCGACAACGAGTCGCGCTACACCAACAGCGTCTACCCGGCGAAGCTCTGGGCGACGTACACCGCGCCGGGCATCGAGATCACCGCGGGGGACGCGTACGTGCAGTTCGGGCACGGGCTCACGCTCTCGATGCGCAAGATCGACGAGCTGGGGATCGACACCACCGTGCGCGGCGGGAAGATCCAGATCACCAAGGACCCGCTGCAGGCCACGATCGTCGCCGGCTTCGGCAACCCGTCGCGCGTCGACGAGGCGACGGGGCGCTCGCTCTTCCCGACGCACGACCCGGTGGGGCAGGACATCGTGATGCCCGTGTTCGGGTCCGACCGCATCGTGGGCGGCGAGATCCAGATGGGCCGCGGCCTGCCGGTCGTGCTGGCGACGCACGCCGTCGGCTTCACGCGGTGCGCGCCGTACCACTACGACGCGCAGGGGCACATCGTGACCGACTTCGGGAGCGACCCCTCCGGCGTGCTGTTCGGCACGTGCAACGACGCCGACACGCGCGCATGGCTCGGGAGCTTGCCGACGATCCCGCCCACGGTGAACGCGCGCACCATCAACCTGGCCGGGCAGTCGCTCGAGGTGCCGAGCCTCTGGGGCCACGGGAAGCTCTACGTCGAGGCGGCGGTGCAGGAGGCGCATCACGACCTCGCCGCGCAGAACCTCCATCCGGACGGCAACGCGCTCTACGGCGCGCTCAGCGTCGACTACGGTCCCGCGACGACGACGGTGGAGCTCAAGAGCAACCGCAACTTCTACTCGGTGCCCGCCGCGGTGAACACGACCACCGCCCCCGAGTTCAACGTCGTGACGTACACGTTCATCCCGCCGGCCGAGAGCATGAACATGCTCGACACCGAGTTCGGCTTCTTCAACGCGTGCATCAACGCCGTGCGCGTGAAGGAGGACGTGAACCTCACCGAGCACCTGATGGCGTACGGCCAGGGCGTCTACGCGTACTCGCAGAGCGAGCAGGTGAACGGCGGCTGCGACGCGATGGGGCGCACGGTGAGCACCTTCCCCTCGGCGCAGGTGGAGGACCGCGTCTACGACGGGCTCACGGGCATCGAGTACTACTTCGACGACAACGCGAGCCACGTCTACTTCTCGACGGGCGCGCGCAAGGACGACAAGGCGAGCGGGCCCTGGTACTACGACGAGGCGCACGCCGAGTACTCGATCGCGAAGTACATCTCGGGCCCGTGGGCGGTGGAGATGCAGGGATGGCACCGGCTGCGCCGCGAGGCCAACCAGAACGCCGACCCGGTGACGCTCATCGAGCGCTGGTGGAACGAGGGCGAGAACTACATCGCGGTGAAGTTCGCGCCCAAGTGGGTCTTCTCGCAGGGCTTCGAGTACACGACGCTCCAGGGGCAGCCGCTCACGTACTTCAACGGGTCGGTGCTCTACCGGTTCGCCGCCGGGAGCAACGTGCGTCTCTTCGTGGGCCAGCAGCGCGGAGCCTTCCGCTGCGCGAGCGGCGTCTGCCGCTACTTCCCTCCATTCGAGGGGGCGCGCGCCGAGCTGACGCTGAGATTCTAGAGCTAGAAGGACTTGAGGTCCGGCATGAGGCGCTTGGAGACGACGATGCGCTGGATCTGCCCGGTGCCCTCGAAGATGTCGTAGACCTTGATGTCGCGGAACCACTTCTCGAGGAGCTGGTGGTCACGCGCGATGCTGCCCTCGGCGCCGCAGATCTCGATGGCCTCGATGCACGCGCGGATCGCCGCCGCGCCGGCGAGCGCCTTGCACATGCTCGCTTCCTTCGCGTTCGGCTCGCCCTGGTCGGCGAGCCACGACGCGCGCCACGTCGTCATGCGCGCGGCCGCGAGCTGGCGCCCAACCCGCGCGAGGCGCTCGGCGATGGCGGCGTAGCGCGGGATCGGGCGCGTCATCACGTAGTTCTGCTTCACGAAGTCGACGGCGTAGTCGTACGCGGCGCGCCCGATGCCGATGGCCATCGCGGCAACCATGGGGCGCGTGTTGTCGAAGGTCTTCATGGCCGTCATGAAGCCCTCCTTCGTCTTGTAGCTGTCCTCGCCGCCGAGCAGGTTCTCCTCCGGCACGCGGCAGTCCTCGAAGACGAGCTCCGCGGTCTCGCTCGCGCGGAGGCCCATCTTGTCCTCGATCTTGCCGACGGTGAACCCCGGCGTCCCCTTCTCGACGACGAACGCGCGGTGCCCCGCGCGGCCGAGGCCCGGGTCGATCGTCGCGAAGACGACGTTCCACGAGGCGCGCGCGCCGTTCGTGATGAAGCACTTGCGGCCGTTGATGACCCAGTGCTTGCCGTCCTTGCGGCAGCTCGTGCGGATCGCGGCGACGTCGCTGCCCGCGCCCGGCTCGGTGAGCGCGTACGCGCCCCACCGCAGCTCCTGGCTCATGTCCTCGAACATGCCGAAGAAGCGCTTCTTCTGCTCCGGCGTCCCGCTCGCGCGCACCGGCGGCCCGCCGAGGCCCGGGCCCGGGATGCAGAGCATGAGGCCCGCGTCGCCCCAGGCCATCTCCTCGGCGCCGACCATCGTCGTCAGCGCGACCTGGCGCTTCTTGCGCTCCTCGGCGGTCATCTCGATGGCCTGCGTGCTCGCCGAGTTCGGGCCCATGGTGAAGCTCTGGCCCATCGACTTGGCCATCATCACGATGCGGCTGAGGAAGTCGTTGGGCACGCCGTGCTCGCGGTCCCACTTGAGCGCCTCGGGGCGGATGATGGTCTCGGCGAAGCCGTGGATCATCGCCTGCATCTCGCGCTGCCGGTTGCTGAGAGAAAACTCGATGGTCATGGCGGGCTCCTCTCAGATGAAGGCGTTCTGCGACTCGGCGCTGGGGAGGACGAGCGCGAGGTCGAGCGGCTTGCCGACCGCGATCGACGCCGCGAGCTGGTCGGCGTGCTCCGCGGTCATCGCGCAGAGCTGCAGCTGTTTCGCGTCGCGCATCCACTTCTCCACGGGGTAGTCGCGCATGAAGCCCGAGCCGCCGTGGAGCTGCACGGCGTCGTCGCCCGCGCGCATCGCCGCCTCGTGCGTGAAGGAGACGGCCCACGCCGTGTGCAGGAGCGCCTCGCGCGTGGTGCCGACGTCGCCGGTCCGGGCCACCTCGTCCCAGAGCCACGCGGCGCGCCAGACCATGGCGCGCGCGGCCTCCACGTCGGTGGCCCTGTCGGCGAGCGTGAAGGCGACGGCCTGGAAGTGACCGATGGGCTTTCCGAAGGCCTTGCGCTGCTCGCAGTAGTCGCGCGTCACGGCGAAGGCGGCGCGCGCGAGGCCGACGCCGCGCGCGGCTACGAGGAGCGCCTGCGAGGCGAAGAAGCAGACGAGCCGATGCGGGTCGCCCGCGTGCTCGAGGCGCGCGTCGGCGGGGACCTCGACGCCCTCGAGGGCGACGCCGCCGAAGTCTGCGGCTTCGAGGCCCAGCGTGTCGAGGCGCGCGGTTACGCGCAGGCCCTTGGCGCCGGACGGGACGACGAACGCGCCGATGCCGTCCCACCCCTTCGACGCGTCGACCTGCGCGAAGACGATGAACGACTGCGCCCGGTGCGCGTTGAGCACGTAGGCCTTCTCGCCCTGCAGCTTCCACCCGCCGGACGCCGTCTTCTCGGCCGTCGTCGCGAGGCCCGCGCGGTCGCGCGCCGCCTTGGGCTCGCCCCACGCGACCGCCCCGACGCGCGCGTGCGCCCCGGCGCCGACGAACGGCGCGATGAGCTTCGCGGCGACCTCCGGTCCGCCGAGGATCAGCGCGGCCGACCCGTACGCGCCGGGCCCGCCGAGGGCGAAGGGCGCCGCGGGGTCGCCGTGCGCCAGCTCCTCCTCGATGAGCACCTGCGTCATGACGCCGAGCCCGGCGCCGCCGACCGTCTCGGGGTACGCGGCCAGGGGCAGCCCCATCTCGTGCGCCGAAGCCAGCACCTCGTCCGGCAGTCCGCGCTTCTTCTCGAACTCGCGGATGCGCGGGCGCAGCGTCTTGTCGGCGAACTGCGCGACCGAATCGCGCACCATCTTCTGGTCGTCCGTGGGCTCGAACGAGATCATGGCGGCCTCCGCGGGAGTATTTAGCGTGCGAAATATCCCCGCGGCAACCCCCGCACTGGGGTGCAAGGGGGGTGTTTTCACAAAAAGATCAGAAGATCAGAAGGTGGGGGGTGGGAGGGAGAGGCGCCGGAGGCCCAGGCGGAGGGAGGGGACGTTGAAGTTGACGAGGAGGCCGACGGGCGCGCCCAGGAGCTTCATGTAGGTGAGCACCTGCGCCGAATGGACGGGGATCAGGCGGTCGACGGCCTTGAGCTCGACGACGATGCGACCGCCGACCAGGACGTCAATGCGAAAGCCGCAGTCCACGACCACGCCCTTGTAAGCGACGTCGACTGGCCGCTGGCGCTCGAAGGATATCCCCAGGACGTGCAGCTCCCGGCAGAAGCACGCCTCGTAGGCCGATTCCAGCAGCCCAGGCCCCAGCGTTCGGTGCACCTCGATCAACGCCCCGATGACCCTGTCGGACCCATCCCCAAACCTTCTGATCTTCTGATCTTCCTGTTCCACACCCCCCATTCGGCAGTCCGCGCCGCCGGTTGCGATCTTGCCCTTTCCCCTGCGGCGCTAAGCTGGCCCCGTGCGACGCGCGCTTCTCGTGGCTCCCCTGGTCCTGGCATGCGCGTGCGCCAGGCCGTTCGTCGCGCGGGACGGGACGCTGGTGTTCCAGCAGCCGGGCGCGCACGGCGCGGCGGTCGTGACGGCCAACGGGCTCGAGTTCCACGACGTGACCGACGTGCCCGAGCGCGTCGTGCAGCACGACCCGTACGAGCCGTGGCGCGCGCCCGTCGGGTTCATCGTGCCGGCGAGCGGGCGCTTCACGAAGACGAGCCTGCCCACGGTGCTCGGCACCACCGGGCTCGCCGTGTCGCTGCGGCCGAGCGACACGCGCGTGCCGTCGTGGGGCGGCGAGATGCTCGTGCGCATCGACGTCATCGCGCCCGCCGCCGAGGGGACCGCGCGCTGGGGCGAGGACGTGGCCATCGTGATCGACGGGCGCGGGCCCGACACGCGGGCGCTCGTCGAGACGGCGCTCGCGCAGCTCGGGGCGCGCGATCGCGTCGTCGTGATCGACACGGCGGGCACGCACGTCGTCGTGCCGACGATGCCGGCGTCGCACCGGTCGCTCATCGAGGCGGCCATCGAGCGCCGCATGGCGGAGAGGACGCGGGCGCCCCGCGCGCGCACCGCGGCGGTGGCGGCAGCCCTCGCCGCGACCACCAAGGGCGCCTACCGCCGCGTGCTCGTCCTCAGCGACGCCGGCGAGGCCGCGCGCGCCGAGGCGAACGCGGGGCTCGGCGACGCGCTCGTGCCGTTCGACGTGGTGGACACGAACCCGACGACCGGCGGCGAGCTCGAGCTGCGCCAGAACGTGGTTCGCGAGCTCGTGCCCGCGGCGGGGAAGCCCGCGTTCCACGACGTGGTGCTCGCGTTCGACGGGACGCCCGCGCCGTCGCACGTCCTCGAGGCGTCCGGCGGCGACGCACGCTGGGAGCTCGAGGGCGGCGAGCTCGCGTTCGGCGACGTGCGCGCCGGCGACGCGCGCGCCGAGGTCGTGCGCGTCACCGTGCCCGCGTGGCAGGCGGGCGATCCGTACACTCTCCACGTGACCGCGCGCTTCGCCGACCTCGCGCGCGACGGCGAAGCGCGCACCATGACCGCCGACCTGCGCTGCGTCTACGACGACGACATCGAGCGCATCGCCCAGTCGCGCAACGGAGACGTGATCGCCTACGCCTCGGCGCTGGCGACGCTCGCGCGTCTCGACGCCGCGTTCACCGGCGGCTCGGGCGCGCCCCGCGACCTGCGCCCGGTCGCCGCGATGCACGCGAAGTCGCTCGCGCTCCTCGCGCACGACATGCACGACGCGGCGGCCGCGGAGCAGGCGGCGCTGCTCGAGGCGCTGCTCTCGACGCTGAACTAGATGAGCTGCAACCGAGCCTCAATCGCCGGCGCCGGCGTCCACGTCGCAGACGGTCTGGGCCACGTCGACCCACACGCCGTTCATGCACTGGAAGGCGTCGTAGTCCGTCTGCCCGTTGCACAGCGAGGGATTGCCGGGGCACGTCACCGTGGGGTCGTTGCACGGCACGCCCGACTGGACCGAGCTGGGGTCCGGGCAACCCATGCCTGAATCCATGCAGAGCATGGCCGGCGGCGGGCAGTCCCACTGGTTGCCGTTGCACGAGCACGCGAGGTAGCCGGCGACGTTGCCGTTGCAGTCGTAGTAGGGCGTCGCCGACGCGCACATGAGGACGTCGGGCAGCGTGCACTGCGCGCCGGGCACCACGGCGTTCGGCCCGGGGCAGTGCACCGGGCACCCGCCGCCGCCGGGCGCGTCGCAGAACCACTGGCCGCTCTGGCAGACGCAATCGATGGGCTGACCGGGGTCGCCGTTGCAAGTGGGGATGGTCTCGTTGGTCGGGCAGGTGAGACCTTCGGGCGAGCACGCGACGTTGTTCTGGACCTGCGCGGGCGCAGGGCATCCTTGGCTACCGCTGCTGCTCCCGCTGCTTCCGCCGCTGCTCCCGCCGCTGCTGCCCCCGCTGCTTCCGCCACTGCTGCTGCTGCTCCCGCCGTCGCCCGGGACGGTGCCATCGAAGCGCCCGCCGCACGCCAGCAGGGAGACGAGGGGGAGGAGGACGAGAGCCAGGCGTGCGGCGGGGCGCATGGGGGCCCCGACTGCAACGGTCGAGCCACGGGGAGATTGAACAGCAAGATCAGAAGATCAGAAGACCTTCTGATCTTCTGATCTTCCTGTTCAAACCCGAAGTGTGCCGCCCCCTGACGCGGGAGTCAGGCTCGCCGCGCCGCCAGGTCCGCCCACGCGGTCGCCACGGCGTCGACGACCACGTCCTGATCCGCCTCCGTGAGCGTCGGGTACATGGGGAGGCTGAGGGTGCGGTCGCCCATCTCTTCTGCGACCGGCAGCGCCCCGCGCGGCAGCCCGAGCGCCTCCACGAGATACGTGAGCGTGTGGATCGCGCGGTAGTTCACCGCCGTGCCGATCCCCGCTTCGCCCAGCTTCGCCAGCAGCGCGTCGCGCTCGCCCGGCCACGCGTGCATCGTGAAGAGGTGGTGGCTGCTCTTCCCCCGGCGCTCCACGAGCCACGGCACGCTGTTCACCGTCGGCGGCGCGGTGCGCAGCTCCTCGATGCGCTCGCGCAGCATCGACTCGTAGCGCCGCGCCACCTTCTCTCGCTTCGCGCGCTTCTCCTCCACGTGCGGGAGCTGCGGCCGCAGCATCGCCGCGTCGAGGTCCGTGAGGTTCGCCTTGTACCCGAGCTCCACCATGTCCCAGTGCCGGTAGGAGCCGCCGTGCCGCTCGGCCGCCGCGCGCGTGACGCCGTGGTTCCGGAGGCGCCGCATGCGCTCGGCCATCTTCGCGTCGCGCGTCGCGACCGCGCCGCCGTCGCCGGAGGTCACGTTCTTCGTCGCGTAGAACGAGAAGACCGCCGCGTCGCCGAGGTCCCCGGGGCGCACGCCGTCGCGCTCGATCTCGATGCCGTGCGCCGAGTCCTCCACCACGAAGAGCCCGCGCGCGTCGGCGATCTCG
>DASVWO010000055.1:0-77647 GCA_036393165.1 Polyangiaceae bacterium | reverse complement strand
CTGCGCCGCCGCCGGGTGCTTCACGGTGAACGCCTCGCGCGCCGCCCCGGTGCGCGACGCCGAGAAGCGTCTGCCGTCGGGCGGCATCCGCGCCATCGTGGCGAACAGTGGCAACGCCAACGCGCTCACCGGGCCGGAGGGTCTGGCCGACGTGCGCGCCGTGTGCGCGGCGGTGGCGAGCGCGGTCGACGTGGCGCCGGACGCGGTCGTCGCGGCCTCCACGGGCGTCATCGGTGTGCGGCTCCCGGTCGCGAAGCTCGTCGCGGCGGCACCCTCGCTGGCGGCGGCGCGGGCCGGCGCCATCGAGCAGGCGGCGCAGGCGGTGATGACGACCGACACGCGCGTGAAGCTCGCGAGCCGCGCGATCACGGTCCCGTCCCTCGCCGGGGGGGCCGGCGGCGTCGAAGCGAGCATCGCGGCCTTCGCGAAGGGCAGCGGGATGATCGCCCCCGAGCTGGCGACGATGCTCGCGTTCATCACGACCGATCTCGCCGTCGCGCCCAAGGCGCTCCAGAGCGCGCTCGCGCGCGCGTGCCACGCGAGCTTCGACATGATCACGGTGGACGGCGACATGAGCACCAACGACGCGGTGTTCGCGCTCGCCAACGGCCTCGCGGGCAACGCGATCGTCGAGGAGGGGACGCCGGAGCACGCCGCGCTCGCCGAGGCGCTCGAGGGCGTGTGCGTCGAGCTCGCGCGCCAGATCGCCGAGGACGGCGAGGGCGCCACGAAGCTCGTCGAGGTGCGCATCTCGGGCGCGCCCGACGTCGCCATCGCGCGCGACCTCGCGCGCTCCGTGGCCGGCTCGAGCCTCGTGAAGGCCGCCATCTTCGGCGCCGACCCGAACTGGGGCCGCGTGCTCTCGGCCATCGGCGCGCGCGTGGGCTCGCGCAAGTGGGCCGTCGACCCGACGCGCGCGACCGTGCAGGTGCAGGGCGAGTGCGTGTACACGGCCGGCGCGCCGACGGGGGCCGACAGTGTCGCGCTCCGCGCCAAGATGCGCGAGCCGCACGTGGCCGTCGACGTACGGCTCGCCGAGGGCACCGCCGCCGCCGTCGCCTGGGGCTGCGACCTCTCGTACGACTACGTGAAGATCAACGCCGACTACACGAGCCTCACCCACGCGACGCCCGACGGCACCGTCGCGCGCGACGACCGGCTGACCAACTACAGCCCCGGGTTCAAGCGCGCGCTGCTCGTCGAGGCGCTCAGCTACATCTCGCGCTTCACCAACAAGCGCGCCGTCATCAAGTACGGCGGCGCCGCCATGGTGAAGGACTCGCTCAAGGCGAGCTTCGCGAACGACATCAACTTGCTCCGGAGCGCCGGCCTGCTCCCCATCGTCGTGCACGGCGGCGGACCGGAGATCACGCACACGATGGAGAAGCTCGGCCACGGCAAGAGCGAGTTCGTCGACGGCGTGCGCGTCACCGGTCGCGAGGACGTCAAGGTCGTCGAGATGGTGCTGACCGGCCGCATCAACACCGAGCTCGTCTCGCTGCTCAACCAGACGAGCGCGCACGCGGTCGGCGTGTCGGGCAAGGATGCGGGCCTCCTCCGCGCGCGCAAGCTGGTGGGCGAGGGCGGGCGCGATCTCGGCATGGTCGGTGAGGTGACGACCGTGAACCACGAGCTCCTCGAGGTGCTGCTCGAGAAGAAGTACGTCCCCGTCGTCAGTCCGGTCGGCCTAGGCGCCGACGGCGAGGGTTACAACATCAACGCGGACGCCGCGGCCGCCGAGATCGCGATCGCTCTCCGCGCCGAGAAGCTCATCTACCTCACCGACGTCCCGGGCATCCTCGAGAACGGGGAGCTCGTGAGCGAGATCGGCGCCTCCGAGCTGCAGCGCAAGATCGAGCGCGGCGTCGTCGCCGGGGGCATGGTCGCCAAGGCGCGCAGCGTCCTGCGGGCCATCGCGGGCGGCGTGGGCATGGTGCACATCATCGACGGACGCACGCCGCACTCGGTGATCGCCGAGCTCTTCACCGACAAGGGCGTCGGCACCCTGGTCAAGCGCGACTGAGATGAAGGACGCCCTGCTGCGCCGCCTCGTTCACGTGCCGGGCATGCAACGCCTGTGGGCCCGCACGAGCCTCGGCTCCCTCGACACGCGCATCCGCTACGACGCCATCGAGCAGCCCTGGTACGCGTACGGGGTCTACGCCTCGGCGTGCCTCGCCAAGCGGCTCGGCATCCAGGCCATCTCGGCCATCGAGTTCGGCGTCGCCGAGGGGCGAGGGCTCGTCAAGCTCGAACGGCTGGCGGCGACCATCGGCGAGGAGGTCGGGGTCCACGTCGCGACGTACGGCTTCGACTCGGGGCAGGGCATGCCGCGGCCCCTCGACTACCGCGATCTGCCGCACGTGTGGGGCGAGGGCTTCTACCCGATGAACGAGGAGGCGCTCCGCGCCCGCCTGCGCCACGCGGAGCTCGTCCTCGGCGACGTCGGCGAGACGGTGCCGCGCACGCTCGCGTCGGGGAAGATGCCGCCGGTCGGCTTCGTCTCCTTCGACCTGGACTACTACAGCTCCACGAAGGCGGCGTTCGCGATCTTCGACGGTCCCGCGCAGACGCGCCTGCCTCGCGTGCAGTGCTACTTCGACGACATCTGCTGGCCCGAGTTCGGGTGCCTCAACGAGTACGTAGGCGAGCTCCTCGCGATCCGCGAGTTCAACGAAGAGCACCCGAAGAAGAAGATCTGCCCCATCGCGCACCTTCGCACGCAGCGGGAGCGGCCCGCGCGGTGGAACGAACAGATCTACGTCTGCCACGACTTCGAGCACCCGCTCTACGCTAAGAACGTCGCGCCCGAGGGCGAAGCGTTCCGTCGTATCCCGCTGTCGACCTGACCTACGCTATAGCCTCCCGAGATGGTGGCCGAGTCTGCACCCGCGGAAGGCTGGCTCACCGAGCCGGTGCGGACGCCCATCGCGTTCGGCCCGGAGGACCGTCGGCTCGTCGGATTCCATCACGTTGCAGCCACGGCGGCCGCCGCGACGGGCGTCGTGCTGTGCAACCCGCTCGGCTACGAAGCGATGTGCACGCACCGGACGTACCTGCACCTCGCGCATCGGCTGTCGGCCGCGGGCATTCATGCGCTGCGCTACGACCACGAGGGCACGGGCGATTCCTGGGGACGCGAGGACGGTCCAGGGCGCGTGAGGTGCTGGCTCGACGGCGTTCACGCGGCAGTCGAGGAGCTTCGCCGCCGCGCAGGCGTGCAGGCCATCGCGCTCTTCGGTGTCCGGTTCGGCGCGACTCTGGCTGCTCTGGCCGCCGCCGAGATGGCCGACGTGGACGGTCTGGTCCTCTGGGCGCCGAGCGCGTCCGGCCGCGCCTACGTCCGCGAGCTGCGCGCCTTCCGCAAGATCAAGGGCTCGAAGCTCGAGCCCGACGAGCGCGCCGACGGCGGCGAAGCGATCGCCGGTTACCTCTTCGACCGGTCCACCGTGGCCGAGATGACGGAGGTCGATCTCCTCGCGGGCAAGAGCCGCGTCGCTCGGCGTGTTCTCGTGGTGCCTCGCGACGACCTCCCCGGCCCCGAGTCGCGCCTCGCCGCTCACTTCGAGACGCTCGGCGCGGAGGTGCGCGTCGCCTCGGATCCGGGATACGCCGCGATGATGCGGGACCCCCAGGACTCCGTCGTCCCGTTCGCGACGCTCGACGCGATGGTCGCGTGGCTGCGCGCGGGTGCAGCGGGCAAAGCGGAGTCGCGCGCGCACCGCACGGGGGCGGCATCCGCTCCGGTCACGACGACGGCGGGGAACGTGAGGGAGACGCCGTTCCCCTTCGGCGCCGGCGAGCGTCTCTTCGGGATCGTCGCCGAGCCGGAGCGCGCTCCCGCCGCCCCCGACCGCCCTGCGATCGTCCTGCTCAACGTCGGTGCCAATCATCACGTCGGGCCGAACCGGATGTACGTCGCCCTCGCGCGCGATCTGGCGGAGCTCGGGTATCTCTCGTTCCGTTTCGACGTCGCCGGGCTGGGCGACGGCCTCACGGCGCCGGGCGCGCCGGACAACCGCCTCTACTCGAAGGACTCCGTCGGCGACGTGAAGACGGCGATGGACTTCCTGGCCCAGGTCCGCGGCTCGAAGCGCTTCGTCCTCGTCGGCCTCTGCTCCGGGGCGTACCTCGCGTTCCACACGTGCATCGAGGACCCTCGCGTATCGGGGCAGATCCTCCTCAACCCGCAGACGTTCGAGTGGAAGGAGGGCGACTCGCTCGAGCTCTCCGTCCGGCGGAGCTTTCTCTCGACGCGCTACTACGCCCGCGCCCTGCGCGACTACCGCGTGTGGATCCGGGCGGTTCAGGGAGACGTCAACGTCCGCGGGATCACCGGCGCTCTCAGCGATCGCCTTCGAGCGCGCGTGAGCGCCCGGCTTCGCCGGCTGGCGTCGCGCGTGCTCGGCAGGGACGAGGCCCAGTCGGACATCGAGCGCGCTTTCCACACGACGAGCAGGCGCGGCGTGGAGTCCCTCCTCGTCTTCAGCTTCGAGGACGGCGGGCTCGACATGATCGAGAAGCACCTCGGCCGGGGCGCGCGCCGGATGCACGGCGCGAGCAACTTCCAGATCGAGATCATCGACGGCGCCGACCACACGTTCACGCCCATCGCGTCGCAGACGGTGCTCTACGGACTGCTCGAAAGGTTCGTCACGGCGCGCTTTCCGTGACCACCTTCGTCGCGATCGCGGCGTTGAGCGGCAGCAGGCGCGCCGAAAGGGCGGCCGACGGGTCGCCGCGAAGGTGCACGACGTGGGGCGTCCGGGGGTCGACGTGGAAGAAGTCGTCGTCCGCCACGAAGCCGGGAGCTTCGATCGCCACGTTCTGAGCGAGCCGCTTGGCCTCGACCGTCAAGCGCCACAGGCCCGGACCCGCCTTGCGTCCGACGGCGCTGAGCCCGACGTCCGGGAGTCGCTCGGCGGAGCGACCCGTGGGGAAGTGGAACGCCTGCGCGATCGCCTCGCCGGTCGCGCCCAGGAGAGTCGCCACGACGGCGTCGTGTCCCGGCGGACCGAACCGGTACGCGTACGTCGAATCGGTAAAGTGCCCGAGCAACGCATCGCCGCTCGTCTCGACGTTGCCGTGCGGATCGACGGCGACCTCCGTCTCTCCCTCGGCGACGGGAATCGCACCTTGGCGGTAGAGCGTGAGCCGCAGCCGTCCTCGAAGCGGCTGCGGCCCGTCGTTGATCACGTGCAGCGCCAGACCGTTCAAGCCCTCGTCGGTGACGAGCAGCGCCTCCGGCTGCATCGCGCGCCGCAGGATGTACCAGGCGGCCTTGCGCCGCCCGCGGGCGTCGACGAGACCCCAGCCGGGGCTCGGCACGAAGTCCCGCAGCATCCACACCAGCGCGCCGCGGCACTCGGAGCGCGCGCGACGCCACTCGGCCATCGCGACCGCCATGATCTCGCCGGTCGTCACGCGCGCCAGCTGCAGGTAGCGGGCGACGTCGACCGCTCGCAGCTCGGCCGGGTCCACGTGGAACATCTCCCGGACGTAGTGGTCGCGCACGTCGTCGAAGTCCCAGGACGCCCCTTTGTCGCGCGGGACCACGGCCTTCCAGTGCGGGTGATTCGTGGGTGGTTCGCCGCCCATGAACGCGTCGATCGTCTCGTCGCACGGGACGTTCGCGAAGCCGAGGCACTCGGCTGCGAACCGGACGCGGGCGCGCCGCGCGTCTTCGAGGGGCCGGCGGTACGCGCCGACTCCGAAGTAGTGCGAGACGCCGACGTCCACGTGAAAGGGCAGCGCGCCGCCGCTCGGGCACGATTCGACGTAGGGCACGTCGGGCCGGACCGCCCGCACGCACGCTGGAAGCACCTCGCCGAACAGGGCGCTCTCCCGATCGGCGGCGCGAACGCCGACCATCGCCGCTTGCTGGTGCACCTCGCTGTTGCCGCAAGCGACCGCCAGGCTCGGCGAGAGCTGCAGCCGATCGAGCAGCTGCGAGGCCTCGGCCCGCGCCGACGCGGTGAACGCCTCGTCGGCGGCGGGGTAGTCCATGCACGCGAACATGAAGTCCTGCCAGACGAGGATCCCGAGCTCGTCGCACGCGTCGTGGAGCTCCTGCGACGCATAGAGGAACGTGCCGCCGATGCGGATCATGTTCATCCCGGCTTCGCGGACGTCCTGCAGGGCGGCGTACGTCGCGCGCGCGTTCTCCTGCAGCCCGACGACGTCGAGCGGCGTCCACGTCGCTCCGCGACAGAACACGCCGACGCCGTTCACACGCGCCTCGAATCCTCCGGACGCGCGGTTCAGCTCCATCGCCCGGAAGCCCGTGCGACCGAGATCCACGGCGACGACCGAGCCGCGCGTCCGGATCTCGGCCCGCACCGGGTAGAGGTGGGGCCCGCCGTGGGTGAAGGGCCACCAGAGCTTCACGCGCGGGAGACGCAACGTTCCCTGCGCCAGCACGGTGCCATCGGACGCGCGCGTGCACGCGAGCTCGGCCCGCGCGTCGCCCACGCGCAGGGTGATCCCCTCGACGGGCGCGTCCAGCTCGACGACGCGCAGGCCGGCCGCGCAGACGCCGTCGTCCCCATCGACGCGTGCCGCGATGTCGGCGGCGGCGACACGCACGCGAGCCTGGGTCTCGAGCTCCACGGGACGATAAGGCCCGACGGGCGCGAGCTGCGGCGGCCACGCGGGGATCCTGCCGACCAGCGCCGTGCGCATCCATCGCAGCTGCTGCTGCGACACGAGGTGCGACCGCCACCGGGGCCGCGGCCGGCGCTTCCCGATCTCCTTCTCGAGCGACGCGCAACGGAGCACGAGCTCGCTCCCTGGGCGCAAGCGACCGGTCACGTCCACCTCGTGCCCGAGGAACATGTTCTCCGAGTGCAGGAGCGGCGCCCCGTCGAGCCACACGTCCGCGAGCGTCGCGAGGCCGCCGAACCGGATCACCGTCCGCGCCCCGCCTGCGGGAACGGGGACGTCCCGCCTCCGGAACCACCAGTCTTCGGCGTCGAAATTGCGCGCCTCCGCGTGCCCGCCGGCCGCGAGCGACGATGCCGCGGTGCCCGGCACCTGCGCCGGGCGCCACCCGGGGGCGGCGGCCTCCAGGTTCGAGGGGTGATCGACCCGTCCCGCCTCGACCGCGGCGCACTCCCAGCCGCTGTCGAGCGCGTGAACGTCGTTGCCCTCGACGGCGCGAACGAGCGCCACGTCAGACTCCGTACCGGCGCGCGAGCCGCTCGGTGCCCTGAGTCCAGCGCGTCTCGATCTCGGCCACCATCGGGGCGAGGTCCACGGCCTTCTTCGCAGCCACGGCCCGCGCCGTCTTGAGGATGAGCGACTTGCTCGCGTCCGAGATGCCCGAGAGGTCGGCGGCGCACTCCTCGAGGCCCGCCTCGCCGTTGCGCGCGAGCCACCGCAGGTACATCGCGCCGAGCTCGAACGCCGCGCCGAGCTGCCGGATCGTGGCGAATGCATAGACGTGGTACGCGGCGAGTCCCTCGCCCTTCAGGCGCTCGACGTCGTCGCGCAGCGCCTCGGCGAAGCGCGACACGGGATTGACCTCGGGCATCCGCGCGAGCTGCTTGCGCAGCAGCGCCACCGACCGCTGCACGAGCTCGGGCGCCTCGAGCCGCTCCACGCGATCGGTGCGGACGAACTCCGCGAAGAGGGGCATGAACGTCGGATCCGGCGGCGCGTCGAGCCGAAAGAGGCTCGCGAAGTCCGCGTCCCCCAGCACGTGGTAGCTCGCGTTGTGGAAGTAGCCGAGCAAACGTTTCTCGCGGTCGATCTCCTGCACGCCGATCGTCGTCTTCGTGTGCTGCGTGCGGTAGTCGGTCCCCGCGGTGTCGGGCAGGAAGAACGCGTCCGCCTCGGTGAGGACGATCCGGCCGAGGCGGAGCTGCTCGCACGCGTTGTCGAGGATCGGCTTGTAGACGTTGAGCTCCTGCACGTCGACGCCGTAGAGCGTCCGCAGCTCCTCGTGCGGCGGCTTGAAGAAAGTGAACTGGTCCCCCTCCCAGTCGATGGTCAGGACGAACGGCAGGCACGCGTAGGGCTCGCACCCGAGCGCGTGCAGGACCTCGATCCAGACGTCGATGTAACAGTTCGACTCGCCCCATGCGCGCTCCGAGCGGTGGAGCTCGTGCGGGACGTACTCCTCGGGTCGGATGGTGCGGAGCGCCGCGACGCTCACGGCCAGAGCTTCTCCCGGACGGTCGCCGGCCAGGTTCGCGGGTCGAACCCGTGGTGCTTGAAGAGCGCCATGCACACGCGCTCCATGCCGAAACCGAGGCACGCGGTGTTCGCCACGGCGCCGTCGCGCGTCGTGATGCCGAAAATCTTGCCGAAGTGGTCCTGGTGCCAGTTGAAGGAGCACACCGCGGTCGGCTTCTCCTCCGAGATGACCGGGATGGTCACCTCGAACTTGAGCTGCAGCTCGCGCTGCGACGCCGCGAGCATCCTGCCGCCGCGCCCGAAGAACGGATCGCTCGCCACCTCCGACTTCGCAGGCAGCCCGAGCCCGCGCATGATGGACAGGCCGCGCTCGAGCCACATGTCGCGCCACGCGACCACGACGTCGGGCGTTCCCACGCGCACGAACTCGCGCACGCGGAACGCCTGCATGCGCGTCGGCTCTGGCGACGGCTCGTGCCGGAAGACCCAGTTCTGCATGTCCACGAGCCTGCCCGCCTCGGGCACCGTGCCGGTGAAGCTCGGATACACCGGGTAGCAGGCCGCGGGCGTCAGCACGACGTCGGTCATCGACTGCAGGTCGGCCCAGGCCGCGCCCGCGTGGACGCGCGTGCGCAGCTCGGCGTGCTGCCGGTCGTTGCCCGTGAAGCTGAACACCGTGCCGGCGAGCTGCGGGAAGGAGTCGAGGAACTCGCTCCGCTCGAACACCTTGCGGTCGAGCGTCGGCGGGAAGAGCATCTTCTCGGCGCCGTCGGCGGCCGCGACGCGCGACACGTGGTCGTCGAAGCGGCGGAGCACGTCCTCGAAGACCGCGTTGCGGCCGAAGATGCCCGGCACGCCCACCGGGATGATGAGGCCACTGGAGACCAGGCCGTCGTACAGCTCCTCGGCCGAGTACTTGGTCATGTTCCCCCTTCAGTCGTCCTTGAGCACGAGCAGCATCGAGGCGTTGGTCGCGTAGATGCGGTCGTTGCCGACCATGAGCGCGGCCGAGTGCGCGTCGCGCAGGTGCCGGCCCACGGCGACCTTCGAGTCATTCTTGTAGCCCATGATTCCGGTGATGAGCATCGCGTGGTGAACGATCTGCACGACCATCTGCGAGGAGGACACCTTCAGGTTGTTCATCTTGAGCGCGAACGCGATCGACGACAGCGCCGCCGTCCCGTTCTCGTCGTCGCGCATCAGCGCCTCGCACTCGCTCGCGACGTCGTGCACGTTCGTGCGCATCGTCTGGAGCAGGCTCGAGACCTCGGCGAGGCGGAGCGCGGTCGGCGGCACCGTGCCGGGCTTGCTCCGCGCCTGCTGCCGCACGAAGGCGCGCGCGCGGTGCACGGCGGCCGTCGCGATGCCGAGCCACACGTTGGACCAGAGGATGTGGCTGAACGGGACCTGCGTCTCGCTCGCGACGTCGGCGAAGGGCGTCTCGAAGATCTGCCCTTCCTCGCCGGACGACTCGAGCATGAACGGCGGGCTGCACGTCCCGCGCATGCCGAGCGTGTCCCAGCCGCCCTTCTGCGTCAGCTTGTAGTCCTTCTTGCGCACGAGGACGAAGATCTGGTCGTTCGGCGGCGACTCGGGCCCGCGCCGCGCCTGGAAGAGGATGTCGTCCGCCTCCGCGCCGTACGAGATCGTCGAGCAGTCCTTGTCGAGCTTGAACCGCCCGCCCCCGTCGCGCTGCACGGCGCAGTGGCTCGTCCGCATCTCGCCGCCGATGCCCACCTCGCTCGTCGCCGACGCGATGAGAAACTGGCTCTCGACGAGATCGCGCGCGTAGCGCTGGTAGTAAGGCTGGCCGATCGCGTGCCGTAGGATGCTCGCGACCTGGATGTGGTGCATCGCGAACACCATCGCCGCCGAGGCGCAGTGCTGCGCGAGCGCCTCGCACATCGCGGCGAGCTCGATCATCCCGCAGCCGAATCCGCCGAGCTCGCGGGGGACGAGGGCGCTCATCATGCGCGCCTTCTTGAGCGCGTCGATGGCTTCGACCGGGAAGCGCGCCTGCCGGTCGACGGCGTCGGCGGCGCCGGCCGCCACGTCGCGCGCGATCTGCGCGACCGTGGCCACGTGGGACGACCCGGTGGGCTCCTGGCTCAAGACTCGGTCCTCCCCCTCACGCTTTTTGCGTGAGCTCTTCGATGGCGGCGCGGATGGCGGCGATGCTCTCGAAGACCCCGCGGCGCAGCATGCGGTCGGGGAATTCGACGTCGAAGGTGCCTTCCAGGGCGAGCATCACGTTGACGCTGGCGTGGGACGTCATGCCGGCCTGGTAGAGGTCACTGTCGTCCGCGAGCGCCGACACGTCGACCGAGAGTCGCGCGTGCTCCTTGAGAATGGCTCGAATCTGGTCGCTCACGTGCCAGCCTACTAATAACAGGGCGAACCGTGGCGATCGAGGACCAAAGGCCCGACGCGGACGCTCCGAGCGCCGTGATGCTGGCGATCCGAAACGGCCTCAAGCTCGGTGCGTCGCTCGTCTTCACGTGGGGGATCGCGCTCGGGATACGCCTCCTCCTCCCGCGGTACCTCGGACCGGTGCGCTTCGGCGCGCTGAACTTCGCCGACGGGTTCACGGCCGCGTTCTTCATCGCGCTCAACCTCGGCGCGGACGCGTACGTGCGCAAGGAGGTGTCGGTCCGCCCTCGGCACGCGAGCGACTTCTTCGGCGGCGTCTTCGTGCTTCGCGTCGCCCTTTCGGCGCTCGTCGTGGCGGCGATGCTCGTCGTGCTCCGTGCGACCGGCCGGCCCGAGGAACTGCAGACGGTCGTCCTCCTCTACGGGCTCACCCAGTTCTTCGTGACGGCCAACGCGACGCTCTCTGCGCTGCTCCATGCGAAGGGGCGCGTGGGCGCGATGAGCGTCCTCGCGGTGGCGACGAAGATCGTCTGGGCCGGCGGCATCCTCGGCGCCATGGCGACCGGCGCGGGCCTCTGGGCGTACGCGTGCGCGTACCTCGCCTCCGAGTCGGTCGAGACCGTCGTCCTCTACGCGCTGGCGCGCGGGCACCTGGGGCTTCGCTTCCGCGTCGACCGCGCCGCGACGTGGGCGATGCTCGTCGCGAGCCTGCCCTACTTCCTGAACATCTTTGCGTACACGGCGTACGGGAAGCTCGACGTGTCGCTGCTCGAGTTTCTCGGCAACACGCGCGAGGTCGGCTGGTACGGCGCCGCGAGCGCCGTGGCGGGGCTCACGCTGCTCGTCACGCCGCTCATCGGCTGGGTGCTGACGCCGATGTTCGCGCGCGCCGCCTCGCGCTCGAGCGCGGAGCTCGACGAGGGGATCCGCCGGTCGCTCGAGCTCATCATGACCGTCGCGATCCCTGCGTCGCTCCTCATCACGCTGGGCGCCGACTTCTGGATCCACGTGATCTTCGGCGCCGCGTTCGCGCCGGCCGCGGCAGCGTTGCGCGTGCTCGCGATGATGTTCGTGCTCACGTACGTTGCGATGATCTACGCGCAGGCGATCGTGATGCTCGAGCGGCCGTGGGTGCTGACGAGCATCTCGATCGCAGGGCTCTTCGTGAACATCGGCCTGAACCTGGCGCTCATCCGCTTCTCGATGGACCGCTTCGGCCTCGGCGGGGGCGGCCTCGGGTGCGCGCTCGCGATGATGGGCACCGAGGTGTTCGTCACGACGTGCATGCTCGCGTTCCTCGGCCGTCGCGCCTTCGACCGACGGAGCAGCGTCACGATCGCCAAGAGCCTCGCGGCGTGCGTCGTCGCGTGGGGAGTGCACCGGGCGCTCGCATCCATCGGGCCGCTCCGGCTCGTCGCGGACGGCGCGGTGTACCTGCTCCTCGTGCTGGCCACGGGCGCGCTGCGGCTGCGGGACATGACGTCGCTCGTGAAGGACGCCCTTCGCCGGCGACGGTGAGCGTCACTTGCTCAGCAGGTAGACGGAGCCCGAGCCGTTCGCGCTGCTGTCGGCCCACGCGTAGACGTCCGCGTCGAGCGCGCGGTGCAGGCCGGCGGCCTCGTAGAAGGAGCCGATGGTCTTGTTGAACGACGCGACCTGGGGCGACGCGCCGAGGGGGCTGATGCGGTAGACGACGTCGGTCTTGCTGCTCCGGTCGATGCCCGACACGAGCAGCGCGGACTCGTCCTGCACGAGGGCGCAGCCGGCGGGATAGCCGACGCCGAGGTCCGGCACGAAGGCGCTCGCCTTGCCGCCGTGAACGAGGATGACCGACGCGAGGTGCGATCCCGAGGCGAGCGTGTCGACCACGTAGACGTCGCCGCCCTGCGTGACCGCGACGCCGCTTGGATCGACGAAGGGCGCGCCCGTGGCGACGGCGGTCGGCATGCCGCCGGAGAGGGCCGCTTCGTATACGCCGGGACCGCCCATGCCGTCGGCGCCGGCCGTGACGAACAGATTGCCGCCGGCGACGACCACGCTGCGCGGGGCGAGGCCCTGCGTGCCGCCGAGGACCGTCGGCGTGCCGCCCGAAGCGGGGAGCACGAAGACGGCTCCGTAGAGATTCTTCGTGTCGTCGTCGGCCGCGGGATCGGCGACGTAGAGCTGCTTGCCGTCGGGGCTCGTGGTGATGCCGAAGGGCGAGACGAGAGCGCCGCCCGTGTCGAGGCGCGTCACGGCGCCGCCCGCGGCCGCGACGCTGAAGACGCCGCCGGTGCCATCGGAGCCGATGCCGGTGAAGTACACCGTCTTGCCGTCGGGGCTCGGCGTCGCGTCGAAGGGCGAGCCGAAAGTGCCGTCGTTGGCCACCTTCTGGATGGTGCCGATGGTGCCGTTTCCCTCGGCGCCGCCGTCGCCCCCGTCGCTCGCGTCGCCCGCGTCGTCACCCATGGGACCGCCCTCGCTGCCCGGGCCCCCGTCGTCGCCGGTGACAGGATTGCCCCCCGAGCTGCTGCCGCACCCCGCCGCGACGGTGGCCGCCGCGAAAAGGGAGGCAAAGAGGAGCGAGACGCGTGCGCTCGGGTCGTGGGTCATGACGTGCCCTTTCCGCCTGTGCCTACGCGCGGGGGCGGCGGACGGTTGCACGGGGGCGCATCTTTGGCTCACCAGGCCGACTCTTGGGGCCACCAGGGCCTCTCTTGGGCTCACCAGGGCGTCTCTTGCGTCCAACAGGGCGTCCTGTACGCCCACCAGGGCGCCCTGTACGCCCACCAGGCCGCCCTGTACGCCCCAAGATACGCATCTTGGGCTGTACGGGGCGCCCTGTACGGCCCAAGAAGGGCCTCAGGAGTCGTCGGACCCGTCTCCGAGCAGCGGGTTGGCGGCGGCTCCGGGGGCGGGGCCGAGCTGCTTCGCGAAGTGCAGGAGCAGCTCGCGGTTGTCGAGGACGCCGAGCGACTGCATCTCGAGGGCGCCGATGCGGTCCTCGGGGCTGAAGGCGCTCTCGGTCTTCTCCATCGAGAGCTTGTGCGGATCGTAGGCGCTGCGCGCGGCGCGCGTATCGAGCAGGGTCCAGTCGTCGCCGCGCCGGAGCTCGATCTTCACCGTGCCCGTCACGGCACCGGCCACCCAGCGCGTCAGCGCCTCCTTGAGCACGAGCGACTCGGGGTCGTACCAGCGCCCCTCGTAGAGCAAGCGCCCGAGGCGGCGGCCGAGCGAGAAGTAGAGGTCCGTCGTGTTCTCGTTGTGCACCGCCGAGAGCAGCCGCTCGTACGCGATCGACAGCAGCGCCATGCCCGGCGCCTCGTAGATGCCGCGGCTCTTCGCGTCGATGACACGGTTCTCGATCTGATCGCTCATGCCGAGCCCGTGGCGGCCGCCCACGGCGTTGAGCGTCGTGAACGTGTCGAAGAGCGACGCGCCCTTCTTCCCGTTCACCGCGACGGGCACGCCGCGCGCGAGCTCCACGGTGACCTCCTCCGGCTCCACGCGGACCTCGGGACGCCAGTGGGCGACGCCCATGATGGGATCGACGATGCGCATCGACGCGTCGAGCCGCTCGAGGTCCTTCGCCTCGTGCGTGGCGCCGAGGACGTTCGCGTCCGTCGAGTACGCCTTCTCGGTGCTCATCGTGTACGGCATGCCGACGGAGACGAGGTACTCGCTCATCTCCTTCCTGCCACCGAACGCCTCGACGAAGGCGCGATCCAGCCACGGCTTGTAGATGGCGAGCCGCGGGTTGACGAGGACGCCGTAGCGGAAGAAGCGCTGGATGTCGTTGCCCTTGTGGGTGCTGCCGTCGGAGAAGACGTCCACGCCGTCCTCGCGCATCGCGCGGATGATCGCGGTCGTCGTGACGGCGCGCCCGAGCGGCGTCGTGTTGAAGTAGCGCTTGCCCCCGCTCGCGAGGTGGAACGCGCCGCACTGCACGGCGGTGACGCCCTCGCGCACCATGGCCTCGCGGCAGTCGACGAGCCGCGCCTCGCGCGCGCCGTGCTCGAGCGCGACCGGCGGAATGTCCGCCGGGTTCTTCTCGTCGGGCTGCGCGAGGTCGGCCGTGTACGCGTACACGTCGAGGCCCTGGCGCGACATCCACGCGACGGCGGTGCGCGTGTCGAGCCCGCCGGAGAAGGCGATGCCGATGCGGGTGCCCTTGGGCGGAAGCGTGCGGTGGATGCGCGGCATGGGGACCTCGTCTGGTGTTCGAGTCCGAACTCTTGCGAGCGTGCGGACTCGAGAGCGCAGGATGTAACAGAAAGACGTGGTAGACACCCACCGGGCCATGGGGAGCATCGCGCGCACCAGCGCCACCGGCGACGAGGGGCTGCTGGACGAGCTGCTCGCGTGGTCGTCGTCGCTCGCGCTCGACCGCGGCCTCGTCCGCGAGGACCTCGTCGGCAGCGCGGCGCACGTCACGATGCTCGCGCGCACGGGGATCCTGCCGGCGCACGACGGGCGCGCGCTGCGCGAGGCGCTGTCCGCGCTCTACGACGAGGCGACGGCCGGCACGCTCGTGCTGCCCGACGGCGAGGAAGACGTGCACATGGCCGTCGAGGCGGAGCTCGGCCGGCGCGCCGGGGCCGCCGCGGCGCGACTGCACACGGCGCGGTCGCGCAACGATCAGGTCGCGCTCGACCTGCGCCTCCACGTGCGCGATCGAGGGGCCGCGCTGCTGCGCGAGGTGGGGGCGCTGCTCACGGCGCTGGCCGAGCGCGCCGCGCGCGAGAAGGACACGCTGCTGCCCGCGTACACGCACCGGCAGCGTGCGCAGCCCGTGTCGGCCGCGTTCCTCGTGTGCGCGTGGGGCGTGGGGCTCGCGCGCGCGGCGGACACGGTGGCGTTCGCACTCGACCGGCTCGAGATGCCGCTCGGCAGCGGCGCGTGCTCGGGCACGTCGCTGCCCATCGATCGCGCGCTCGTGGCGCGTCTCTTCGCCCCGTGGGAGCCGACGCGCAACGCGCTGCACACCGTGGGCGACCGCGACTTCGCCCTCGACTGGACCTGGGCCGCGGCGCGCGTGGTGCTCGCGCTCGGGCGCGCGGCGTCGGACCTCGTGGACTTCTCGACGAGCGAGTTCGCGCTCGTGAAGCTCGGGGGCGCCATCGCGGCGGGCTCCTCGATGATGCCGCAGAAGAAGAACCCCGACGTGTTCGAGCTCGTGCGCGGCAAGGGCGCGCGCGCCGCGGCGAACGTGGTCGCGTTGCTCACGCTCATGAAGGGCCTCGCGAGCGGGTACAACCGGGATCAGCAGGAGGACCGGCTGGCGCTGCTCGAGGCGGGGCCGCTCGCGATCGGATGCGCGCGCGTGATGCAGCTGGCGCTTCCCCACGTGACGTTCGACGTCGCGCGCGGCGAGCAGGCGCTGGGCGAGGGCTTCACGCAGGCCACCGATCTGGCCGAGGCGCTCGTGCGCAAGGGCATCCCGTTCCGCGAGGCGTACAAGGCGGTGGGCAAGCTCGTGGCCGACGCCGTCGAGCGCGGCGTGCCCCTGCGTGCGGTCGACGCGGCCCGCGCGCGCGCGATCCATCCGGCGCTCGACGAGGGCGCCCTCGCCGCGCTCGACCCGAGGACCGCGGTCGCCGCGAAGGAGAGCGTCGGCGGCACCGGACCGCGCAGCGTCGAGGCGCAGATCGCGTGGCTGCTCGCGTCGGCGCGCGCGCTGCTCGCGAAGGCGGATGCGCACGGCTCGATCGAGCAGCTCGCGGCGCGCGTCTTTGCCGAACCTCTGGAGTGATCCATGGCCAAACGCGACTTCCTGACGCTCACCGATCTCTCCCGTGACGAGGCCCGCGAGGTCCTCTCGCTCGCACGCAAGCTCAAGGCCGAGCCCAAGGGCGCGCGGACCGGGCTGCTCCCGGGGCGGGCGCTCGCCATCGTGCTCGAGAAAGCGAGCACCCGCACGCGCGTGTCGTTCGAGGTCGGCGCGGCGCAGCTCGGGATGCAGCCGGTGGTGCTCGGCATGCAGGGGAGCCAGCTCGGGCGCGGCGAGCCGATTCGCGACACGGCGCGCGTGCTCGCGCGCTACTGCGACGCCATCGTCTACCGCACGTCGGCCACGTCGCGGCTGCGCGAGATGGCCACGGCGAGCGTGCCCGTGGTCAACGCGCTCTCGGACGATGGCCACCCGGTGCAGGTGCTCTGCGACGTGCTCACGGTCGAGGAGCAGCTCGGCGCGAGCATCGCCGGCAGGCGCGTCGCCTTCGTCGGCGACTGCGGGAGCAACATGGGGCGCTCGTGGCTCGAGGCGGCGCCGCTCTTCGGCTTCGACCTGGTGCTCGCGGGACCCGAGGGGCACATGCCGCCGGCCGCCGAGATCGCCCGCGCCGGCAAGCACGTCACCCTCGTGCACGAACCCGCGCGCGCCGCCGACGGGTGCGACGTCGTCAACACCGACGTGTGGACCAGCATGGGCCAGGAGGCCGAGGGTCAGGAGCGCGTCGAAGCGTTCGCCGGCTGGACCGTGAACGGAGCGATGCTCGCGCGCGCCAGGGCGGGCGCCATCGTGCTGCACTGCCTGCCCGCGCACCGCGGGGAGGAGATCGACGAGGAGACGCTCGAGGGCCCGCGCTCGCGCGTCTGGGACCAGGCCGAGAACCGCCTGCACGTGCAGAAGGCGCTGCTCGTGTGGCTGCTCGGCGCCGCCGCCGCCGTGCGTTGATCCATGGGCGTGCGCACGCGCTTCGCCCCGTCGCCCACCGGCGACCTTCACCTGGGCGGAGCGTGGACGGCGCTCGCGTCGTGGGTGTGGGCGCGGCGTGAGGGGGGCGAGCACGTGCTGCGCGTGGAGGACCTCGACCCGCCGCGCGTCGTGCGCGGCAGCGAGGCGCGCATCCTCGAGGACCTCGGCTGGCTCGGGCTCGACTGGGACGGACCCGTCGTTCGCCAGAGCGACCGCAGCTCCTTCTACGAGCACGCGATCGCGACGCTGGGCCGCGAGGGGCTCGTCTACCCGTGCGACTGCTCGCGCGCCGAGATCGCCCTCGTCGCGAGCGCGCCGCACGCGGGCGAGGACGTCGTGTACCCGGGCACGTGCCGCGACAAGCCGCCGGGCCGCGGGATGCGCCGCACGCCGTCGCTGCGGGTGCGCGTGCCGGACGAGAGCGTGGCGTTCGACGACCTGATCCTCGGGCACGTCGAGCAGCATCTCGCGCGCGACGTCGGCGACTTCGTCGTGCGGCGCGGAGACGGCGCGTTCGCCTACCAGCTCGCCGTCGTCCTCGACGACGTGGCGACGCGCGTGACGCACGTCGTGCGCGGCGCGGACCTCGTGTCGTCGACGCCGCGGCAGATCTGGCTCGCGCGGGTGCTCGGTGCGGAGGCTCCGCGCTACGCCCACGTGCCGCTGGTCGTCGCGCCCGACGGCTCGCGCCTCGAGAAGCGGACGCCGCGCTCCACTGTGCGCGAGCTGCGCGCCGCAGGCGTCTCCCCCGAGCGCATCGTGGGCGAGCTCGCGTTCGGCCTCGGGCTCGCGCCGACACCGGAGCCCGTCACGGCGCGTGAGCTCGCACGCGCGAGCGCAGGACGCGAGATCGCGTGGCGACGCGACCCCTGGCCCATCCCTGGGTCACTCGTAGACGGGTGAGGGCGTCGCCAGCGGCTCGCCGCGGACGCAGCGGAAGCCGAGCGCCGGCACCTGGTAGCCGTAGTGCGCGGCCCCTCGGTAGGTCACGACCATCGCCGCGTAGGATCGGTTCCAACCTCCGCCGCGGATGCCGTGCACCGGGACGTCGAGCCGCGCGACCGGGTCGGTGACCGTGTCGCCCGGGTACGCGCCGAACGAGTCTTCGACCCACTCCCACACGTTGCCGGCAAGATCGTGCACGGCGCCGCCCGGCCACGCGCGATCCCCCTTGGGATGCGAGCCGACCGCCGACGGGCCGCCTCCGCCGCAGCCGATGTCGCCGCCGGCCTCCCACTTGGGAGCGCCGAACTTCGTGTAGTCGACGTAGTCGCACGACGGCTCGGGCTCGTCGCCCCAGGGGTAGCGCGACTGCGCGGGACCGGTGGCGGCCCACTCCCACTCCGCCTCGGTGGGCAGCCGCTTGCCGCCCCACGCGCAGAACGCGTGCGCCTTGCTCCAGCTCACCATGTTGACCGGGTAGTCGAGCTTCGCGGGGTACGTGGACCACGGATCGCCGCGCCATGGTTCCTTGCAGGCGCCCGCCTCGACGCAGCGGGCGAAGTCGCGCACGGTGACCTCGTTCGCGTCGATGCAGAAGCCGTGGGTCAAGACGACGCGGTGCTCGCCCTTGATCCCCTTGCCCATGACGAACCCCGCGGCGCCCGTCGGCGGGATCCGCACCTCGCCCTCGGGGCACTGCGACCCGCCGGCGCCCGCGTCGGGCGGAGGCGGAGCCACCGAGGCGACTGGCCCGGCCTCCGGGACCGTTTCGCTGGCCACGGGCGCCGCCGGGGGCGGCGCAGCGGGAGCCACCGGCACGGGCGCCGGCGGAGGCGCCGCGGGCTGCGCGGGCTCGGCGCATGCGGCGCACGCGATCAGAATGGGCACCAGTGTCCGTCCCACCATGGGGATTGGAACAGAAAGAACAGAAGATCAGAAGTTCGTGCCGGCTCACTTGCCTGCGTGCATGGAGAGCCACGCGCCGAGGGCGATGCCGGCGACCGCGGCCACCACGCACACCACGATCCACCACGGCGACGAGCTCGCCGCAGGGACCGACGGCCGCACGCTCGCGACCGCGGGCGCCCGCGCCGACGGATTCGTGAGGCGCAGCGGCGAAGGCAGCGTCAACGCGTGCGCGTCGGTCGTGTCGATGCGGACGTGCACCCGCGTCGACGGGCGCACGGCCTCGACGTCGTCCGGCGCGGCGACGGCCGCGGTCATCGCGGCCGCCAAGGCCCCCGCCGTCGGGTACCGCTCCCCGGGGTCCTTCGCGATCGCGTGCAGCACGACCGCCTCGAGCGCCCGCGAGATGCCGCGGTCGGGCGCGCGCGTGCTCGGCGACGAGGGAGTCTCGGTCATCTGCGCCGTGAGCACGTTCAGCGGTGTCGGCCCGCTGAAGGGCACGGAGCCGACGAGCAGCTCGTAAAGGATGATGCCCGCCGCGTACACGTCGCAGCGCGCGTCGAGCTCGTCGCCGCGGGCCTGCTCGGGGGCCATGTACTCGGGCGTCCCGAAGACCATGTTGTGCTGCGTGAGCGCGGTCGTGCCGGTGCCGCCGCCGGTCATGATCTTCGCCATGCCGAAGTCGACGACGACGGCCCGTCCGTCGGTGCGCAGGAGCACGTTGCCCGGCTTGAGGTCGCGATGGATCACGCCCTGCGCGTGCGCCTCGCCGAGCGCGTCGCACACCTCGAGCAGGATGCGGACGATGCGGTCGATGGGGAGAAGACGCTCGCGCTTGAGCACCGCGTCGAGCGCGGGCCCGTCGACGCGGGCGAGCACCATGTAGAGCAGCCCGGCGCCTTCGCGGCGCGGGTCGGGGATCTCGCCGAACTCGAGGACGGGGCAGACGCCGTCTCCCTCGAGGCGCCGCAGGATGGCCGCCTCGCGCGCGAACCGTCCGCGGATCTGCGGGTCGCCGGCGAGGTGCTGGTGAATCACCTTGAGCGCGACGCTGTCGCCCTCCGCGAGGCGCCGCGCGTCGTACACGATGCCGGTGCCGCCCTCGCCGAGCACGCCGACGATCTCGAACTTGTCGCCGAGCTTTCTCCCCGCGCTGAGCGGCGGCAGCGACGTCGCGTGGACCATCTGTCATCCGTGTTGGAGTCCGAACTCTGCGAGCATGCGGACTCCAGCAGGTTAGCGTGCGTCGCAGGCGGCGCGAATCTTCGGCGACACGCGCACGGGGTCGAGCACGGCGTTCGGCTCGTTGGAGCGCCACGCTTCGCACGCGGCCGACGCGGACGCCGTCGCGCCGAGCGCCACGTAGGCCTCGAGGAGCGCGCGGTGCACCATCGCGAGCTGCGGGTGCGTCAGGGCCCCGCCGCCCAGGAGGCGGTTGCCCCGTGCGACCGCCTCGGCATACCGGCCGTAGCGCACGTCGGCGAGAAGCTGCGGGAGCTCGGAGTCGGCGCGGCGCTGCAGCTCGAGGACCATGCCGCCGCTCGCGCCGTCCCGCTCTGCCGCGCTGCGAGCCTCGGCACGCCCTGCCTCGGTGAGCCGCAATCCCGGCATGGGGATGAGCACCACCTCGCCCCGCTTCACGAGCACCCCCTGGCGCTCGTTGTACCGATTGAGCTCCCACCCGCGGGCCGGGTCGCCCCAGAAGCGTCCGGCGATCGAGTTCACCGTCTCGCCGTCGCCGGCGAGGTAGGTCACGACCGCGGGGATCTCGAGCTCCTGACCCTCGACGGGAGGAACCCACGGCACGCCCTTGTTCGCGCGCGCGAGCAGGTCGGTGCGCGGGACGTCGTTGCGCCCCAGCCAGGTGACGGCGAGATCGGCCCAGCTCTCGCCCTGCGCCAC
The DNA here is from genome assembly GCA_036393165.1 of Polyangiaceae bacterium. Lineage (GTDB taxonomy): Bacteria > Myxococcota_A > Polyangia > Polyangiales > Polyangiaceae > Palsa-1150. The sequence goes on along the minus strand of DASVWO010000055.1, from coordinate 56,715 downwards.
GGTGTGGTGGCCCGGCGCCGGCACCTCGAGCCGCATGCCCGACGTGATGATGGTCCCGCCCTGCACGTCGAGCGCGTTGGCGCCGACGAGCACCACCTCGCGACGCGCGTCGCCGTACACGCGCTCCGCGATCTGCGCGAGCGTCTCCCCGGGCTTCACGATGTGGTGGAACGCCAGCGCGTCTGCAGGCGCCGACACGGCGAGGGCGACGACGGCGGCTGCGAGTGTCTTGCGCATTCAGTGCTCGTCCCTCTCTGCGCTCGGCTCGGCGCCGCCGCCGTCGTCCTTCGGCGCGAGGTCCGGCACGGCCATGACCACGTCGATGGTGCGCGTGTCCCCGGCGACGATGCTCACCGAGCGCTTCTCGACGGGCGCGTTCGGGTGGACCAGCGTCACGTAGTGCGTCCCGGGAGCGAGCGGAATGCCGCGCGCGAACGGCGTCACGTCGACGCGCTGACCGTCGACCCACACCTCGGCCCACGGCGTGGCGAGGACCCGCAGGAACCCGGGGCTCGCGGGCACGAGCTCGAGCGGGCGGGCGCCCGCGGCGCGTCCCTCGCGCGGCGCCGTGGCCTGGATCGCGATGCCGCCGCCGATGGCGACCGCCCCGAGCACGGCCAGGCCGGCGACGGCGCGACGAACCGACGCTCGCCGCTGCGCGCGCGGAGGTACCGCGGCGTGCGCCTCGTCGACGGCGACGAGCCCCGCGTGCTCGAGGGCCTGCACGACGAGCCGCTCGAGGCGCTGACCGGAGCGGGCGGTCGCCAGCTCCTCGAGCTGCTCGGCCAGCGTCTCGGCGGCCTGGAAGCGGTCCGCCGGGAGCTTCTCGATCGAGCGCATCACGATGCGCTCGAGGGCGTGCGGCACGTCGGGGGCGCGTCGGTGCAGCGGGATCGGCGGGTCGCGGCGGATGCGGTGCGCGCTCGGCCGCCGCTCGGGTTCGTCGCCGCGCTCGAAGGGCCGCGCCCCGCACACGAGCTGGTAGAGGACGACGCCGAGCGAGAAGATGTCGCTGCGCGCATCGACGTTCTCGCCGAGGATCTGCTCCGGCGACATGTACGCCGGCGTTCCGAACGCCGCGACGTCCTCGAGGCGCGTGGGCGCCAGGCCGACGGGCTCGTCGCTCGCTCGCTGGGCGATGCCGAAGTCGAAAATCTTCACGTCGCCGCGCTTGCTCACGAGCACGTTGGCCGGCTTGACGTCGCGGTGAACGATGCCGCGCTCGTGCGCGTACGCGAGGCCGCGCGCGACCAGGGCGCCGATGGCGGCGACGGAGTCCGGCGGCACGCTCGGCTTCTTCTTGAGCAGCGTCGCGAGGCTGAAGCCGTCGACGAACTCGAGGACCAGGTGCATGTGCGCTTCGGTCCTCACGAACGCGTGCAGGGCCCCGATGTGGGGATGCGACAGCTCGGCGAGGACGCGCGCCTCGCGCTCGAGCTGCGACGCGAACGGCGACCCGGGGGCGATGGTCGGCTTGAGGACCTTCAGCGCGATCGTGCGGCCGAGCGGCTCTTCGACCGCCTTGTACACGGTCGAGAGCGATCCGGCCCCGAGCTCCTCGAGGATCCGAAACCCCTCGATGCTCGGGAGGTCCGCCACGGCGCCATCCTAGTGCAAGAGCAGCGACTTGCCGGTCATCTCGACCGGCTGGGGCAGCCCGAGGAGCTCGAGCATCGTCGGCGCCACGTCGCAGATGCGCCCGCCGCTGCGGATCCGCGCGCCGGCATCCGCATCGCTGACGTAGAGCAGCGGCACGGGGTTGAGCGTGTGCGCGGTGTGCGGCTGGCCCGTGGCCGGGTCTTTCATCAGCTCGCAGTTGCCGTGGTCGGCCGTGATGAGCACCGCTCCCCCGGCGGCGCGCGCCGCGTCGACGATGCGTCCGACGCCCGCGTCCACCGCTTCGACCGCCCGGATCGCCGCGTCGAGCACGCCGGTGTGCCCCACCATGTCCGGGTTGGCGAAGTTGACGAGCATGAAGTCGTAGGCCCCCGTTCGGATCGCGTCGACCACCGCGTCGGCGACCGCCGCGGCGGACATCTCGGGCTTGAGGTCGTAGGTCGCCACGTCCTTGGGCGACGGGAGCATCTTGCGGTCCTCGCCGGCGAACGGCTCCTCGCGCCCGCCGTTGAAGAAGTACGTGACGTGCGCGTACTTCTCGGTCTCGGCGCACCGGAACTGACGCAGACCAGCGCGCGCGATGACCTCCGGGAAGATGTTCGGGTACGACTCCTTCGGGAACGCGATGGGCAGGCCGAATGTCGCGTCGTACGTCGTCATGCACGCGTAGCGCCCGGCGAAGGGCGCGCCGGACGAACGAGCGAAGGCGTCGAACGTCGGAAGCGCGAGGGCGCGTGTGAGTTCGCGCGCGCGGTCGGGCCGGAAGTTGAAGTGCAGGCCCGTGTCGGCCGGCCTCACGCCGTCGTAGTCGCCGACCACGAAGGGCTCCACGAACTCGTCCGTCTTGCCCGCGGCGTAGCTCGCCTCGACGCCCGCGATGACGGACGCCGCGCGCGGGGCCTTCGCCTCGACGATGGCGCGGTAAGCGCGCTCGACGCGCTCCCAGCGGTTGTCGCGGTCCATCCCCCAGTAGCGCCCCGCCACCGTCGCGATGCGCCCGGCACCGCCCGCGAGCATGTCCTCGACCGCGCGCAGGTAACCCGGCGCCGTCCCGGGCTGCACGTCGCGACCATCGAGGAAGGCGTGCACGACGACTTCGGCCCCGGCCGCCCTGGCGACGTCGATCAGCGCCGAGAGGTGCACGAGCGACGAGTGGACGCCGCCGTCGCTGACGAGCCCGAAGAGGTGCAAGCGTCCCCCGGCGACGCGCGCTTTCTGCACCACGTCCTGGATCACCGGGTTCTTCCCCAGCGACCCGTCGGCCACGGCGTTGTCGATGCGCGAGATGTCCATGAGCGCGATGCGCCCCGCGCCGAAGTTCAGGTGCCCGACCTCGCTGTTGCCCATCTGCCCGGGCGGCAGGCCCACGTCCGGCCCGCTCGTCCCGATGAGCCCGTGCGGGTAGCGCTCGAAGAGCGCCGTCATCGCCGGCGTGCGTGCCAGACGAACCGCGTTGTCGGCCCGCTCGGTTCGCTCGCCGAGGCCGTCGAGAATCACGAGCACCAGCGGTCTGGGGCTGTTCTTCGCGGGCATTCGTCGCGCGACCATAGCAGTGATATTGGGGATGGCACGATGCCGTGGATCGAGGCGACCTTGCGCGGCCAGCGGGTGCTCGCGCGCGCGCGAGCCGACGGCTCGTTCGCCGAGGAGGGCGGTCGCGTCGAGATCCGTTACCGGCCGGACGATCCGCGCGCGTACCGCGCCGCCGTGCGCAACCTCGTGGTCTCCCCGGGAGCGAAGCTCGAGCCGGACGACAGGTGCGTCCCGGCTGCTGCGCCCGGCGCGTCCGCCGCTCGAGGTGCCGCTGCGCCCGCCAGACCGCGCGAGCACGCGATCCCAACGAGCTCCTGGCAGGCGTTCACCGATGGCGCGTGCTCGGGCAACCCGGGTCCGGCGGGCTCCGGCGTGGTGCTCGTCGAGCCGGGCGGCAAGCTGCACGAAGGGCTCGAGTACCTCGGAGAAGCGACGAACAACGTCGCCGAGCTGACGGCCATCCTGCGCGCGCTCGAGTGGATCCCGCCCGACGTCGGGCCCATCGTCGTGCACACCGACAGCCAGTACGCGATCGGAGTGCTGCAGAAGGGCTGGAAGGCCAAGGCGAACCAGGAGCTCGTCGCGCGGGTCAAGCGCGTCGTGCAGGACCGGGGTGCGCTCCTCCGGTACGTGCCCGGGCACGAGGGCGTCCCGCTCAACGAGCGCGCCGACGAGCTCGCGCGCGAGGCGATCACGACGCGCCGCACGCGGGCCGCGCGCGTCCCCGGCTGAGGCTCAGGGGGCGCCGGCGATCTCGCGGACCCACGCGCGCGACAGGGTGCAGTCGCCCGCGCTGGACCAGCTCGCGCCGGCCGTGTTGGCCGGGCCGAGGACGAGCACGAGGTCCGGTCCGCGACGGGCCACGGCGAACGGCCCCCGGTCCTGACGCTCGAAGCAGACGAACTTCGCGTCGCTCACCTTGGGAGCGCCGAGCGCCTTCGCGAGCGCCTTCGGGATCGCGCTCCACGCGCGCGCGGTGCGCTCGTCCTTCGACTTGCCGGCGTCGTACTCGAGGCGCCACGCGAAAGCGGCCCGGTCGCCGTTGGTCAGGAGCACGCCGCGGTCGCCGCCCCAGCCCGCGCTCAGTTCGGCGGCCGTCTTCGGGTCGGTCCACTCCTCCAGCGCGAGGCGCAGACCGAGCTCGCCCTCCGAGTCCTCGTCGCTCACCTTCCAGCCGGGGCCGAGCGTCGAGAACGACGGCGCAGCGATCTTCACTGGTTGCTCGTGCGCCTGCCACTTGTCGACGTGGAGGACCTGCTCGGTCGTCGTCGGCGGGTCGTCCCACGCGCGATTGACCGCGAGCCATCCCCCCTGCCGTCGCAGCGCGTGGACGAACAACGTGCCGTAGATGTACGGCGCCGCGAGCGACGTGCGCATCACGTGCGGGGCCTTCGCGCTCGGTCCCTCGTTCATGCCGGCGCGGATCTGCTCGGCGAACACGTCGTCGGGAAGGTCCACCGCCGTCTTGCCGCTCCCCGGCGCGGCGCGCGCGATCATCACATCGAACATGGCGCTCGTCGCGTCCCCCTCGGCGAGCGCGCTCACCGACTCGGACCGATCGCCGTCGCCGGGCCGGTACTTGGATCGGTCGCCGAGGTTCCAGCGCTGGTCCTGCAGCGCGTGCACGAGCTCGTGCGCGAGCGTCGCTTCGGCTTCCTGATCGCCGAGGTCGCTCGCCATGTACATCGTGCCGTCCGCGGGCTCGTAGTAGCCGGCCAGCTGGTCCTGCAGCAGGTCGTACTCGGCGGACTCGTAGTCGAACTTGGTCGGGATGAAACCGAAGAGCGCGAGCTCGAGGCCCTCGTCGCGAATCGCTTCCGGCGGCAGCTCCTTGACGACGTGCTCCTTCACACGTGCGATGAGCGCCGGCCGGTCGAGCAGCACACCGGGCACCGGCTTCTTCGACTCCAGGCCGCGCGCGGTCTCGACGTGACGGAGCATGCGTGCGACGAGGCGGTTCTCGTGATCCGATGCAGCGGCGGCGCCGGGCGCCGCACCGGCGTCGGCGACCTCCGACGGCGCTGAGGCCACGGCGGTTGGCGCGGACGGAGGCTGCGACGGCGCCGCCGGACCGGAGCCGCAAGCCGAGAGCGCGAACGCGACCAGCAGCGGGACGGTGCGGCTCAAGCGCCCCCCATCCCCTGCGTCGCGTCGGCGCGGATGGCGGCGATCGCCTGCGCGTAATCCGGGTGGGTGAACACGCCGTTGCCCGCGACCAGCACGTCGGCGCCCGCGGCCGCAGCCTTGGATGCAGTGCCGACGGCGATGCCCCCGTCGATCTCGAGCCGGATGGTCCGGCCTTGCGCGTCGATCATCTTTCGAATCGCGCGCACCTTCGGCAATACCTCGGGAATGAACGACTGGCCGCCGAACCCCGGGTTGACGCTCATCACGAGGACGAGGTCGGCGACCGGAAGGGCGTACTCGATGGTGTCCTCGTGCGTTGCCGGGTTGAGAACCACGCCCGCGCGCTTGCCGAGGTGGCGGATGTGCTGGAGCGTGCGGTGGAGGTGCGGGCACGTCTCGACGTGCACGGTCAGGCCGTCTGCGCCCGCTTCCGCGAAAGCGTCGAGGTACCTCTCGGGCTCGACGATCATGAGGTGCACGTCGAGCGGAAGCTTCGTGGCAGCTCGTATCGCCTTCACGACCGCGGGGCCGATGGTGATGTTCGGCACGAACCGCCCATCCATGACGTCGACGTGAATCCAGTCGGCGCCCGCGCGGTCGACCGCGCGCACCTCTTCCGCGAGTCGCCCGAAGTCGGCGGAGAGGATCGAGGGGGCGACGAGGAGCGGCGCGGCCACGGCAACCCACGTGACAGATGGCAGCATGCCGGGGTGGTCGTCAAGCCGGGCGCATGGCGTTTCGGTTGCGCTCGACGCGGAAAGCGAGGAGATTGCCGTCGACGATGGACGTGCGCCGCATCACGAAGGCTGATTTCGACCGCATCGTCGAAGTCATCGATCACTGGTGGGGAGGGCCCATCGGCACCTTCGCGCACCCCATCTTCTTCTACGAGCTCGGCAATCACGCGCTCGTCGTCGAGCAGGGCGGCGAGATGATCGGGTTCCTCCTCGGCTTTCCGGTGGACGCGCCCGACGGGCAGCGAACCGGATACGTGCACCTGGTCGGCATCCACCCCGACCATCGGCGTCGTGGTGTCGGTCGGCTGCTCTACGATCGCTTCACTCAGGAGTGTCGTGCGGCGGGATGCGTCCGGATGAAGGCGATCACGACGCCGGGCAACGACGGCTCGATCCGCTTCCACGTCGCGGTCGGCTGGAACGTGCTCGAGGTCGACGACTACGCCGGTCCCGGTCGCCGACGCATCGTCTTCACGAAACCGCTGGTGGTTTGACCCCGCGTCGGCTCGGGGTCGACGTATAATCGAAGTGATGATCACGAACGCGCCCAAGACACCTCCGCGCGAGCAGCGTGATCCGCCGCTGACTCCCGCGGTGCTGCGAGACATCGGTCTCTTCGGCGCGCTCAGCGACGAGGTGCTCGATCACCTCGCTCGTACGCTGAAGACGACGCGCGTCGCCCCAGGCGACAGCGTTTTCCACGAAGGCGACGGCGCCGCTCGCGAAATGTACGTCGTTCTCGACGGCGAGATGGAAGTGTCGAAGCGCAGCCGCCGTGGGCGCGACATGCGCGTCGCCATCCTCGGTCCGGGCGACTGGTTCGGCGAGATGAGCGTCATCGACATGCAGGCGCGCTCGGCGAGCGTGCGGGCGCTGGCGCCGTCTCGGCTCATGCGCTTCACGAGCGAGGACATGGACGCGCTCTATCGGTTCGACCTGAAGTCGTACGCGCTCATCGTGCTCAATATCGCTCGCGACCTGTCGCGGCGGCTGCGCGTGACGGACGGCATCCTCGCGGACTTCACGGCGAACGTGCTCGACGAGTACGTGGCCGGCAACAAGCGCTGATCCGCGGCGACCCCAGAGCGTCAGTCGCCAGTCGCTCCCGCGTCGCCACCTTCTTCGGAACCGGATTCGTTGGGCGCATCGCCCGTAGGCGCATCCGACGCGTCGCCCCCGCCGCCGTCCGCAGCAGCGTCCCCGTTGCCGGGGGGGGAATCCGGGCTGCCTGCGTCGACGCCTCCCGAGCTGCTCCCGCCCGAGCTGCTCCCAGAGCTGCTTCCAGCGCTTCCCGAGCTGCTTCCCGAGCTGCTTCCCGAGCTCCCGGACCCACTCCCGCCACCGCTGCTGCTCGTGCCGCCGCCCGTGCTCCCCCCGCTGCTGCTCCCACTGCTACTGGTGCTTCCGTTGACGGTGGGCCCCCCAGCTTCCTGCTGGTCTCCCGGAGGAAGGGGCTGCGGATTCAAGTTGCACCCCGGGCCGGCGACCGCCGCCGCCCCGGCGAAAAAGGCGCACAAGAGGAGCCAGCGCTTCATTCTCCGTCCTCGCTTCCGCCGTCCGATGTCCCGTCGCTCTCCGAACCGTCGACGATCGCGTCCGTCGGCGCGTCCCCAACCGCGTCCGAAGAGGCGTCGGCGCCGGCTTCCGGCGGAGCGGCCGGAAGTGCATCCGCAGTCGCGTCGATCTTCGCTCCCGCGTCGCCAGAACCGAAGTTCCCGGAATCGGTCCCGGCGGTCGCGTCGGCTGACTGACTGCCGCCCGAGGCCCCGTCAGGGCCCTCCCCGGGAGGCAACGGCTGGGGGTTCAGGCTGCACCCGCACGCCACCACGAGGCCCACAAGGGCCCCCAGCCGCATCCCGGATTGCAGCAGATCGGCGAGCATCTTTCCCCAAAGGCTGGGCTGCACGGGTGGTGCCAAGCCCCATTGTCGCCGGGGAAAGAGGCCCCTGGCAAACGCGCGCCGGTCGGGCCGATCATGGTCGGCCCAGTGTGGCACACGCTAGCGACCGTCAGTTCGCGACGAAGATGGCCTCGATCTCCGTCCTGACCTGTTCCTCGGTCTGGTGGCGGGCGATCGCGATCTCCTTCACGATCAGCGTACGGGCCGTGTCCAGCATGCGGCGCTCGCCGAAGCTGAGTTGCTTGTCCGTCTTCAGGCGGTAGAGGTCACGCAAGACCTCGGCGACGTCGTAAATCGACCCCGTCTTGATCTTGTCCATGAACCCGCGGTAGCGCCGGTTCCACGTCTGGTTGTCGAACGCGATGGTCCGCTCACGGAGGATGTCGAAGATCTCGCGGATCTCCTGCTCGCTGATGACCTGGCGCAGGCCGACGGCCCCAGCGTTCGCCACGGGAACCATGATCTTCCGATCCGTATCCAGGATGCGGAGGACGTAGAACTTCTGCCGGCTGCCTGCGATGTCCTTCTCTTCGATGCGGATGACCTCCGCGACTCCCTGTGCGGGATACACGGCCTTGTCGCCCACCTTGAATTTGACGTCGGTAGCAGCTTGCATAGCGTCTCCTTCTACTGATACGCAGGGGTAAAGATTCCCGCTGAGAGCACCTCGAGCGGAAAGGTACCCCCCGAATAGACGGCCGGTTCGGCTCGCGAAAGCTCAGCCCGGGGAGCCGAGGTCAGACGAACAGGCACGCGCACTCTAGTGGGTGAACCCCCCACTTGTCAAGCTGGTTCTTGCAGCAGCTGCCCAGCGAGCCCCCAGCGCACCCCCCGGTCCGAGACCACCAGGGAGTCGCTGTTCCACAACGCCAGAAGGGTTTGCACGATGACGCCGCCCGCGACGATCACGTCGGCGCGCGCGGGCTCCATGCCTCGCGCCGCGCGCCGCGTCTCCAGATCCATCGCTGCGAGCTCGCGAACGACGCGGCGGATTTCGTCGGCGGTCATCACGTGGCCGTGCACGCGCGCGCCGTCGTACCGATGAAGTCCTAGTGAGACCGCGGCAAGGGTCGTCACGGTGCCTGCCACGCCGATGGGCGGGTGGGCCGACGGCAGCCGCGGCACGCTCGCGAGCTCCGCGCGCACCGCGCGCTCGATGTCGGCCATCCGTTCGCCGTGGCGCTCGGTGAGCCGCACCGACCCGATGTCGAAGCTCCGCGTGAAGCGCGGTGCGGCTTGCCCACGAACGTTGCCGATCACGATCTCGGTACTGCCGCCGCCGATGTCGAACACCGCCGCTTCGTCGACACCCGTCAGGGCGAGGCCGCCGACTGCGCCGGCGAAGGTCAGGCGCGCTTCTTCTTCGCCCGTGAGCACGCGTGCTTCGACGCCGAAGAGCGACGAGATGCTCGCCTGCAATTCTGCGCCGCCGCGGGCGTCGCGCATCGCGCTCGTACCCACGATGGCGACGCGGTCGGCGCCCGCCGTCGAGATGTCCCGCGCGTAGCCCTCGAGGCAGGCGCGCGTGCGTTCGACGGCCTGAGGGGCGAGGGCGCCGGAGGCGTCGACACCCTGGCCGAGCCGGGTGATCGTCGCGCGCTCCAGAACTGGGCGCAGCGCGTGAACTCCGAGCGTCCGGTCCTCCTCGGCGACGAGGAGGAGAACCGTGTTGGTGCCAACGTCGATCGCGGCGACGCGTCTTGGGCCCAACCCTTCAGCTCCCAGTGAGCTCTTTCAGGTTCAACATCTCGGCGACGTCGGGCTGGAGCACGAGCTCGACGCGGCGGTTGTGCTTCTCCTGATCCGGAGTCTGAGCATCGACGCTTCCCTCGGCCGGATCCATCGAGCCGTACCCGACCGCGGCGAAGTGCGTCGGATCGAGCGCTCCGCCCGTCGGGATGCCGCGCGCGTCGGCGCCCTTGTCCGGGGCGACGAGGAACACGAGAACGGTGCGCGCGCGCATGAGGCTCAGGCCCCAGTTGTCGATGAACTGGCCGGAGTAGGGCTCTTTGTCCGTGTCTCCGGCGACCTGGAAGTCGCGCTGACTCAGCGTCGAGTCCCCGCGGACGATGTCGGCCACCTGCTTCAGGATCTTCTTGCCCTCGGGCTTGAGCTGGTCCTTGCCCGAGTCGAAGAGCACGTCGCCGGGGAGCTGGATCACCATTTTGTTGTGGCGAATGACGACGTTCAGTCCCGCGCCGGTCAGCTTGTCGAGACGCGACTTGAGGTCCTTGAACTTCGCCTTCATGTCGTCGAGCTGCTTGAGGCGCGCCTCGTACTCCGCCATGGCGGTCTTCAGCTTCGCCTTCTCTTCCTCGCTCTTCGAGAGGCCGACGCCCAGGTCCTTCAGCTTCGCCTGCAGATCCTGGATGGTCTGCTGGTCCTGCGCGTACTGGGCCTCGTCGTCCTGATGGCGCTTGCTGGCCGCGTCGAGGTCCGCCTTGAGCTTCGCGATGTCGCGCTGCGCCTGCTGCCACTCGTCCTCGCTATGGCCACACCCGCTCAGGACGAGCGCCGCGAAGAGCACCGAGACCAGAAGCGAAATGCGCATTCTCAAGTTCATCATCGCGGGGCGACGGTAACGAGGCGCGAAAGGGGGGTCAAGCCGAGGGAAGGACTCCGAGAAACTCGTGTCGGTCGGCGCGCTCGAGCAATGCCAGCCTCAGCCCACGTCCGTTTTCTGTTGACTCATGACGTACGTGACCATATACGTCACGCAGACGTCCTCATTCAGGAGGGACCGGGATGGCTGCGAAGAAGGGCAAGAAGAAGGGCGCAAAGAAGCCGAAGACTGCGAAGCGCGCCCCGAAGACCGCGAAGCGCAAGGCCGCAAAGCGTCCAGCCAAGAAGGCGGCCGCGAGGAAGCCCGCGCGAAAGGCGGCACCCCGGTCCGCAGCAAGGAAGCCCGCGGCGGCAGCGGCTCCGAAGCCCGCCCCGAAGCCCGCCCCGAAGGCCGCTCCGCCGGCTGGCGTGCCGTCGATGCTCGGTGGCGCCCCGACGTCGAGCCACGGGCTCGACGACGGCGAAGAGTAACGCGCGCCTCCAAGAACGCAGTGAGCATGAAGGGCGCTCCCCCGTCGGGGTGCGCCTTTCGTGTTTTGTGGCGGTCAGTCCCCCAGGTAAAGCTTGAGCGCCTCCGCCGCGGCGCGACGGTCGAACTCGATGCCCACGAGCTCGTCGCGTCCACCGATGGCATCGAACAGAGCCGATAGAAAGGCGTGGAACCGCTCCGCCTCTTCGACCGCGCGAGCGAGCCCGACTGGATCGAGCAGATCGGTGTCCCGCAGGTTCGTCATGGCGGCCAGGAACGCATCGATGTGCGGGTAGTCGGCCGCTCGCAAGAGCGGGTATCCCATCGCGCGGAAATAGGACATGAACTCCCGGACGAACCCGAGAGGCGTGGAGCTGGCCCACCGCTCCTGGCCGGAGGCGTCGACGCTGCGTGCCTTCAGCGCGAACGCACGGACGATCTGGGCGAACATCCACACGTCGCGCCGCAGGCGCTCGCTGAGCACGCGCTGGGCGGCGCGATCGTCGAACACTCCTGCAGCATCGAGCCTCGCGCCGAGGGAGCGCCCGAGGAACATGACGACGTTCTGCAGAGCGGGGCGCAGATTGGCTGCGACGCGAGCGACGGCCGTGGCCAGCTCGTCGAGCGACGGCGCTGCCTCGAGCGGGAGGAATTCTCTCTCGAATGCCCGCCGCATCTCGAGGCGAAGGTTGGCCGCGGCGCCCTCGAGTGTCGCCTTGACGTCGCGTAGCTCCGCGCCTCGCGCACGAAGTCGGTCGTACGCGCCCGCGAGCTCGGTTGCAGGCAGGCGCAGGACCTCCGCCTCGTACCCGGCGGCGAGCAGCGGGCCGCTCCGCCGACGGAGGTAGCCGGAGAGCGCGCGCGCATCGCTCCGGAGCACGCTGAGTACGAGGTAGACGACCGCCACGGAGCGCCGCGGGCTGGCATTCCCGTCCCCTGTTGCGCCCACTGGCTCGCGTGACACCCGCTCCACGAGCGCGAGGTACCGCAGCATGCGAAAGAGCGAGAGCACCGTCAACGCAACGAGCCTGCGCGCCGCCTCTCCTGGCACGCTGCGAATGAGCTCGAGCATCTGCGGGTTCGTGATGCGGTCGAACTCCGGGCGGAACTCCAATGCGTGCAGCGGGTTGAAGTAGGCGCAGGCGGCGACTTCGCGCTGCGCGACACCGAGCAAGGCGTAGAAGAGGCGGTAGGGCACGCGCTGCAAACGCGTCACGCCCGCCGTCACCTCGTAGAGGTTGGTCATCGCGTGGCGCAGCACGAACAGCGACTGCTCCGGAGTCTCCTGTGCGCCGGCGTCGCCGACGAGCCTCGTGCGGGCGCGGTCGTCTGGCAGCACGGTCTCGAGATAACGCTGGAAGACGAAGGCGCGCTCCCTTTCGGCAAGCAGCGTGCGACACGTCTGGACGATTCGCCCGAGAGCCTCGCGTGCAAGCGCCGTGTGCTCGCGGAAGTCCTGGGCGACGATCGGCGTCTTGCGGGGTGGGCCCGGATGGTTGCGCGGGTTCGCGAAGCAGGCCAGACCCTTGAGGAGGATCTCCAGCTCGAACAGCAGCTCCACCTTCCGCTCGAGCGGGAGCCGCGCGAGCCACGCTTCGCGGGCCGCGGCGTGCTCGCGCCGCAGGCCGCGCGTGTCGCGCAGCAGATCGTCGTAGACGTCGCGTTCGTCCGTCGCCGGAGGAATCGCGCCGCCCCCGGGAGAGACGGAACGCGGGGACCCCGCAATCGCCACGGGCCGATCCTAGCGCGACGCGCGCTTCGCGAGCAGCGTGTCGAGGCGTCCCACACGGTGGCCCAGCATCCGGGCCATCACGTGCTCCACATCCCGCTTCTGCCGCTGCGCGAGCAGCGTGATGTCGAGCGCGACCTGCGAGGTCGCCACCTCGGCGATGGCGGGCGTCTCGCTGACGACGCCGCCGTCGGTGTCAGTTGTCTCCGTCGCCGCGATGAGTGTGCGCACGTCGTCCGCGACCACGATGAGTCGATGTTTCCAGAAGCTCTCGAGGGCGTGCTCCTCGAGCCCGTAGCTGAACGCCTCGCCAGGCACCTTCGGAAGCACGGCGTGCGAGAAGACCACGATGTACACGCGGCGCTTGGCCGCGCGCTTGAGCTCGGGGACGAGTCGTTCGATCTCGCGCGGCCAGCCGCTCAACACGAGGCGGCCCTCGGCACTGGCCACGAGGCGCTCGGCCTCCTCAAGGATTCTCTCGTAGCCGCGCACACTGAAGGCGTCCGGTGTCGGCGGGGTGACGTCCAGGGAACGGATCGCATCCTCCAGCGCGTCGGCCTGCCCGTCGAACCGCTTCCGGAGCAGCGTGAGCACCTCGCCCGGCGGTGCCGCTGCGAACCGCTCCGGTCGTCCGGCGATGGCGCGCGCCGCGCCGACCGACACGAGCCGGCGCAGCACTCCGTACACCGCCGAGCGTGGAATCTGCGCACGCACGCCCACCTCGTACCCCGTCGCGGGGCTCTCCAGGAGGAGCGCTCGATATGCGCGCGACTCGTTCAGACTGAAGCCCAGCGCGACCAGCGCCGCGACCAGCTCCGGCTCCGCCATGGGCTTTCCTTTTCCCACGGGTCGGGCCCGCTGGCGCGAAAAAAACACTTTGCGCCAGCGATACCGTCTGTACTCTTGCGCCGTACGCAACATTGCTCCTCGAGGAGGAGCGAGGAGAAACCATGAACATCGCGAAGACTCTGGCGGCAACGGCAGTGGCGGGGATCCTCATCGGCGGCGCGGTCGCGTGTGGCGGGGCTGCCCCCGCGGTTCCGGACGCGAACAGCCCGGCGGCGGGCGCTGGCGGCAAGAGCTCCTGCAGCGCGGGCGGCGCGGCGGCTCCGGCGAGCAGCGGCAAGTCGTCGTGCAGCGCGAGCGGTGGTGCGGCCCCCGCGGCGCCGAAGTACTGAGCAGGACGTGGAGGGACGCCGGGTCGCGGTTTGCGCGGCCCGGCGTCCGCCTTTAAGCACTCAGGGCAGTACATGGGCTGGCGGCAGCAGCACGCGATCCCCGACCTCGGCGTAGGCGTGGGGTTCCGCACTCCGCACGTGACGCACGTGCTCTCGCAGCGTCCCCCCATGGATTGGTTCGAGATCATCAGCGAGAACTACTTCGCCGAAGGAGGCATCCAGAGGGCGAACCTCGAGCGCCTCGCCGGAGCGTACAAGGTGGTGCCGCACGGCGTGTCGCTCTCGATCGGCGGGAGCGATCCGCTCGACCATGCGTACCTCGCGCGGCTCCGCGACCTGGTCCGACGGGTGGACGCGCCATGGTGCAGCGACCATCTTTGCTTCACCGGGTGGGGCGGCGTGGACGTGCACGACTTGCTTCCCATGCCGATGACGCGCGAGAGCCTCGCTCACGTCGTCGAGCGGGTGAAGCGCGTGCAGGGCGCGATCGAGCGCCCATTCGCGCTCGAGAACGCGTCGTCGTATCTCGAATGGCGCGGCAGCACGATGACCGAGCACGAGTTCCTCGCCGAGGTCGCCGAGCGTGCGGACTGCGGGATCCTGCTCGACGTGAACAACGTGTTCGTCAGCGCGTACAACCACGGCTTCGACGCGCGCGCGTACGTCGACGCCATGCCTGCCGATCGCGTGGTGCAGATTCACGTCGCGGGGCACACCGACAAGGGTGCGTACCTGCTCGACACGCACAGCGCGCCCGTGCGAGGTGAAGTGTGGGATCTGTATCGCCGCGCGCTCCGGCGCATCGGCCCCACCTCGACGCTGGTCGAATGGGACGAGGACATCCCCGCCTGGGACGTGCTCGTCAGCGAGGCGCGGAGGACGCGCGAGGTTCGTGACGAGTCACTCGGGGGCGTCTCGACGAAAGACGGGCGATGGGCGACGGTGAGCTAGCGCAGCTTCAGCGTTTCGTCGTCGAAGCGATCCGAGGTGGCCCGTCCACCGAGGAGGCGCTTCACGTCCGCGAGAGCGCGCGTGGCATGACGCCGGCCTCGCGCGTCGAGGTGTACCGCGAGCAGTTCCGGTTGCGTCACCTCAAGAACGTGGCCGACGACTACCCGACCCTCGCGTGGGCAGTCGGAGGCGCCGACGCATTCTCGGCGCTCGCCGACGAGTACCTGGCCGCGCATCCGCCGTGCACCTGGGACCTGCAGCGGCTCGGGGCGGAGATGCCGCGCTTCGTCTCCACACACGCGAGGTGGGCGAAAGATCCGTCCGCCCGCGACGCGGCGTGTCTCGACTGGGCATTCATGGAGATCTTCGACGCACCGGACGCGCCGCCCTTCGACATGTCGCTGCTGGCCAGCACGCCCGAGGACCGGTGGACCTCGGCCCGCATCGACCTGCTGCCCGCCCTGCGGCTCGTCGCGATGAAGTCGTCGCTGCACGAAGTCCGGGACGCGCTCAAGCAAGGTGCACCCGCGGGGAGGCCGACGGCGGCCGAGACACGCGTCGTCGTGTGGCGCGACCCGGCGTGCTTCCCGCGTTCGATCGCGGTCCAGCCGGGTGCTTTCGATCTGCTCGTACGGCTGCGAGATGGAGACCCTCTCGGGCCTGCGTGCGAGGGCGCAGCGCGGGCGATGGGCGAGGATGTGTCCCGCTTCGGCGAGCACGTCGGAACGTGGTTCCAGGAGTGGACCGTTCGCGGCTGGATCGCACGCGTGCGCTTCTGACTGCGGCATGCAAGGCGCTAGACGCGCTGGCTCGCATGACCCCGCGCGCAACGACGATCGTTCGGGCGAGCGGTCTCGGCGCCGCCGTGATCGCTGCGGTCCTCTCGCCCATCCCCTTGGCGGACGAACTCGTGATCGGACCCGGGCTCCTCGGCGTCGCGGCCATCGTCGGTCTCGACCGCGGTCTGAAGTTGCCCGAGCTGCCGTGGCGAGTGCTCGTGGCCACGGCCGCCGCCGGCCTCGGCGCGCGCGCTGCGCTCAACCTGGCGGTCACGTCGCTTCCCGGCGTCGCGGCCGTCGTCAACGCGGCGACGGCCTTCGCGCTGACGCGGGCCTATGCCGAATGGGCGGACCGCGCCTGCGCAGCCACTACGGTTGGCTCAGCGGCTCCGGCGTGACGCGCTTCCGCAGCATCCGGAACACCGCATAGGCAGCAACCGCCGCGACGGCCGCCTCGCTCGCTCCCCAGGTGGCGCCCACGACGAGCACCGCGGCGCCCGCGACGAGCGCGCCAATCGCCGGCTTGCGCAGCACGCGCGCTGCCTTGCGAGCCAGATCGCCCGCTTCGTCGGCGAGCTCGCGCGCGTGTTTCGCGAAGGGCTCGGCCCTCGCATGCATCGCGTCGCGCATGGCATGAGCGCCGTCGCCCGAAGGCTGCGTCTGTGTTCCCGAACCCGTCTTCGCTTCCGCTTCGCTCGTCATGTTCGCTCCCGAGACCGCCACCGGTAGCAACGACCGTGCGTGCCGCGAACGAACGCCACGAGGTTCTTGGGCTTGTGGCGTCAGCGTCACAGCGTTGCCATCTTGCGCGCCTTCGAGACGTAGCGACGACGCACTCGATCGCGGCCCGGCGAGACGGTGCACGGCGCACGAAGGCTGCATCCGGCCGAGGCGCCCAACGTCGGGCGGCACACGCGCGAGGACATCAATGGGGATACCATTCGCCTTCGTTGCCGGGTTCGTCGCTGGATGGGTCACGCGAAGCACGCTCGACCCGGCGAAGTCGGCGACGGTCCAGATAGCCGCTTTCGGGCTCGACGTCGTCGCCCGCGTCAAGCGCCGGCTGGCCATAGAACGCGAGCGATTCGAAGATCTCGCCGCCGAGGCGCGACACGAGGCCGTTCGTCGTCGCGCCGCGCGCGCCGACGCGACGGAGGACCTCGGCCACGAGACCGCCGCCGCCGTGGAGAACGCAGCGTGAGCAGCGGAGCACGGGAGCGGGGGTGGCTCGTTGTCGCGCATCATCACCCGGGTCGCCTTCGAGTCCGCTCGTCGCGCTTCGAGCTGGACGGACGACTGCTGGAGACGACCCAGCAGTGGCTGGTCGAGCGCCCGGGTGTCCGTGACGTGATCGCCGACGCGACGGTGGGCAGCATCCTGGTGTCCTACGAACCGTCGGATACCGACGCGGGCGAGCTGCTTCTGGCCATCGCGAGCAGGGCGAGACTCGTGGTCGTCGACCGCGAGCCGGGGGAGGCTGCCGCCCGCGGAGTCTTCGCCGCCACGCGCGTGCTGGACGGGTTGATCCTCGACGCCTCCGGAGGTCGCTTCGGCCTTGGGGTGGTGTTCCCGACGGCGCTCGGCCTGGGGTCGATCGCCTCGCTGCTGCTGAGTCCCCACCCCTTTGCTCCTCGATGGGACAATCTCCTCTGGTGGGGCATGCAGGCGTTTCGCGCGCTCAACGAAGACCAGCGGCCGCCGGCAGGAACGAATGCGGACCGTGGTTGAGCCGAGGTCGGACCGCGCCATCGCCAGCGCCATCTCGCTCAGGGACGAGCGCGACCGTGTCGCGCTTCGCGACCCGGTGATCCGCACGGCTCATGAGACCGGGAGCCGCTTGCGGCTCCGGCTCGAGGGAGGCAGCGACGACGACGCCGGACGGCTCGCCGAATACCTCCGGACGACGCCGGGCGTGCTCGGCACGGCGGCGCGGCCGCACACGGGCTCGGTCATCGTGCGCTTCGACGGTGCCCAGACGTCGGCCAGCGCCGTCCTGGCCGCAGCGCGCACGAGCCGTCGCGTCGACTGGCCCGAGGCGACGGGCCCCACCCAGAGCTCGTGGCCTCGCGCCGCGTTCGATTCGGCGGTCCTCCTCGCGGCCGCGACGGCAGCGCTCCCCACACCCCTGACGATGGGCGCCGTCGCCTTCACGGCGCTCCCGACCATGCGACGCGCGATGAGCGCCCTGGCGCGCAGCGAGCTCACCGTGGACACGCTCGACTTCGCGGCCATCGTCGCATCACTTGCCACCTCGCGGTACGCGACGGCGGCGTTCATGACGTGGCTGCTCACCGTGGGTGACCTGCTGCTCGAACGCACGACGGGTCGCGCCCGTCACGCGATCACGTCCCTCATGCACCTCGAGGTCGCCGACGCGTGGAGGCTCCACGGTGATGCCCGTGTCGAGCGCGTTTCGGCGCGGACGCTGGTCCGGGGCGACCGCATCGTCGTGTACACGGGAGAGCGCGTGCCGGCCGACGGGACGGTCCTCGAGGGCACCGCCGTGGTCGACGAGAAGGCGCTCACGGGGGAGTCCCTGCCGCGCGAGCGCAATACCGGCGGGCGGGTGCTGGCCGCCAGCGTGGTGGTCGAGGGGCGCATCGTCCTGAGCGTGGACCGGGCGGGCACCGACACGGTGGCCGCGCGAATCGTTCACATCCTGCAAGGCGCGGGGTCGAAGCCCATGACCTTGCAGAAGAATGTCGAGCGCGCTGCGAACCGCCTCGTGCTGCCGACGGTCGCTCTCGCCGTTCTCGCGGCGCTCGCGACCGGTCAGGTCGACCGCATGACGAGCGTGCTCATCACCGACTTCGGCACCGGCATCCGCATCGCGATTCCCACCACCGTCCTCACTGCGATGACCCTCGCCGCGCGCGAAGGATTGCTCGTGAAGGGCGGGCACTACCTCGAGCGTCTCGCGCGCGCCGACGCCGTCGTCTTCGACAAGACGGGCACACTCACGCGCGGCGAGCCGGTGATTGTCGACGCCCGTGCCGTGGGGACGCGCCCGCTCGAGGACGTCGCGGCCTTCGCCGCCGCGGCGGAGGCGCACCAGCACCACCCCGTCGCGCTGGCCGTCCGCCGCTGGGCCGCTCACTGCGCGATGGCCATGCCCTACGGTCCCGCCCGGGAGGAGCGCGCCTCCATCGGCAAGGGTGTCTGCGCGACGGTCGAAGGACGAAGCGTGGTCGTCGGACGTCGGCAGCTCCTCCGCGACGAGGGAATCGACGTGTCGGCGGCCGAGTCCGTCCGCGCCCACCACCGCGCCATCGGCGCCTCGTCGCTCCTCGTGGCGATCGACGGCCGCCTCGAGGCGGTGCTCGGCTACGCAGACGAGCCGCGCGCCGAGAGCGGCCCCGTGGTCGCGACACTCCGCGGGGCGGGTCGCCGCGAGGTGGTCCTCATGTCTGGCGACGTGGCGCGGATCGCCAGCTCGATGGGTGCGCGGCTGGGACTCGATCGCGCCATCGCCGAGCTGCTCCCCGAGGACAAGGCACGCGAGGTGCGCGCGATGCAAGCCCACGGGCGCGTCGTGGCGATGGTCGGCGATGGCATCAACGACGCACCCGCCCTCGCACTCTCGGACGTCGGCATCTCTCTCCGCGGGAGCACCGAGGTGGCCCTGGAGACGGCGGACGTCATCCTGCTCGAAGGGGGCCTCGCCCGGTTGCCGCGCGTCTTCGAGCTCGCCGACGCCGCGATGCACCGCGCGCGAGCCGCCCTGACCATGGTGATTGCGCCCAACGTCGTCGCCATCGCCCTCGGGGCCTTGGGGCTGATGCCGCCGGCGCTCGCCGCGACGGTGAACAACGGGTCGACCGTGCTCACCGCGCTCTGGGCCGTGAGTCCCCTCTTCACTGCCTCGCGACGCCAGTCTCGCTCAGCTCGGCGATGAGCCGCTCGACGTTGCCCGCGTTCCACGATCGACCGAGCGCCTCCGCCATCCGCGTCAGGATCTTCCGCTCGGGCACGAAGCACCGCTTGTCGAGCGCGGCAGCGACCTCGAGCGTGTGCACGAACGGCTCGCGTACCTCCTCGGGGAGCCGCGTGCGGACGCGTTCGATCCAGTCGCGTTCGTCATCCACGAAGCGCCCCATCACCTCGCGGCGCGCGCCCGGCTCGAGCTCGCGGAGCATGTGCGCCAGCATCGCCGCCTCCTCCGGGGAGAGCGCGCCGTCGGCGCTGAAGATGAACCACATGCCCTCGATGACGAGATCGATGTACGCGGGCCACGACACCTTCGCGCGGTCGAGCGCGTCGCGCATGCCGCGCTCGTAGCGCATGAACCGCCGCATCGCGTTCCCCAGGCGTCGCGTGTCGACGTAGTTGGAGACGCTGGAGACGACGACGTCCAAGAAGGGCACGCTGTCTCGCAGCAACGCGTCGCGGAGGACGCGGCGACCGATCGCGTCGCCCGCCTGGTCGCGTCCGAGCCTCGTGATCCGCTCGATGAGCCTCGTGTTGCGCGGGGCACCTCCGCGGGCGTCGCCGCAGGTCTGGAATGCGAGCGTGTACAGGCGCCAAAGGTCGTCCTCGTCCTCCGCGTCGAACGGGACGCCGTAGATCTCGGCCAGCTGGCACGCGAGCTCCGCGTGCAGGATGGCCCGGAAGAACATCTCGGCCGCAATGGCGCCGGCCGTGAGCGGCACGCCGGCGAGGGCGCCCCAGCCCTTCGTCTCGGCCGTCAGCACGGCGGCTCCGGTGGCGACCGAGCCGGCGAAGGCGCCCGCCGCCGCGCTCTTGAAGCACGCGTGCCGGATGGCGCTCAGGGCGCAACCGTGCGCGCCCTGCGCATCGACTCGATTCCGCACCTCCGCCCGCCGCGCGCCCCACCTGGCCAGGCCGCGCCGGAACGCCCCGTGGACGACGCGCACGTACCAGCGTTTCTCGCGCGCGTCGCGTGTGGACTCGGCGCCCAGTTCCGCCGTGGCCGAGGCAGAGGCGTCATGCACGGTCACGTCGCCGTGCCGTGCAATCCGGCGGCCCGCGACGCGCCGCCCGATCTGGACCGTCGACCGTCAGGAGCCTGCGTCCGCCCCCTGGCCATGTCGGGGGTGGAAGTTGAACGGATAGAACGCCTTCGTCTCGAAGCCGCCGGGGCTCGATGCGAACTGGATGCTCTGGATGATCTTCGCGATGCACGCGACGACTCCGGGCTCGGTGATCTGGCTGCGCGCCGTGTCCTCGGACACGTGCGACACGTTGCCCTTCGGGTCGATCGTCCACTGCATCACGAGGTCGCCCTCGATGCCCGGGTGGCTCGGCAGCGCAGCGTCGTAGCAGGCGCGTGCGGCGTCGCGGTGGGCCACGACGATGGCTCGGATGTCGGCCGGTCCGCGACCAGGGTCGTGCGAATGGGGACCGGAGGGCTGCGGGGCGGAGCTCCCGGTCGTCGACGCGACCGTGCTCGACTGTTGCAGCTTGGCACCCTGCAGGTCACCCCCGTCGGCGAGGGTCACCGTCGTCGTCGTGGTCGGTCCCGAGTCCGTGGGAGCAGGCGTTCCGGCGCCGGCAGCGTTGCCGTCGCCGCCCGAGCCCACCGGCGCTTGAACACCTGGCCCCGTCTGACCGCCACCGCAAGCGAACCCGGCGAGCGGCAGGGCGACGAAGGGAACGAAGAGCGAGGACCAGAGCGCCTTTCTCATGGCGCCAACGGTAGCCGAAAGGCCCGCCCGGCGAAGGCCGAAACGGCTGCGCTACGATACCGTCGCCGTGCAGGAGGCACCCAAGACCGAGCGCCTGGGCGCCTACGAGCTCTTGCTCGAGCTCGCCGCCGGCGGCATGGCTACGGTGCACCTCGGGCGCGCGGTCGACAGGCGGCAAGGGCCGCCGCTCGTCGCCATCAAGCGGCCGCACCGACACCTCCAGGGCGACAAGACCTTCCTCACGATGCTCGTCGACGAGGCGCGCCTCGCCTCCTCCATCGACCACTCGAACGTCGTGAAGGTGCGCGAGCTGGGGTTCGACGGCGGCATGCCGTTCATCGTCATGGACTACGTCGAGGGCACGTCGCTCGCGGAGCTGCGGCGCGAGCTCTCGGCCATCGGCCGCGCGATCGACGTGCGCGTCGCCGTGCGCATCGCCCTCGACGCGCTCGCGGGGTTGCACGCCGCACACGAGCTGAAGGACGACAACGGCAAGCCGCTGCACATCATCCATCGCGACGTCTCGCCCCACAACGTGCTCATCGGGTGCGACGGCCGCAGCCACATCACCGACTTCGGCATCGCGAAGGCCGAGGACCGCATCCAGGTGACGCGCACCCACGAGGTGAAGGGCAAGCTCGCGTACCTCGCGCCCGAGCGCATCGACAAGCGGCGCATCTGCACCGTGCAGAGCGACGTCTTCTCGATGGCCGTCGTCCTCTGGGAGTCGTTCGCCGGGCGGCGCCTGTTCCGCGGCGAGGAGGCCGTCGACATCCTGCAGGAGGTGATGACGGCGCACATCCCGACGCCGAAGCAGATCGGCGTCCAGATCCCGCAGGCGCTCGACGACGTGATCGCACGCGCCCTGTCGCGCGATCTCGAGACGCGCTACGCGACGGCCGCCGACTTCGCCGAGGCCATCGAGCGCGCCGCCGGCCCGGAGCAGATCGGCACGTACGCCGACGTCGCGCGCCTGATGGAGGCCATCTTCGGTCCGCGCATGGCGCTTCGGCAGGAGCAGGTGCGCGCGACCATCGGCGCCGGCGAGCTCACCGAGCTGCTGCGCGAGTCGGGGCTCCCGTCGCGCGAGCGCATCTCCTTCGCGGACGTGCCGACCGGGGCGCTCCTGGCCGAGCTGGCGCCGCCCGCGCCCACGGGGCGCTACGCCCTCGGCACCGAGCTGCGCGAGGACTTGGCCAAGCTGCGGCCGCGTCGCGTCCCCTGGTGGGCCGTCGGAGCGACCGGCGGCGGGATCGCCATCGGCGTCGTCCTCACCCTGGCCCTCGTGGCCGGGCGGCAGAGGCCCGCGCCCATCGTCATCCGCGGCACGCCCCCGGCCGTCACGGCCGCCGAGGTGGTGACGGCGCCGCCCCCCGCGGCCCGCAGGGTCGTGCTCTCGCTCCCGTTCCTCGCCACGCACGTGACCTTCGACGACGAGCAGCGCGATCTGTCGCCCGCGACCGACGTGACGGCGTTCGACGTCCCCGCAGACTCGGGGCCGCGTCACCGCGTCGCGGCCGTGGCGCTCGACGGGACGCGCGCCGAGGCCACGGTGCGCGAGGAGGATGGCATTGCGCGTCCCGACTCCGACGGCTACGTGTTCATCCCGCCCGAGCCCTCGGGCGACGCGCGGGCGCCCGCCTCCGGTCGCCCGGCTCGGCCCATCGGCACGGTGCACAACGGATTCACGAAGCTGCGATGAGCGCGATCAAAGTCTGGGTGGTGCTCGCGTGCGCGCTCTGCTGCGCGTGCGACAGCACGCTCGAGGCGACGCCGTGCCACGACGTGCCCGACGGCGGGTGCCCGCTCGACAACGGCGCCAACGTCTGCCAGGACCCGTCGTGCAACGCCGCCTACGCGTGCGTCGACGGCGGGTGGGTGAGGACGCAGGTGTGCCCTCCGCACCCGCACGATGCCGCCACGCCGCCTGCGGACGCGGGTGAAGGCGGCTCGACATTCGACGTGAGCATCGACGTGCCGCCGGGCGGCAACGGAGGGCCGGGCTGCACCGATCTGGAGTTGCCCGATTGCCCTGCTGCCGTGGGCATCGCCTGCGTACAGAGCCCCGGCTGCTGCGGCTGCACGGACCTTTGGGTGTGCGACGACGGAGGCTGGGACCTCTGGGGCGAGTGTGCCGACGGGGGCATCGTCGTCCAGAAGTGAGCCGCGCTCACGAGCCGAGCGCGAAGCACGCGACCGCGGAATCGGTCGCCACGGGCACCTGACCACCGCCGTCGGCCACGTCGACGCACGATCCGTTGGGCTCGACCGTCACGTCGCTGCCGGTCGCGACGCGAAGTCGCAACGTGCCGACCGTGCCCGCGACGCGCACCGTCGACGTGTTCGCGACGCACCACGACTGCGTGGTGCTCTCCATGGGGAGGACGATCATGCCGTCGACCTGCACCGGGCCGGACGTCGCGTCCCCCGTCCATTCGAGCTGCACGCTGCCGCCCGCGGGGAGCGTCGCGCTGAACCCGCTCGCCGTCAGCGCCGTGTCGCTCAGCGCGTACACGCCATGTGGCGTCTGCCCCAGAGGGCCGCCGATGGCGAGCGTACCCGGCATGCACGTCACGCCGGCGTCGCCCGCGGTCGCCGCTCCTGCCCCGCCACCGCTGCTGCTCGAGCAAGCGAGCATCACGCTGCTCGCGAGCCCGAGGCCCGGAGCCCGCAGCCCGAAGCCTCGCATCCTCAGCTGGCAGCCTTGAGGAAAGGCTCCCACTCCTTGAACTTCCACCCGCTGCCGAGGAGGATCTGTGCGGTCATCGTCCATTTCGGGCGGAAGGGGCGACGCGCCAGGCGCATGTTCGCCTCTTCCGGAGTCTTCCACCCCTTGCGCAGGTTGCACGGGCGACACGCCGTGACGAGGTTCTCCCACGTGTCGTCTCCGCCGCGCGAGCGGGGCACCACGTGGTCGATGTTGAGCTCGCGCAGCGGTGGCCGCTTGCCGCAGTACTGGCACTGGTGCGCGTCGCGGAACATCAGGTTGCGCCGCGTGAGGCGCACGGTGACGCGCGGTGTGCGGTCGTAGCGCAGAAGGTGCACGACACGCGGCACGCGCACCGCGCCGCCGACGACCGGGATGCCATCGTCCTCATCGCGCACCGGCATGTCGCGCCACAGATCGAAGTCGTACGAGTCGCCCTCCTCGTCGAGCGCGAGGGCGACGCCGCCGTAGAGAAGCACGACGGCCCGCTTGACCGTCGTCACCTGCACGGGGACGAGGTGCTTGTTCAGGACGAGGACGGGAAGCGATAGGACGTCTGTCATCGCCCTGAGCGGAAGGGCAGCCTTGGAGTTGGGGCCGCGGTCACGTCGATCAGCATACACTGCAAGATGCGGCCCTGCGAACGCCGCGCTACGATCCAACCCAGCCATGACTGTCTCGTCTGCGCCCGCACCCCGGGCGACTCGCAAGCGCTGGACTGGACCCGTTCTCGCCGTCGGCCTCGCTGCAGGGGCTGCCGCCGTCGCGACGTTCGTGCTGACGGGCATGCAGGACAAGGCCATCTACTCCAAGCCCGTCGACGAGCTCCTCGCGCAGAAGGACAAGTTTGCAGGCCGCCCCGTGCGCGCCGAGGGCAACCTCGTCCACGGGACGATGGTGAAGCGCGACCAGCCGTGCGAGTTCCGTTTCACGATCGCCAAGAACGGCGTCGAGCTCCCGGTGCGCTATCCGCAGTGCGTCGTGCCCGACACGTTCCGCGACGTGCCCGGCATGGACGTCGGCGTCACCGTCGAGGGCGAGCTGCAACCGGATCAATCGTTCCTCGCGTCGAGCGTGCTCGCGAAGTGCCCAAGCAAGTACGAGATGAAGGAGCGGCAGAAGAACGGGGAGCAGATGCCGCACGGCCCGCTCGCCAGCGCGCAGTAGCGGCTGCGGGAACGCGATGGATTGCGCGAGGAGCGCGCACAGATGATGGGTTGCGCGAGGAGCGCGCACAAATGATGGAGTGGCTCGCCGGATACGCCGCGCGCGCCGGACTGCGCTACGCGCCCGACGCCGACGAGCGCTGGCTGCGCGCCTGGGAGCCGTACGCCACGCTCCGCGTGCCGTTGCGCTACGAGCACGTGCTCGAGGGCAACGCGCTCACCGTCGCGCGCTTCGTCGTCGACGGCAGCTCGAGCGCGTGGATCGCCATCGCGCAGGACGACCGCGTGCGCGGGCGCGCCGCCGTGACCAACGACGGCTCGCGCGCGTTCGGCGACGGGCCGGAGCTCGTCACCATGCCCCGCCACCCGACGGGAGACCCCACCTTCGACGCGACGTTCGCCGTCTTCGCGCCCACGGGCGACGAGATGGGGCTCGCGGTGACGCCGGGGGTTCGCCGCGTCGCCCTGTCCTGGCGCACGCCCGTGCACTTCGAGGTGCGCCCCGGAGGCGTGGTGCTGGCGCCCGTGGCGCTTCGCGCGGACCCCGCTTCGCTGGCGTGGCTCCTTCAGGCCGTGGCGACGCTGACGCGCAAGGCCGCCCAAGGGTGAATTGTTCGGCCCACGGCTGTGCTGTGGTACGTTCGGCGCGACGACCTCGATGCGAAAGGCCCGCCACCTTCTCTTCGTTGCTTTCGCCGCCAGCGTGGTCGCAGTCCCGGCCCTGGCGCAGCAAAGTGGGTCCTCCGGATACCCGGCGCCGTGCCCCGCGTCGCAGGTGTCGAAGGCCGACGTCGACCGCGCCCACACCGTGTTCCTGAGCGGCAAGGGCTTCCTCGACGAGTCGAACTACGACAAGGCGATCAGCTACTTCAAGGACGCGTACTCGATCGACTGCAGCGTCCACGCGATCCTGCCGATCATCGCGACGGCGTACGAGCGCAAGGGCGACAAGCAGTCGGCGGTCGCCGCGCTGCAGGAGTACCTCAAGCGCGTGCCCAACGCGCCCGACCACGAGGTGATCGAGCGGCGCATCAAGAACCTGCAGGACCAGATCGCGCAGGAGAAGGGCGCGGCCACGGCGGTACCCACCGCGAGCACGCCGGCGACGGCGACCACCGCGGCGCCGCCGGCGACGACCACCGCACCTGCTGCCGGGCCCACCGCGCCGACGGCGCAGCCCACGACCACGGCGACGGCGCCGGAGACCGCGGGGGGCGGGCACACGGTGGCGCCCTGGATCGTGGTCGGCCTGGGAGGCGTCGCCATCGTCGCCGGGTCCGTGCTCTTCCCCATCGGCTCGGGAGACATCTCGACGGCCGAGAAGACGTGCCCCGATCACGGCAAGTGCAACGATCCCAACGCCGCGAGCACCGGCAACACCGGGCGCACGCTGGAGACGGTGGGCGTCGTGTCGTGGGTGGTGGGCGGTGCCGCCGTGGTCGGTGGCCTGCTCTGGCACTTTACGGAGCCCACGGGCGCTTCCAGCACGACCGGCACGACGGTGACGCCCGTCGTGGCGCCGGGTTACGCGGGCGTGGGCGTCGGCGGGCGCTTCTAGTCGCTCGGCGCGAAGGCCAATCTTTTCCGCGAGAAGGCCCGCTCTTGTGGGGGCACAAGCGCGCGAGGGATGCCCCACAAGAGCGCTTCTTCCGCCCCAGCGCAGCGCATGGCACCCCCGACAAGAGCGTTCTTCCCGACCGAAGACGCGCGTGTCACGCTCGACAAGTCGTGTCTTCCGCCTGGCATCCCGCGACCCTGAGCGACCGCAAGCCCGCGGGCGGGGGGCTGACGCGCATCGTCCTCGTGCCGTCGGCGGACGTGGCGGCGACGCACGTGGTGCCGGGGCAGTACGTGGAGGTGCGCGTGCAGGGGCAGACGGGGTACTTCGTGCTGTCGAGCGACCCGGGCGGGCTGCCGTGGGAGCTCGTGATGCGCGCCGGCGGGGGCGCGTCTGACGTGCTGCTCGTCATGCCGCTGCCCGGCGCGGTCGAGGTGACCGCGGCCATCGGCGACGGATTCCCCGTGGCGGACGTCCGCGGGCGCGAGCTGCTCGTGGCGCTCGGGGGCACCGGGATCGCCGCGGGACCGCCGGTGGTTCGACGGCGCATCCGCGATGGGGATGCGGCCGCGACGCGCGTGTGGGTGGGCGCCCGTGGCGACGACCTTCCGCTCGCCGGGGAGATCGAGGCCTGGCGGGCGGCCGGGGTGGAAGTCACCGTCGCGAACGGTTTCGTGGACGAGAGCATGCGGGGGCCCATCGCCGCCGCGCCCGCCGCACCCATCTTCGCCGTGGGGGCCGAGGCCATGGTCGCCGCCCTGCGCGCGCTGGCGCCGGGGCGGGTGCACACCAATCATTGAGGATCCGCCGAAGGCGGGCCGACGGCCCGAAGGGCCACCAGACCTACCCGCCTGATACACTCCGGGAATGCCCGCCAGCGTGCCCCCGATCTCCCGCGGCGGCGTGCGCCAGGGAGGCAAGGAGGAGCTGCGGGCGTCGGTCCTCAAGACGTACCTGCTGCGCGTGCGCAGCGAGAAGGGCGAGCGCGCCGCGCGGCAGCTGCTCGCGGGCGCGGGCATCGACCCGGCGGCCGTGGACAACGAGACCGGATGGGTGAGCGAGGCGGCCGCGAAGCGCGCTCTGCGCGGCATCGTGGACCTGCTCGGGCGCGAGGCGATCCGCAATCGCGGCGAGTGGGTGACGCACCCGGAGGCGCTCGGGGTGCTCGTCCGCATGCTGCGCACCAGCGCCAAGCCGGTGGACGCGTACCGCTATCTCGCGGCCAACGCGCGCGAGGCGACGCGCATCGGCACGTGGGAGATCGAGGAGGGCAAGGCGGCCGCCGGCGAGGGGAGCAGCGTGAGCGCGGTCCATCTCACGTATCGCCGCCGCACCGACGGGAGCGACGAGCCGTCGGAGAAGCCGGACGTCGAGGGCGAGGAGCTGCTCTGCGACGCGCGCGCGAGCGAGCTCGCGAGCCTCCCGCGCATCTGGGGGCTGGGCGACGCCGTGGTGTCGCACCCGACGTGCGTCGCGCGGGGCGGGGAAGCGTGCGTCTACGAAGTGTCGTGGACCGTGCCGCGGTCGCGCAAGGGCGTCGCTGCGGGCGCCGCCGTGGGGGCCGTGCTCTGCGGCGTGCCGGTGGCGCTGACGGGCAACGTCATCTCCGGCGCAGTCGCCTTCGTGCTGGGCGGCGCGCTCGGGGGCGGCGCCGGCTTCATGTGGGACCGCACGCGCGAGGAACGCGTGTCGCGCGTCTTCGAGCGCAACCGCATCGCCGCGCTCGAGCGGGGGCTCGAGCTCAAGGGCGAGCTGGGGGCGACGCCCGGGGACCTCGCCGGCACGGTGCTCGGGGGCAAGTACCGCATCGGCCGCAAGATCGGCTCGGGCGGCATCGGCGTCGTGTACGCGGCCGAGCACGTGACCCTCGGGCACGAGGTCGCCGTGAAGGTGCTCCGCGGGGCGGCGGCGCGCGACGGCGGCGAGATCGCCCGCCTGCGCCGCGAGGCGTACATCCAGGTGCACGTCGAGCACCCGAACGTGGTGCGTGTGCTCGACCTCGACCAGATGCCGGACGGCAGCATCTACGTCGTCATGGAGCGCCTCGTGGGGCGCTCGCTCGCCGACAAGCTCGCGCGCGACGGGCTGCTGGCGCCCGGGTACGCCATTCCCGTCTACATCGACGTGTGCAGGGCGCTGCACGCGGCGCACAAGAAGGGCGTCGTGCACCGCGACCTCAAGCCCGGCAACATCTTCCTCTGCGACGACGGCAGCGCCAAGGTGCTCGACTTCGGGATGAGCAAGCTGGCGAGCGCCGAGTCGCTCACGCAGACCGGGTACACGCTGGGCACGCCCGAGTACATGGCCCCCGAACAGTGCATCGGCGCGCAGGTCGAGCCGCGCACGGACATCTACGCGCTCGGCGTGCTGATGTACGAGTCGCTCACGGGGGAGCTGCCCATCGTGGCGCAGAACAGGCGCGAGCTGCTCGACCTTCACCAGCGGCAGATCCCGACGCCCATGCGCCTGCGCAGGACCGACCTGCCCGTCCCCGAGGCGCTGGATCTCGCGGTGATGAAGTGCCTGAAGAAGCGCCTCAACGACCGCCCCAAGAGCGCCGCCGAGCTCGAGCAGCTCCTGGCCGCCGTGCCGCTCGAGGGCCTGCCGAAGAGCTACCCGCCAGGCACCAGCCGGCGCGCGCCGAAGAAGGGCGGCGAGACGGCGGCGGGCGCCGCCGGTGCGCCCCCGGTCACCCGCGAAGCAACCACACGAGACCCGCAAGGCTGAGCGCGAGAACGCTCAGGGCGGCGGCGACGACGGCGAAGTCGAAGGCGCTCCATCCGTGCTTGCGGCGTGCGGCGGGTGCGGGCGGCGCCGGCACGGCTGCGATGGGCGCGGCCGCCTCGGGCTCGGGAGCTGCGCTCTTCGGCGGGGCCTCGTCGCTCGACGGCGGGGGCGGGGGCGTCGCATCCGGCGGAAGCGGCTCGTCGGGCGCCTCCTCGATGCGCGCGAGCGTGTCGAACAGCGGCTCCTCGAGCCCCAGCACGGTGCGTCCGAGGCGGACCATCTGCGCCGCTCGCCAGGGCGCCTCGCGGTCCGAGGGCGCCGCGTACTCGCCGAGCCACGACCCGTTCTTGGTGCCGAGGTCGCGCACGAAGATCCCGCCGGCACGCCGGACGACGTGCAGGTGTTCGCGCGAGGTGTCGCCGTCGCCCAGGGGGAGGTCGCACCCCGCTGCGCGGCCCACGACGTAGACGCGGTCGCTCTCGGCCAGCTCGAGCGCGCTTCCCTGGTCGGCCCCTTCGAGCACGACGACGCGGGGCACGCGGCTGCGGCCCGCGGACTCCATCGCCTCGGCGACCATCGCGAGCGCCAGGTCGCGCGTGGCGGCGGCGACGTCGCGCGTGACGGGGCTCTGGTCGATGCGCAGCTCGATCCACACGCGCCCGAGGCGCGCCATGTCGCCCGTGCGCACGATGCGCGAGGTGCGCGGGGCGACGCGCACGCCGCCGACGAACGTGCCGTTGGAGCTCCCTTCGTCGACGAGCACGAAGTCGCCGCCCTGCGCGCGGAGGCTCGCGTGGCGGTGGCTGATGCTCGCGTCGGGCAGGCGCACGTCGCAGCTCGCGCCGCGCCCGATGACGACGCGCTGCACGCCGTCGAACGTGAGCCGCGTCTCTCCTTCCGGGCCGCGAACGATGACCGTCAGGGCCATGCTCGACTCACGGCGGGGGGATGCTCCGGAGCGAAGGCTGGAAATCGACCGAGTGCTTCTCGATCCACGCGATGACGTCCTCGGCGACGTCGCGCCCCTCGTGCCGGCTGAGCTCCTGGATCCCCGTGGGCGACGTGACGTTCACCTCGGTCAGCTTGCCGCCGATGAAGTCGAGCCCCACGAAGACGAGCGCGTCGGCCGCGAGACGCGGCGCCATGTCGGCCACCACCGCGCGCTCCTCGGCCGTCACCTGGGCCCTCTCGACGCGGCCGCCCGCGTGGATGTTGCTCCTCACGTCGTCGTCGCGTGCGATGCGGTTGATGGCGCCGAGGATCTGCCCGTCGAGCAGGAGCACGCGCTTGTCCCCCGCGGTCACGGCCGGGAGGAACTCCTGCGCCATCGCGTGGCGCGTCCCCTCGTGCGTGATGTAGTCGACGATGCTGCGCGCGTTGCGGTCGCCCTTCTGCACGACCATGACGCCGCTTCCGCCCGCGCCGTCCAGGGGCTTCACGACGCCGGTGCCGACCGCCGCGAAGAACGCGTGGATGCGGTCGCGGTTCGACGTGACCAGCGTGCGCGGCATGTGCCGCGCGAAGTGCAGCGTGTAGAGCTTCTCGTTCGCGTCGCGCAGCCCGCGCGGGTCGTTCACCACCAGCACGCGCCCGCGCAGCTTCTCGAGCATGAGCGAGATGTGCAGGTACTCGGCGTCGAACGGCGGGTCCTTGCGGATGAGGACGCAGTCGACGTCCGCCAGGCGCACGTCGGCGGCGGTGCCGAGCGTGAAATACGGAGGCGCGTCGCTCACGGTCAACGGGCGAACGCGCGCCCACACGTCGCCGTCGGCCACGTAGACGTCGCGCGGCTCGCAGTGCAGGCTCTGGTGCCCGCGGTGCTGCGCCGCGCGCTGGAACGCGAAGGTCGTGTCCTTGTCGGGAAGGACCCGCTGCATCGGGTCCATGACGTAGACCAAGCGCATCGCGCACTACACTAGCTTGACCCTGGCTCCGGGCTCCAGGCTTCGGACTTCGGGTTTCGACGCTCCCGGAGCCTGAAGCCCGGAGCCCGAAGCCACGCGAGGTCAGCGGTCGTCGTAGACCATGGCCGCGAGCTGCGCGCTGCGGTCCGGGTCCAGATCGCCGGCCACGATGTAGCCGACGCCGGCGCGCTGGGCCGCCGCCACCGAGTAGCCCTTCTCGCGCCCGACGCGCACCTCGGCGGTGCCGACCGGCCGGGGCACCAGGTTCGCGTCGCCGATCTGGATCTTCTCGGCGTCGTAGACGAGCACGCTCACGCGCCGCTCGTCGGCTCCCTGGCCGACCACGTACTGGAGCATTGCCCCGCGCTGCGTGTGCAGCGGCAGGATGCGCGCGCCGACCAGGTGCGCCCCGGCCCGCTCGAAGCTGCTCGGCCGCACCGGCACGCCCACGTAGCGCTCGAGGTTGCGGACCGACTCGGGGTCCTTCGCCTCGACCGGGAGCGGGTGCGTCACCTCGGCCATGAAGTCGCTCAGCAGGTCGTCTCCGAAGCCGGCGCGAACCTCGTTCGCCGCCACGCCCGGCTGCGCCCCGCGCGTCGCCGCGCCCCACATGAGGGCCAGCGCCGCCGCCGTCGCCAGGGGCACCATCGTTCGCCACGAGGCCAGGCTCACCACGGGCGCCTTCGCGCCGAGAGCCTCCGCGTCCGCGTCGGCCCGCACGCCCTCGCGCGCCTTCTCGGCCAGCATCGCCGTCGCCATGCGGTCGCGCAGCCCGCCGGGGGCCGACGTGCGCACGACGCGCTTGAGCGACCCGCGCATCGCGCGGAGCAGGTGCGTCTCCTCGCGGCACACCTCGCAGCTCGAGATGTGCTCGTCGAGCTCGATCATCTTCGCCGCCTCGAGCTCGCCATCGAGGTA
The DNA here is from genome assembly GCA_036393165.1 of Polyangiaceae bacterium. Lineage (GTDB taxonomy): Bacteria > Myxococcota_A > Polyangia > Polyangiales > Polyangiaceae > Palsa-1150. Next base: position 24,508 of record DASVWO010000055.1, on the reverse strand, counting down.
GGACCCGATCATCCGGGCCCTGTCGCGACATTCGTGAAGCGTCATACCGCACCTCGCTTGCGGGCGCGGTACTCGTCCAAGCTAGCCGTCTTCTGCATCTCTTCCTTCTTCGCCGCAGTGTTTTTGCGGCCCTCGCCGGGGAGGCCGCCCACCTCTTCCTCGCCCTTCACGATACCGAGGGCGAGCGCGTGGTTGTAGAGCGTCCGCTGCAAGAGCTTCCGCCCGCGGTGCAGGCGGCTCATCACGGTGCCGATGGGGCAGCCCATGATCTTGGAGATCTCCTCGTAGGAGAACTCCTCGACGTCGCAGAGGATGACCGCAAGCCGGAATTCCTCGGGCAGAGCGTCGAGCGCCCGCTGGATCTCCTGCTCGACCAGCGGCATGAGCGCGAGCGTCTCCGGATCGCGCAGCTGACGCATCGTGCTCGCGCTCACCCACCCGTCCGCCAGCGGGTCGGCATCGGGACCGTCGAGCACCGAGCGCTCGAGCCCGCCGCGGCGGTACTTGTTGATGAACGTGTTGGTCAGGATGCGGAAGAGCCACGCCTTGAGGTTCGTCCCGGCGTGGAACTGGTGGCGCGCACGCATCGCCTTCACGAAGGCGTCCTGCACGAGGTCCTCGGCTTCCGTGGGGTTGCGCGTGAGCTTGCAGGCGACGCCGTACATCGCGTCGAGGTGCGTCAGCGCCTCCTCGGCGAACGGGTCGGACTTCGCTTCGACTGCGGATGTAGGCATCGCTCGAGGTTCCGTGGACACAACACCGGGCCCACGGGGGTATTCCCCGCCTCCGCAGGCCCGAAGGGTGCGGAGGCATACACCAGACCCAGTGTAATCACCCCTTCAAGCGCTTCTCGAGCTCCTCTATACGCTCGTTCAGGCGCTTCACCTCTTGCTGGAGCTGCTGAAGCGGCCGGAAGCTCGCGAGGATCGCCTTGATGCGCTCGTCGAGGTTGTGCTGCACCTCCTCGAGCTTCTCTTTCGCCTGATCGACCAGCGTCGGCTTGGAGTCCTTGGCGTTCACGTCGGTACTCTCCGTTTCCTCCGCGTCTCCGGCTGCGGGGGGCTTCGACCCCGGGATGAGCCGCCCGATGGGGCCCTCGCGCAGGTCGGCCAGCACCTTCTCGGTGCGCGCGTGGATCAGCTCCTTGAGCGTCTGCAGGGGCACGCTGCGCGAGTGGGCCTTCTGCTCCTCGTAGATGATCTGGGCGAGCGTGATCTCGGTGAGGTCGTCCTTCGTGTTGTTGTCGATGATCTGGACTTCCTCGCCGCCGCGCACCATCTCGGCGATCTGGAGCAGCGTGACGTAGCGGCTGTCCTTCGTGTCGTAGAGCTTGCGGTTCGAGTAGCGCTTGATGATGCGGCGCGGCTTCTCGGAGGGAGCTGCGGTTGTCTCGGGCTTCGTGTCCAAGATCGATCCTTTCGGTCCCTTGAACCTCACGATACCACTAACGCGCGGAGTCAATCGTGGGAGAAGCACGCGCCGGGAGCCCCGCCATCGCGCTGGAAAGCGTGTCCGTCCGCTACAAAGGCCGCGAGACGCTCGCCCTCGACGGCGTCTCCCTGATCGCGCGGGCAGGGGAAGTCACGGCGGTGCTCGGCGCGAACGGGGCCGGCAAGTCGACGCTGCTCAGGGTGGTCGCCGGGCTGCTCGCGCCGGACCGCGGGACGTTGACGCTCGGCGGCGTCGACGCGAGGACGCTCGACCGGCGCGCGATGGCGCGCGTCGTCGCGCTCGTCCCGCAGATCGAGCGCGTCGCCGAGGGATTCCGGGTGCGCGAGGTGGTGGGGATGGGGCGGTCGCCGCACCTCGATGGCTGGATGCGCCCGCGCCGCGAGGACGAGACCGCCGTCGACGACGCGATGGCGCGGTGCGACCTCGTGCACCTGGCCGACCGGGACGTGGCGACGCTGAGCGGCGGCGAGCACCGGCGCGTCGCCATCGCGAGGGCGCTGGCGCAGCGGCCGAAGGTGCTCGCGCTCGACGAGCCGGCGGCGTTCCTCGACATCAAGCACCGGCTGGCGCTGCGCGAGGTGCTCGCCGACGCGGCGAAGCGCGACGGCGTCGCGTGCGTCGCGGCGCTGCACGACCTGGAGGACGCCGCGCGCCTGGCGAGCCACGTGGTGATCCTCCGTGGCGGCAAGGTGCTCGCGGCGGGTGCGCCCGCGGACGTGATGACGCGCGAGCTCCTCGCGACCGCCTTCGACGTGTCCCCTACATCGCTTGACGTACCAGCCGCTCGAGCTCCGAGTCGCTCGTGATGCCGGCGCGCACGGCGGTCACCTTGCCGGTGCGCGAGATGACGACCAGCGTCGGCAAGCTGTCGGCATCGAAGGAGCGCATGGCCACGCCGGTCGGGTCGCGCAGGATGGGGTACGTCAGGCCCGCGGAGTGGGCGAAGGCGACAGGGTCGCCCTCGTCGGGCTTGTCCTCGTTGACGCCGACCACGACGACGCCCTGATCGCGCCAGCGGCGCCACACGCGGTCGACGATGGGGGCCTCGGCGCGGCAGGGCTGGCACCACGTGGCCCAGAAGTCGAGCAGCACCGCGTGACCGCGTAGCTCGCTGAGCTTGAGGCTCGTGGGCGAAGAGTCGAGGGCGCTGCCGTTGGCGACGACGTCGAGCGCGAAGTCCGGCGCGTCGTGGATCTCGCGGTGGAAGATGCGCGGCAGGAGCGCGAACCCGCCGAGGAGGATGAGGACGAGCCCGAGGATGCCCAGCGTGGACTTCGGCGAGGACTCGTCCATCGTCTATGCACTTAGCACGGCGGGCTCGGTCGCCGCGGCGATGGCCAGCGAGTGCACGGGGGGCAGCGAGACGACGAAGGCCGCGCCGCCGAGCCGCTCGCTCTTCTTCACGACGATCGCGCCGTTGTGCTCGACCACGATCTTCTTGACGATGGCGAGCCCCAGGCCGGTGCCCTCGGCCTTCGTCGTGAAGTAGGGATCGAAGACGCGCTCGCGCGTCTTCTCGGGGACGCCCGGGCCGTCATCCTCGACGAGAAGGTCGATCCCGTCGGCGCGTGCCTCTGCGCGGACCACCACGTGCCCCCTGGTCTCCCCGTCGATGCTGGGTCGCGCCCCGCGTATCGACTCCACCGCGTTGCGCACGAGGTTCACGAGGACGCGCCGGAGCATCTGCCGGTCGATGGCCGCCGGCATCGGATCGGGCGGCAGCTCCCAGCGCACCTGCACGTCCTTCGCGAGGATCACGTCCTCCGCGTTGTCCTCCGTCAGCTCCGCGCCGAGGTGCCCGAGCTGCTCGCTGCACTCGCGCAGGAAGTCGCGCAGGCTCTCCTCTTTCAGCTCCGCGTGCGGCAGCCTCGCGAACGACGAGAAGTTCCCCACGAGCCGGCGCAGCGTGCCCACCTCCTCCTCGACCACCTCGAGCGTCGTGTCGAGCAGGGCGCGGTACTTCGGGTCGCCGTCGGCGTACTTGCGATGGCACTCCTGCACCGCGAGCTGGATGGGCGTCAGCGGGTTCTTGATCTCGTGCGCGAGCCGCTGCGCCATCTCCTGCCACGCGCCGATCCTCTGCAGGTACTCGATGCGGGCGCGCGACTGCTGCATCTCCCCGAGCATCCTGTTGAACACGCGCGCGAGGTCCGTCAGCTCGTCGGAGCCCGCCACGGGCACGCGCACGTCGAGGTTGCCCGCGGCGACCTCGTTGATGGCGCCCGAGAGCTGGTTGATGCGCTTCGTGATCCCGCGCGCGAGCAGAAACCCGAGGGCGAAGGTCGCGATCGCGGTGAACGTGAGCAGGATGGCGAACGCCTCGTAGTAGGGGGCGTAGACGCGCACACGCTCCTTCTCGAGCAGCGCGTATCTGTCGTGCACGGCGCCGGCCTCCTCGAGCTCCCGCTGGTAGCGGCTGTCGAACGCGAACGTGGCGACGAGCAGCGGCGGGGCGTCGCCGTCGGCGAGGGGCCGCTGGACCTCGAGCTTGCGCTCCTTGAGGTCGTCGAGCGGTCTGCCGCGGTCCTTGGAGGCGAGGGTGCGCGCGTCCTCGTCCTGCACGACGAGCGACACCAGGTTCTCGTTGCGGGCGAAGAGCGCGTCGAGCGCGCGCGCGGTGGCGGCGGCGTCGTGGCGCTTGGCGGCGTCGCGCAGGGCAGGGTCGGCCGCCATCGCCCCGGCCTCCTGCTTCATGTCGTCCTTCACCGCCTGGATGTAGTCCTTGTAGAGGTCGATGCCGCGCTGCAGCTGCGCGTCGACCTCCGGCCGCAGCCACACCGAGCTGGCCTGATTGAGCATCAGGTTGCCGAGGGCCGCCGCGATCACGAGCGGAAGGATCGCCGTGAGCAGGATGACGAGAGCCAGATTGCGCTCGGTCTTACGGAGCATGAGTGCGGCGGCCTCAGGATACTCCCGGGCCCGGTCGGGCACGGACCGTCACCGCTCGGGCGCGTACTGCCCCCGGTGGAACCCGCTGCGCCCCCGCATGTACCCGTAGCGTCCCCGGCGGAACCGGTTGCTGCCCGCGTCGAACCGGGACCGTCCCGGCCGGGACTGCAACGTGCCCCGCCGAGGCCCCAACGTGCCCCGGCGGGACCCCAACGCGCTCTGACGGGACCGCGTCCTCCCCGACGGGGGCACGCACGGGTTCTGTCGGGGCTCGTACGGGTTCCATGCGGGCAAGCCCTGGGCATTGCGCGGGCGGGCCTTCCCGGGCAATGCTCCGTACCCCATGAGCCAGAACCTGCTCGAGCAGCTGTCGAAGATGACCGTGGTCGTGTCGGACACGGGCGACATCAACGCGATCCGCAAGTTCAAGCCGCGGGACGCGACCACGAACCCGTCGCTCATCATGGCGGCCGCGCAGATGAAGGAGTACGCGCAGGTGGTCGACGACGCCCTCGCGTGGGCCAAGAAGGAGGCCGGCGGCGGTGCGAACAAGGACGCGGTGGTCAAAAAGGCCATCGACCGGCTCAGCGTCGAGTTCGGCCTGCGCATTCTCCAGATCGTCTCGGGGCGCGTCTCCACGGAGGTGGACGCGCGGCTCTCGTTCGACACGAAGGCCACCATCGAGAAGGCGCGCACCCTCATCGCGCAGTACGAGAAGGCGGGCGCCAAGAAGGAGCGCGTGCTCATCAAGATCGCCTCCACGTGGGAGGGGATCCGCGCCGCCGAGGTCCTCGAGAAGGAGGGCATCCACTGCAACCTGACCCTCCTCTTCGGGATCCATCAGGCCATCGCGTGCGCCGAGGCGGGCGTCACGCTCATCTCGCCGTTCGTCGGGCGGATCCTCGACTGGTACAAGAAGTCGACGGGCCGCGCGTCGTACGAGCCGCACGAGGATCCGGGCGTGCTCAGCGTCACGCGCATCTACGAGTACTTCAAGCACTTCGGGTACAAGACCGAGGTGATGGGGGCGAGCTTCCGCAACATGGGCGAGATCACCGAGCTCGCCGGATGCGACCTCCTCACCATCGCGCCGAACCTCCTCGACGAGCTGCAGAAGACGGAAGCGGCGCTGCCGCGCAAGCTCGACGCCGAGAAGGCGAAGGCGAAGAGCGTCGAGCGCGTCGCCATCGACGAGGCGACCTTCCGCAAGATGCACGACGCCGACAAAATGGCGAACGACAAGCTGGCCGAGGGCATCGCCGGGTTCACCAAGGCCATCGAGCAGCTCGAGAAGTTCCTCGGTGAGCGGCTCGACGCGCTGGGCAGCCCCGAGCGCGCGAAGGCCCGCAACGAGGCGCTGTCGAAGCTCTTCCGCGTCTACGACATGGATGGCGACGGCATCATCACCCGCGAGGAGTGGGGCGGCAGCGACGCGGTCTTCGACGCCATCGACGCCGACCACGACGGGCGCATCGGGGTGGACGAGCTGGCCGCGGGGCTAGGGGCCGCCGTTTCCATCCAGTAGGTGTACTCTCGGGGCCGGGTCCGCATGCTCGCATGAGTGCGGACCCAAACGAGGACCAACATGCTCCCCGAGCGCAAGCAGGTGCTCATCGTCGACGACGAGCCGAACCTGAGGAAGATCCTCAGCGCCCAGCTCTCGCGCGACGGCTACGACGTGATGACCGCGAACGACGGCGAGGAGGGGCTCTCCGCGCTGAAGGACCATCACATCGACCTGGTCATCACCGACCTCAAGATGCCCAAGGTCGACGGGATGACCCTCCTCAAGAAGGCCCTCGAGGAGGACCCGGAGCTGCCGGTCGTCCTCATCACGGCGCACGGGACCATCGACACCGCGGTGGAGGCGCTCAAGAGCGGCGCGTTCGACTTCGTCACCAAGCCGTTCGACAAGGACGAGGTCCGGCAGATCGTCGCCAAGGCGCTCAAGACGCGCGACCTCCGCGCCGCCGACGCGACGCCCATGCCCGCGGCGCGCGACGCGCGCTTCGGCATCATCGGCCACAGCCAGGGGATCCTCGACATCTACGCGATCCTCGAGCGCGTGGCGGACACGCCGACCACGGTGCTCATCAGCGGCGAGAGCGGCACGGGCAAGGAGCTCGTGGCGCGCGCGCTGCACGAGCACTCGAGCCGCAAGGACAAGCCGTTCATCAAGGTGAACTGCGCGGCGATCCCGAAGGAGCTCATCGAGAGTGAGCTCTTCGGCCACGAGCGCGGCGCCTTCACAGGCGCCGTGTCGAGCAAGCCGGGGCGCTTCGAGCTGGCGAACGGCGGCACGCTGTTCCTCGACGAGATCGGCGAGATCCCCATCGAGATGCAAGTGAAGCTCCTTCGCGCGCTGCAAGAGAGCGAGTTCGAGCGCGTCGGCGGCATCAAGACGATCCGCGTCGACGTGCGCCTCGTGGCGGCGACGAACCGCGACCTCAAGAGGCTCATCGCCGCGAGCGCGTTCCGCGAGGACCTCTTCTACCGGCTCAACGTGGTGCCCATCCGCCTGCCCGCGCTGCGCGAGAGGACCGGCGACATCCCGGTGCTCGTCGAGCACTTCCTCGGCAAGGTCAACGAGCGCCTGAAGAAGAAGGTCGAGGGCGTCGAGAGCGAGGCGATGGACGTCCTCGTCGCGTACCCGTGGCCGGGCAACATCCGCGAGCTCGAGAACGTCATCGAGCGCGCGGTGCTCTTCTGCGACGCGCAGAAGCTCCGCGCGAGCGACCTGCCGCCGGAGATCCGCGGCATCCCCGCGATGGCCAACGTCCCGCTGCCCGAGGCGGACCTGACGGCGGCGCTCGCGGGCGAGGGCGGGCTCAAGGAGCACGTCAAGGTGGCGATGAGCCGCCTCGAGAAGGAGCTCGTGAGCCGCGCACTGCAGCAGACGGGGGGCAACGTCACCCACGCCGCGCGCCTCCTCAAGATCTCGCGCAAGGGACTGCAGCTCAAGATGAAGGAGCTGGGCCTGCGCGAGGGGGCGAACGACGGCGCGCCGAGCGTGCGCCCGCCGCCGCCGCCCGCGAGCGACAGGCACGAGTAGATGCGCAGGGCGGGGGCCGCAGTTCTGGCCATCGCGCTCGTCGCGATCGGTTGCCACCGCTCCCTCGCGGCGGATGCGGACGCGGGCCCGGGCGGCGCGGTCGTCACCGCGCCGAGCACCGTCGCCCCGGGCGCGCCGAAGGCCGGGATGGTGTGGATCCCGGCGGGCACCCTGCGCGCCGGGAGCGCGCTCGAGGACGTGCCGCGCGTCGCCGACGCCGAGATGCCCGGCGTCGACGTCGCCCTGGGCGGCTTCTACATCGACGTGCTCCCGTTCCCCGACGAGCCGGGCGCGATCCCGTCGACCAACGTGTCGCGCGACGAGGCGGCGACGCTCTGCCAGAGCAAGGGCAAGCGCCTCTGCTCGGAGCTCGAGTGGGAGCGCGCGTGCAAGGGGCCGGACAACAGCCGCTACGAGTACGGCGCGACGTACGACCCGCACGTGTGCGGGACGGACCTCACGGCGCGGCGCCCGAGCGGCGAGCTCACGGCGTGCAAGAGCGGCTTCGGCGTGCGCGAGATGCACGGCGGCCCGCGCGAGTGGACCGACTCGCCGTGGAACCGCGGCAACGCGTCGCACGGAGACGGGGCGCAAGGCGTGGTGCGCGGCGGCAACGACGCCGCCGGCGAGGTCGCCACGAGGTGCGCCTTCGGGCGCCCGATGACGCCGTCCTCGCGCTCGCCGATCACGGGCTTCCGCTGCTGCGCCGGCCCGCGCAACGACGACGAGGTGCAGCTCGCCGTCCACACGGGCGTGCCCTTCCAGAAGGCCGAGCACACGACACGCAATTCCCCGCCGCTCGACGCGCTCGGCGGCACGGCGTGCGGCCCCCCGCTGACCCCTGCGCCGTGCTTCCTCTCGCGCGCGTGGATCTGGCGGCCGGTGCCCAACGTGGAGCTCTCGCTCGCGGGCGGGTGCGTCGGCCACGACCCGAACGCGCGGTGCGCCGTCGCCGTGTCACGAGTCCTTCCGGCCCTCGCCGGGCAGGCCGGCGACAAGAGCGACACGCTCGCGCAGGTCGACACGGGCCGCGAGATCCCCGAGGTCGTCCTCGTCGAGGGCGCCGAGCGCCGCATCCGCGTCCGCGGCGCCGACCTGCACGGCCAGTTCTTCCGCGAAGTGATCTACAGCTACGGCCGCGTGGACGTGAAAGAGGTCCACTAGTCCTCGACGCCATCGCTTTGTTTCTCATCGCAGAGGCGCAGAGAGGGAGAGGAGAGCGCAGAGGTTTGGGGGTGGGTCCAGACGATCCGGCGGATGCCGTCGCGCAGGACGCGCACGTTGAAGTTGATGAGAAGCCCCAGGGGGAGGCCCGTGGCCTTGAGGTACGAGAGAACCTGAGCGACGTGGACCGGAGAGTGGGCGTCGACGGCCTTGAGCTCCAGGATCAACGCGTCCGCCACGAGGACATCCACTCGCATCTCGCCGACGGGTAGGTCCTTGTACCGCACCACGACGATCGCCTGCTCCTCGTAAGGGATGCCTCGTACTCCGAGCTCCGCGCATAGCGCCCGCTCGTACGTAGCCTCGCTGAAACCGGGCCCCAGGACGCGGTGCACCTCGATCGCCGCCCCGATGACAGCCCTCGTCAGCCCTTTCAACCCCTCCAGACGAACCACGCCCCCCAATCGGCCACTCATCGGCCGGGTTGCGCGCGCCCACCCACAAACCTCTGCGCTCTCCTCTCCCCTCTGCGCCTCTGCGGTGAGAAACCGATCCCGGGAGCCGCTGGCCGCCGCTCACATCCCGCAGGAGCAGCGGTGCACTTCGCAGTACGCGCGGCCGTCCCGGTCGGGCAGATTGGCGTGACGCCACAGCTCTACCGGTGTGTCGTTGATCGTGGCGTGCATGTACGTCAGCGCAGTGTCCTCGATGTGCCCGATGCCCAGGTGGTGCCCCAGCTCGTGCACGGCGAGCGCGCGGTACTCGCCGGCGTCCTCGATCCGCGGCGCCACGATCCAGATGCGTCCGCTCTTCGTGAGCGCCACGTGTCTCGGCCAGTCTGGATCCCAGGCCTTCAGCTCCTCGGACTTGTCCAGCCGCTCGACCACCAGATCATCGCCGCCCGGGGAGAAGCAGACGCGCCCCCCCGTGCCACGCTCCCACACCTCCATCGCCTGCTCGATGTACCCCCGCTCCGCATCGCTGAACCGCGGGTCCAGCGTGTAGCGGACGCGGGCCTGACAAGCGCCGAGGCATGCGGACGGGTCGCGCACGGCATCCCCGCTCCCCGCCCCGAGGGTCCCCAGCAGGCACGCCATGGTCAACGCTCTTCGCAGCACTCGGCTGGCGAGGAGCGAAGCGAGCGTCGTGCCGCGTCAGGATTCGTTGGGCCCGCCTAGGCCGCCGAGCATCCCCATCACGGCGAACTCGTGGCCGTTCGGGCAGCGCACTTTGCCCTTCTCCGCCTTCTCCTGCGTCGTCTCGAACTTCGCGCCGCATTCGGGGCACTGCAGCTCAACCTTGTCCGTACCTTTGCCTCGGAGCATGAGGAACCTCGCTCAGTCATGGTACTCGTGGCCGACGTGCGCGGATGCATCTCGCGCAGTGGAGGCGCCCGGTGCACACGTCACGCCGCGCCGCCCGGCGAGGGCCGAGAATCGAGAGTGCACGGGGAGGGACTTGAACCCTCATGCCTTGCGGCGGCGGAACCTAAATCCGCTGCGTCTGCCAGTTTCGCCACCCGTGCCCGGTGTCGATAGGCATTTCTACCATGCTGGGCTAGTAGGGGCAGAACCGATGGTTCCCCAGGAAACTCTGCGCAAAGCCCTGCCGAACTGCCTCGACCACACCGACCTGGATGCGCTCGGCGCCAAGTACGAGGGCAAGGTCCGCGACAATTACACGACGAAGGACGGCCGCCGCTTCATCGTGGTGACCGACCGCATCAGCGCCTTCGACCGCGTGCTCGGCACGGTGCCCTTCAAGGGTCAGCTGCTCAACGGCATGGCCTCGTGGTGGTTCGAGCAGACGAAGAACGTCGCGCCGAACCATGTCATCGGCACGCCTGACCCGTGCGTGCTCGAGTGCGTGGAGTGCACGCCCGTGCTCGTCGAGATGGTCGTTCGCGCGTACGCGACGGGGACGACGTCGACGAGCCTGTGGACGCATTACGAGAAGGGCGTGCGCGTCTTCTGCGGCCACAAGCTGCCGGATGGGCTCAGGAAGCACCAGAAGCTGCCCGAGCCGATCCTCACGCCGACGACCAAGGCGCCCAAGGGCGAGCACGACGTGTCGGGCTCGCGCGAGGAGATCCTGGCGACCGGCAAGGTGACCGCGCGCGACTTCGACGAGGCGGCCGACATCGCGATGCGCCTCTTCGCCGCGGGGCAGCGCATGTGCGCCGAGCGAGGGCTCATCCTGGTCGACACCAAGTACGAGTTCGGCCGCACCAAGGACGGCAAGCTCGTGGTCATCGACGAGATCCACACGCCCGACTCGTCGCGCTTCTGGCAGGCGCGCACCTTCGACGAGCGGATGCGCGAGGCGAAGGACCCCGACCCGCTGGACAAGGACTTCGTGCGCCGCTGGTACATCTCCCAGGGCTACAAGGGCGACGGCACGCCGCCGGCGATGCCCGACGACGTGCGCACCGGCGCCGCCGAGCGTTACATCGCGGCGTACGAGCAGATCACCGGCCGCAACTTCGAGCCGGACACCGAGCCCCCGCTGCCGCGCATCCGCAGGAACCTGGGGGTCGGGGGAAGCCGATGAAGGTTCGCGTCCTCGTGCGCCTGAAGACCGAGGTGCTCGACCCGCAGGGTGACGCCGTGCGCCGCGCCCTGCTCAAGCTGGGCTTCGAGGGCGTCAAAGACGTGAGAATCGGCAAGATCGTCGAGATCGAGATCGACGAGGAGCACGCGAAGGCGCCGGACCTCCAGGCGCGCCTGGCGAAGATGGCCGACGAGATGCTCGCCAATCCGGTCATCGAGGACTACGAGCTGCAGACGTAAACGCACGTTAGCGTGCTCGTAGACGCCTGAGGCTGACGGTAGACTTGGCGGTGGGCCCTCCGGGTCCGTCTTGCCATGCCGACGTGCCCTACTTGCCGCGGGACCTTCGGGGACGACCTCTCGAAGTGTCCCATCGACGGCGAGGCGCTCCTGCCGGACGCCGCGTTCACCGGCGCCGACGTGGATCTCGCGCCCGGCACGATGGTGGGCGAGTACCGCATCGAGGGAAAGCTCGGCGAGGGAGGCTTCGGCGCCGTCTATCGCGCGGTGCACCCGCTCATCGGCAAGACGGCGGCGATCAAGGTGCTCTCGCGCCAGTGGTCGAGCAACCCGCAGATGGTGTCGCGCTTCATCTCGGAGGCGCGCGCCGTCAACCAGATCAGGCACAAGAACATCATCGACATCTTCTCCTTCGGTGCGCTGCCGGACGGGCGGCAGTACTACGTGATGGAGCTCCTCGACGGGCAGACGTTCGACGCGTTCGTGAAGGACCGCGGGCGGCTCGCTCCCGAGGTGGCGCTCCCGCTCCTGCGTTCCGTGGCGCGGGCGCTCGACGCCGCGCACGCGCAGGGCATCGTGCACCGTGACCTGAAGCCGGAGAACGTCTTCCTCGTCTTCGACGAGGACGGCACGGTGCAGCCCAAGCTCCTCGACTTCGGGATCGCCAAGCTCCTCGGCGAGTCGACGAGCGGACACAAGACGCGCACGGGCGCGCCGCTCGGGACGCCGAGCTACATGTCGCCCGAGCAGTGCCACGGCCGGCCCGTGGACAAGCGCACCGACGTGTACTCGCTCGGCATCATGACGCACGAGGTGCTGACGGGGCGGCTCCCGTTCGACGGCGAGTCCTTGATGGACATCCTCGTGCAGCACATGACGGCGGCGCCGCCGCGCATGAACGCGCACTGCGGCGAGCTTCCGCCGGCGCTCGACACGCCGGTCCTGCACATGCTCGAGAAGGACGCGCAGAACCGGCCCGCGTCGACGGGGGAGGCCATCGACGCGCTCGTCGCCGAGGCCGGGCGCGCGGGTATCTCGGTGCCGCTCGTGGCGAGCCGCAACGCACCGGCGCTGCCCGTGGCCCGCATCCGTTCCGTGCCGCCCGGGACGACGCCTACCGCGGAGCTCGGGAGGGCCAAGACGGTGGCGACGCCGGAGGTCGCGGGCCGGACCCTCAATCCCGCCGAGAGCGACGTCGCCCGCGGCGGCGGACGACGCGCCATCCTCGTCGCCGCGCTCGTGGTGGGTGGGCTCGGCGCGGGCGCCGGCGGTGTCGTGCTCCTTTCGCACCCCGCACCGCGGCTCCCCGTGTCTTCCGAGCCCGCGTCGGCTTCGGCGCCCGTTTCCGCCGGCGCTGTCTCGCTCGCGCCCCCGTCCGCGGCGCCGGTGTCGAGCACCGTCGCCGTCACCGTGGAGACGAACGCCCCCCACGCCAGCGTTTGGCTCGCGGCGAAGCGTCTGGGCGACGCACCGGGCCCCGTCTCGCTGCCGCGTGGCGCCGACAAGCTGTCGCTCACGGTGAAGGCCGACGGATACGCTGCGTCCAGCGTCGACGTGACGCCGACCGAGGACGTCGTGATCGCGGTCACGCTCGCGAAGAGCGCCGGGCCGCCTGCGCCGACCCCCTCGCGCCGCGTGAGCAAGGACCTCGAGAACCCTTTCTGACCCCGCATGCGTGCCCTTCGACTCGTTCCCCTCTTGCTCGTCGCTTCGCTCGTGCGATGCACCGACTTCCCGGCGCAGCAGAGCGGCGTGTGCGGCAACGCCGTCGTCGAGACGGGCGAGGACTGCGACACGTATCCCGACGGCACCGGCACCTCCTGCCGGCCGCCGGGATCGCCCACCGGCGCGTGCCGCCTCGATTGCACGGCGGGGAGCGGCCACGTGTGCCCGAGCGGGTGGGGATGCGGCGCCGACGGCATCTGCCGGCAGCCGACCGGCACCTTCCGGCAAGCGAACGGCCCGGTGGAGGCCAACGCGTGGCGCCTGCTCTCCGGGGACTTCGACGGTGACGGCCGCCAGGACGTGTTCGTGCGCGAGGCCATCGACGCCGCCGGGCTCTCGTCGTCGCGCATCCACTACTACGCGCCCAACCCCGACCACAGCATCGCGCTGGCGGGCACGCTCGTGATGCCGGCGCAGATTGCGTCGCCGGCCCTCGCCGACTTCGACGGCGACGGAAAGACGGACCTCGGCTGCGTCATCGACGGCGGCATCGACGTGATGCTCGGGCAGACCGACCGGACCCTCTCGCCGGTCGCGTACCCGGCCTACACGCTGCCGAACACGCAGGTCGCCGTCGTCGAGCTCACCGAGCACAACATCACGCCCGTCTCGGACCTCGTGTTCTTCGCGAGCGAGTCGGGCAAGTCCGCCGTGTCGCTCAGCACGAGCAGCAGCTCGTCGAGCGCCGTGCTCTTCGTCACGTCACCCAAGGGCCCGGCCGATCTCGCAGGGCCGATGATCACCGCGCAGTTCGTCGAGGACCCGACGGTCGAAGCGTGCGACCAGCTCGTGATCGCGTTCACCGGGTCCGACGGCGCCGACGTCTACTCGCCGTGCATCTTCCAGGGGACCGACATCGCCCCGAACCCGGCCGGTCCCATCGCGCACGTGTCCTTGCCCGGAGGTTTCAGCGTCGCCCAGGGCGTTCGTGCCGGGGACGTGGACGGCGACGGGCACCTCGACCTGCTCGTCGGCACGAACTTCCAGACGACGTACTGGGCGAAGGGTGACGGCAAGGGCGGGTTCGGTACGGCGGCCAAGCTGCTGGTCGACATCGGGACCGCCATCACCGGGTCGATCCGCCTCCCCGTGGCCGTCGGGGACCTGAACGGCGACCACATCGCCGACTTCGTGGCGCCCTCGGGCATCTACGTGAGCAACCCGTTCGCGCCGCCCGCCTACGAGCGCAGCGTGCAGAAGACCGCGGGCCTCTGGACCGAAGGGGCCATCGCCGACCTCAACGCCGACGGGCTGCCGGACGTCGTCGCGGCGAGCAACACGGAGCTCGACGTGGACTTCTACGTGGGCAACGGCACCCTGCAGCTGAACCCGTTCACCATCTCGACGGCCGGGCAGGTCTCGCAGATCGCGGTCGGCGACTTCGACGGCGACCGCGTGAACGACCTCGCGATCGCCGAGGTCCCGGCCGACACGGCGCTGCCGAACGACGTGAGCATCGCGTGGGGCCAGCCCGCGGCCCAGCCGCTGCCCCCGGCGCGCGTCGGCCAGTTCGCGACGGTCACGCAGGCCGTGGCGCTGCCGCGCCCCTTCACGACGCTGTCGGACCTCGCGGTGGTCGGGCACCCGGCGTCGGCGTCGACGACGACGCTCGTCTCGGAGCTGCTCGCGAACGGCGGCCGCCAGCCGATCGCGCCCTACTTCCTCACGCAGTTCGGTGTCGCGGACGACACGGCCATCGCGATCGCGGCGGCGCCCTTCCTCGGGACGTCGCACGTCGACATCGCGGCCGTCGGGTACGCGGCCGCCGCCAAAGGGCTCGAGTTCCACTACTGGATCGCCCCGTCGACGGGACAGGCGAAGTTCGCGTCCGCGGTCGCATCGGGCCCGTTGCCCTCGACCTTTCAGCCGTACTTCACCGTCGGCGACGCCCAGCGCGACGAGGCGCTGACTGCCGCTGGCAAGCTGACGCCCAACGGCCCATCCGTGTTCGTCACCGCCGCCCCGAACGCATCGGTGACGAGTGCGGCGTTCCTTCCGGGGCAAGCCTCGCCCGGAATGCCGCCGAGCATGAACGCGGGGAGCGTTCTCCCGTTCGACGTGGACGTCTCCCCCGAGGGGCAGCTCGACTTCCGGGACGTGGACCTCGACGGAGCCCAGGACGCGGTGCTGCTGACCGGCGCGAACGTGGGCGCGCGCGGCCTCTACGTAGCGTGGAACGACGGCAAGGGGAACTTCACCATGGGCAACGCCCTGGAGGTGAACCCCGCGAACGACACGCCCCAGGGTTTCGCCTTCGTGACCGCCGACACGAGCGGCGTACCGCGGATCGCCTACGTGACCAGGCACTCGCTCGTGCTCGCGACGGTGGACACCAAGAAGCGCACCGTCTCGGCGCGCACGACGCTGCTCACGACGGTGTCGGCCACGGGCGTCGCCGCGGGCGACGTGGACGGCGACGGCGTGCAGGATCTCGCCGTGGCGGACGAGGGGAACGTGACCATCCTGCGCGACATCCCGGTGCTCGAATGAGGTGCCCGTGAGAATCCCCTCGGCGCTCCTCGCGTTCGCGCTGGCGACGGCGCTGGTGTCACCCGTGGCCGCCGCCGGCGACGACGCGGCGCAGGTCGAGCAAGCCAAGATGCTCTTCAACGCGGGCGCGCAGGCGTACGAGGCCGGGCGCTTCGCGACGGCGGTGCAGGCGTTCCAGCAGGCGTATGCGATCGCGCCGAGGCCGGCGATCCTCTTCTCGATGGCCCAGGCCGAGCGCAAGTCGTACTACGTCGACAAGCGCCCGCAGGACCTGCGAAACGCGATCACGCACTACCACGCCTACCTCGATCAAGTGCCGACCGGCGGGAGGCGCGGAGACGCCGCCGATGCGCTGGCGGAGCTCGAGCCCATCGCGGCCCGCCTGTCGCCAGCCGAGGGCGCAGGACCGGCCACGCCGCCCGCCGAGCAGAAGACGCGGCTCATGGTGACGTCGCAGACGAGCGGGGCCAAGGCCGCGCTCGACGGCGGCACGCCGGAGGACGTGCCCCTCATCGAGGAAGTGACCCCCGGCAAGCACCACGTGCGCATCTGGGCCGACGGGTACTTCGACGAGGAGCGCGACGCCATCGCGGCGCAGGGGAGCATGGCGGCGCTCGACGTTCCTCTGCGCGAGAAGCCGGCTTTGCTCTCGGTGACGCTCGATAGGAGTGCTTCGATCTCCGTCGATGGGCGGCCGGTGGCGACGACGCCGCTCGCGCAGCCGCTCGAGGTGCCCTCGGGCACGCACGTCGTGACCATCACGAAGAACGGGTACAAGGCGTTCTCCCGCGAGGTGACGCTCGCTCACGGGGGAAGCGCGACGATCGCTGCAAAGCTCGAGACGAGCGGTCAGCGCACGGCCGCGTGGATCGTCCTGGGCACGGCCGGCGCCGCAGCCATCGCCGGCGGCGTGTTCACGGGGCTCGCTCTCGCCGAGCAGTCGAATGCGCAGAGCATCCTCGACGCGAAGAACCGCGGGCCCATCATGGGCAGCGACCTGTCGTCGTACAACTCGGACGTTTCCGCCCGCGATCAGTGGCGCACCGTCGCCATCGCCTCGTTCGGAGGGGCTGCCGGGCTGCTCCTCGTCGGCGGCGTCCTCTACTTCTTCGATCAGCCCCACGTGGAGGCGGGGCCCCCGCCGAGCGAGACTCCGAGGCCCGCGCCGAAGAAGGAGCCGATGGAGATGGGCGTCCTGCCGTGGATTGCCCCCAACGGGGCCGGCGCGGCCGTCGGCGGCCGGTTCTAGAAGAGCGCCTTCAGGTCCACCTTCTCCTGCTTCTTCTGCTCGAGGAGGTGGTTCACGGCGCGGAGGATGCGGTTCTTCGTCGGCCCGCTGATGGTGTTGCCCGCGAGCGCGGCCGCGATGGCGCGCTGGGTGACCGGGCGACCGGAGCGCGGCTTGCGCGTCTCCTTCGGGGCGTTCTCGCCCTCGGCCTTCTTGGCCAGGCGCTTGTTCAGCTTGATCTGCCGGTCCTCGGGCAGGAGGCGCTCGAGCCGGCGCGAGGCGGCGAGGAGCCGGCGGGCGTCGAGCTTCTTCGACGCGAGAAACTGGGCGAGCTTGGACTTGTCTGCCATGGCGGGGGCGGGAACCTACCCGCAGCCTCGGCCTCGTGCAAGGAGGGCCCCAAGGATGGGCCCCGGGCCTCTCCTTGTCGCACTGCAACAAAAGTACTACCTGCTCCGTATGGCCCAATCGCTCCCGCCCATCTACGTCGTCTCCGCCGCACGCACGCCCATCGGGGCCTTCCTCGGCAGCCTCTCGAGCCTGCGCGCCCCCGACCTGGGCGCCGTAGCCATCAAGGGAGCCCTCGCCCGGGCGAAGGTCCAGCCAGATGCCGTGCAAGAGGTGTTCATGGGCAACGTCCTCTCGGCCGGCATCGGTCAGGCTCCTGCGCGGCAGGCGGCCATCTACGCGGGCATCCCCAACACCGTGCCGGCCACCACCGTGAGCAAGGTGTGCGGCTCGGGCATGCAGGCGGTCATCTTCGGCGTGAAGACCCTCGCGGTCGGCGACGCCGACCTCGTCGTGGCGGGCGGAATGGAGTCCATGTCGAACGTGCCCTACTACCTGGAGAAGGCGCGCAACGGGTACCGCATGGGCGACGGCAAGATCGTCGACGGGATGATCTACGACGGCCTGTGGGATCCGTACTCGAACGTCCACATGGGCAACTGCGGGGACAAGTGCGCCGCCGAGTACAAGTTCACCCGCGAGCAGCAGGACGACTACGCCAAGGAGAGCTTCCGCCGCGCGCTCGCGGCGCAGAAGGAGGGGCTCTTCGACGCCGAGATCGAGCCCGTGAGCGTTCCGCAGAAGAAGGGCGACGCGCTGCAGGTGAAGCTCGACGAGGGACCGACCAAGGGCGACCCGAGCAAGTTCGCGGCGCTGAAGCCGGCGTTCGGCAAGGACGGCACCATCACGGCGGCCAACGCCTCGAGCATCAACGACGGCGCGAGCGCTCTCGTTCTAGCGAGCGAGCGCGCGGTGAAGGAGCACAAGCTCGAGCCGCTGGGCCGCATCGTGGGCTACGGCGGCGCGGCGCAGGCACCCGAGTGGTTCACGACGGCGCCCGCAAAGGCGATCGACACCACCGTGGAGAAGCTCGGCCTCCGCAAGGACCAGATCGACCTCTACGAGATCAACGAGGCGTTCGCGGTGGTCAGCATGGCTTGCAACAAGCTCTGCGGGCTCGACCCGCAGCGCGTCAACGTGCGCGGAGGTGCCGTGGCGCTCGGGCATCCCATCGGAGCGTCGGGCGCGCGAATCCTGACGACGCTGCTGCATGCCATGAAGGACCGCAACGCGAAGCGTGGCCTCGCCACGCTGTGCATCGGCGGCGGCGAGGCGCTCGCGGTCGTCGTCGAGCGCTGAGTGGTGCTCCGGCCGCGGGAGCTGTCGCGCACCGTCGCGCTCTTTCCGGCGCGCACGCCGACGCTCCCGCCGGCAACGCACACCAACAGCTACGCGCTGGGCGGGCGCGACGTGCTCCTCGTCGAGCCGGCCACTCCCTATGCGGACGAGCAGCGCGCCTGGATCGAGTGGGCCCGCTCTCTGCCGTCGTCGGGGCGCCAGCCTGTCGCGATTCTCCTGACGCACCATCACGTGGATCACGTGAGCGGCGCCGACGTGCTCTCGCGCGAGCTCGCGCTCCCCTTGTGGGCGCACGCCGACACGGCGTCGCGCGTCGACGTCCGCGTCGATCGTCTGCTGAGTGAGGGAGAGATGATCGATCTCGCCGCCCCGGTGCCGTCGCGTTGGCGCGTGCTGCACACGCCCGGGCACGCGCCCGGGCACGTCTGCCTCGAAGAAGAGGACGAGGGCGCGCTCGTGGTGGGCGACATGGTGGCGAGCGTCGGGACGATCCTCATCGCTCCGGGCGACGGGGACATGGCGGTCTACCTCGCGCAGCTCGAGCGGCTCGCGTCCATCGGAGCGCGCGTCGCTCTCCCCGCGCACGGCGAGCCGATCGACGAGCCGACCGCGCTCTTCCGGCACTACGTGACGCACCGGCTCGCGCGTGAGCGCAAGGTGCTCGCGGCGGTGGCGGCCCGCGGCGCGGACGGAGCGATGGCCCAGGAGCTGGTCGCCGTGACGTACGACGACGTGCCGCCGACCACCTGGCCGGTGGCGCTGCTGAGCCTCCAGAGCCACCTCGCGAAGCTGGTCGACGACGGACGCGTGCGCACCGACCGAGGCGCGCCGGGCGAGGGCCCGCGCTACATTGCTGCGGGATGACCGCCGACGTCGACTGGCGCAGCGCCTTCGTGGCGACGAGTGTGCTGGTGGGGGAACCGCTGGACGCCGCCATCGGCGTGCTGGGGGACGCCGCGGCCGTCGGCGCCTCGCCGCTGCTGAAGGAGCTCCGGTCCTCTTCGCGAGAGGCCCGTGCGCGGGCCATCGCTCGCATCATGACGTCGGTCGCGTCCGAGGTGGACGCTGCGAGGCTCGCGTGACGCTCCCCCGCGCACGCGTCGTTCGCGCCTCGGATGCCGCGACGGTCGCCCCGATCCTGGCTCCCACCGCGGGCACGCAGCAACGGCGGCGGATCGCGCGCGAGGAAGTCGAGGCGCATCTCGCCGCCGAGCGGATCCTCGCCGACGCTCGCGCCGAGGCCGACGGGCTCGTCGCCCGCGCACGCGAGGACGCGGCCCGGGTGGCGGCAGACGCGGTGCGCACGGCGACCGAGGAAGCCCAGGCGAGGGTCGTGGCCCGGTGGACAGCGGCTCTCGATCGGGCACAAGCAGAGCTCGAGCGAGACGTGGACCGCGTCATCGCCGTCGCCGTGGCGCTCGCCGAGCGTCTTCTCGGGGCCGCCCTGGAGCTCGACCCCTCGCGCATCGCGGCCCTCGCCCGCGGCGTGGTGGCCGAGGCGCGCGGCGCGCGCCGTGCGACCATCGAGGCCCATCCGGTCGATGCCCGGGCGCTGCGCGAGCATCTCGCCGCCGCCGGGCTCGACCCCCAGAGCTTCGACGTGCGCGAAGACGAATCGCTTGCGCGCGGAGCGCTCCGGTTGCACACCGATGTCGGAGTCATCGATGCCCAGCTCGCCCCCCGACTCGACCGGCTCGCCGCCGCCCTCCGCGATGCCCTCGCATGACGGGGACTCCGTGAGCGCGGGCGCTGCCGCACCGAGCGCGGGGGGCGCGCCTCGCGTCGCATGGCGCACCAACGCGTGGCTCTTCCTCGCCACCGTGGCCAGCTGCCTCGTCACGCAGTGGCCGACCGACAGGGGCTGGCACGCGGCGGCGTTGCAGGCGGCTGGATACACCGTCGCCCTCCTCGCGATCCTCCTCTGCCACGAGTTCGGTCACTACATCGCGGCCCGCATCCATCGTGTGGACGCCTCGCTGCCGTACTTCATCCCCCTGCCGATCCTCTCTCCCTTCGGCACCATGGGCGCCGTCATCCGCATGCGCTCGGTCATTCCGACGCGCCGCGCGCTCCTGGACATCGGGGCCGCGGGGCCGCTCGCGGGGCTCGTGGTGGCCATCCCCGTGTACATCTGGGGAATCGCTCACTCGAAGGTGATCGCGCCGGACCTCTCCGGCGGCAACGTCATGGAGTTCGGCGAGTCCCTCCTGACGAAGCTCATCGAGCACGTGTTCGGTCCGAGCGTGCCCGAAGGCATGGACATCGAGCTCTCCCCCGTCGCGTTCGCCGGCTGGGCAGGCATGTTCGTCACGATGATCAACCTGCTGCCCGTGGGCCAGCTCGACGGGGGGCACGTCGCCTACTCCCTCTTCGGCCCGCGCCAGAACCGGATCGCGCAGTGGGTGCACCGGTCGATGCTCGCGTTCTTCTTCGTCAGCGTGGTCAGCTTCGTCGCGCGCGACGTCCGCAGCGGCATCGGCCTCTGGCACCTGGGGCGGCACGTGCAGAACTCGCTCTTCTGGCTCGTCTGGTTCGAGGTCCTCCCCATCCTGGGCAGCTTCTCGACGGGCGGCGGTCCCGACCGACTCGGCGTCCGCACCCGCGCCTTCGCCATCCTCGGGCTCGCACTTCTCGCGGGCTTCTTCCACGATCGCACGTCGATCCTGCTGTGGGTGGCCTGGTTCGCCGGCCTGGCCGTCCTGCTCGTCATGGAAGCGCGCTGGGGCGCACTGAGGAACGACAGCACGCTCCTCGATCACCCCGCCACCGGCGCCGAGCCCCTGCGCGCCGGGAGGGTCGCGGTCGCCATCATCACCCTCGCCTTCTTCGCGCTCCTCTTCATGCCCACGCCGATCTCGATGTGAGATAGGGTGAGGCCGGCCGTGCGGGTCGAGGAAGTCAACGGCACGAACTGCAGGTCCTACCTGCTGGTGGCGGGACGCGCGTGCGCCCTGGTCGACCCGGTCCGCGAACGGCTCGACACGTACCGCGCGATGCTCGCCGAGCGCGACCTGAAGCTCGAGCTGGTGCTCGAGACGCACACGCACGCCGACCACATGATGATGAGCCGCGCGGCCCTGCAGTCGCTCGGTGCCCCGTGCGTGATGCACGAGTCCAGCCCCAGCCCGCTCGTCACGCGCCACGTCCGCCACGGGGACGTCGTGGATCTCGGCGGCGAGAGCATCCAGGTCCTCCACACGCCGGGTCACACACCGGATTCGGTGAGCTACCGCATCGAGGGCGCCGTGCTCACGGGCGACACGCTGCTCATCGGCGGTTCGGGACGCGCCGACCTGCAGGGCGGCGACGCGGGCATGCAGTTCGATTCGGTGACGCGCCTGCTCTTCCCGCTGCCGGAGGACACGGTGGTGTGGCCGGCGCACGACTACCGCGGCCGAGCTTCGTCGACCATCGGCGCCGAGCGACGCGACAACCCGCGATTCGCCGGGGCCACCCGCGACGGCTACATCGCCAAGATGCGCTCTCTGGGGCTCCCGATGCCCGACCGCATCCAGCAAGCGCTCCAGGTGAACCAGTCGGGCTTCGAATGCTCCGAGGTCGGCTTCCCCGAGGTCGCGGCCCTGGGGGAGCTGGCGGCGCTCGACCCCGCGGAAGTGGCGGCGCGACTCGGCACGGCGTCGGCGCCCGTGCTCGTGGACGTCCGCGAGCCCGAAGAATTCGTGGGCGAACTCGGTCACGTGCGCGGGGCGCTCCTCGTGCCGCTCGATGCCCTCGAGCGCCGGCTCCCCAAGCTCGCCGGGTATGCCGATCGCGAGGTCGTCGTCATCTGCCGAGCTGGCGCCCGGAGCGCGAGCGCAGGGGCGATGCTGCGAAAGGCGGGATTCGCCCGGGTGTTCAACCTGAGGGGTGGAATGCTGGCCTGGGCCGCGGCGGGCCTCCCCACCGACCGCTGAGGACGTACGTCCTCCCACCCCCGGCCGGCGAGCGGGGCTTCCAGGGCCACTGTCCGGTTGAACGTGGGCCGCGGGCGTGCATCCAATCCGGTGGTGGATGCGAGCGTCGCACACATGCCGGGCGTCCTGCCGCTCGCTAGTATCGTGAGCGTGCAAGGGCTCGCCCCGAGCAGACCCGTCAAACCCCGCCTCCCGGGCGAGGAGCAGCTGATCGCCCGTGCCGTCTCGGGCGACGCCGACGCTTTCCGGCGTCTCTACGACGGGCACCGTGTCGACGTCGCCCGGCTCGTCTACCGCATGCTGGGCGCCCGCAGCGACCTCGAGGACGTGGTGCAGGAAGTCTTCGTGCAGGTCTACAAGAGCCTGAAGGACTTCCGGGGTCAGTCCAAGTTCAGCACGTGGCTGCATCGCGTCACGGTCAATGTCGTGCTCATGCACCGGCGCGCCGCTCGCAGCCGTCCCGCGTTCGCCGACGAGCCGCCGGCGGACCCGGCGCTGCGCAGCGACGGCATCGCTCCGGACGAGGACGCGGAGCGCCGGGAACGCATGCGCGCCTTCGAGCGCCTGCTCGGCAAGCTGGCCGAGAAGAAGCGCATCGTCTTCATCCTGCACGAGCTCGAGGGTGTGCCGCCGTCGGAGATCGCCAAGATCGTCGGCGCGCCCGTCCTGACCGTGCGCACTCGGCTTTTCTACGCGCGACGTGAGCTCGAGGCGATGCTCGCCGAGGAGCCGGCTCTCGCGGGGATTCAGCTCGGCTTCTCGAAGGCGTCGAGCGTCGGAGGGGAGCCGTGAGCAAGGGCATGGGGAACAAGGCGCTGGGCGACCTGCTGCGCGAGTCGCGCGAGCACCTGGGTACGCGCGAGGCCGGAGGCCTCGATTGGGACCGCGTCGAGCGCGGTCTCTTCGCTCGCATCGAGAACGAAAAGGCGCTGGAGCGGCGCGAGATGCTCGCGGCGCAGTCGCGTCATCGCGTGGCGTGGAGAGCCGGTGCGGCGGCCCTGGCGGTGGCCGCGGCCGTGGCGCTCATCGTCGGCAAGACGCGAGGCCCGTCGCTCGATGGCGGAGCGGAGCGCGCCACGACGACAGACGACTCCGCGGGCGCAGTCGCCTCGATCGGGCAGGACGCCACGGCGATGGTGAACGGCAAGCCCGCGACGATCGGCTCGCCGATCCACCTCGGAGACGACGTGGATGCGCGCGGCGGCAGAGTCACCTTCGACCGTCCGGGCAAGGTGAGCTGGATCCTCGAGTCGGGCTCCCGCGCTGCCGTCACGCACGTCCAGGGGGCTCTCGTGCTCGCACTGCGGGCAGGCACCATCGAGGCGCAGGTCGTCCCCGTCGCGTCGGGCGAGGCGTTCGCCGTCGACGTGGACGGCGCGCGCATCGCGGTCCACGGCACGCATCTGCGTGTCTCGCGCGTGATGGATCACGTCACGATCGATCTCACCGAGGGCGTCATCTCGCTGGGCGAGGCCCCGCGCGTGGGCTCGACGATCGGCGCGCTCATCACGGCTCCGGCGCATGCGGAGTTCACCTCCGGCGACGCGAAGGGCACCCTGAGCGTCACGCACGATCCGAGCGCCATTCGTCCCGCCCTTGCCATCGAAACGGGGCCCGCGCCGATCAGGCCGACGACCGTCGCCCTAGGCGCGACTCCGCAACATCCGAAGACCGACCTACCCGTCGAGGCGCGCTCGCCCCTCACGCCCGCGCTGCATCCGGCAGCGCCGCCGCCCGCCGCACCTCCGCAGCTTGCGGTCGCGGATCCGAACGCCGGGGACGCCATCGCGTCGGTCGTGCGCACGTGCTTCGCGGATCGCACGAGCCCCCAGGACGTGACCGTCGAGGTGAAGACCCGGCTGCACCTCGAACTCGACGCCGACGGCAACGTGCACGCCGCTCGGTTCGAGCCGCCGGTCCCGCCGGACGTCAACGCGTGCGCGGCGCCGGCCATCTACCACGCGCGCTTCACGCACGGCGGCAGCGCCGACGTCAGCGTCGCGATCAAGGTTCCTTCGTCAGCTCCGTGATCGCGTGCGTCTCGCGCGCGCCGAGCAGACCGAACTGCACGCCCATCCCCTCGCCCACGCGCGACCATCGCACGACGGCGGGAAGCGCGAAGGGAGACTTCTGCCCGGGGAGCGTGATGTGGACGACG
>DASVWO010000054.1:0-13229 GCA_036393165.1 Polyangiaceae bacterium | reverse complement strand
GTCATCTCGGCGGCGGCGATGTTCATCGCGGTCGGGAAGGTGTCGTTCGACGATTGCGAGAGGTTGACGTCGTCGTTCGGGTGCACCGGCTTCTTCGAGCCCATCGTGCCGCCCGACAGCTCGATGGCGCGGTTGGAGATGACCTCGTTGGCGTTCATGTTCGACTGCGTGCCGCTGCCGGTCTGCCACACGACGAGCGGGAAGTGCGCGTCGAGCTTGCCCTCGATGACCTCGTCGGCCGCGCGAACGATGAGCCCAGTCTTCTGCGCGTCGAGCTTTCCGAGGTCCTGGTTGGTGAGCGCCGACGCCTTCTTCACGATCCCGAAGGCGCGGATCACCGGCCTGCCGAAGCGGTGGCCGCCGATCTTGAAGTTCTGGAGCGACCGCTGCGTCTGCGCTCCCCAGTACCTGTCCGCGGGCACCTCGATGTTGCCCATGCTGTCCGACTCGATGCGCACCTGGGGCGTCTGGCTCATGGCCCTCCGGTCTTAGTCGACCGGAGCAGCCGCGCCACCGTCTCTCGCACGGTGTCCATGGACACCGGTTTCTGCAGCACCACGTCGGACCTGGACGCGACGAACTCGCGTGCCCGCGTCGTCGTCGCACCGCCGGTCATGAACACCATGCGGTCCGCCTGATCCGGCGCGAGGAGTCGCAGCTGATCGTGCAGATCGAACCCCGGCATCGAAGGCATCATGAGATCGCAGAGCACCACGTCGAATCGTTCGCCGCTCTCGAAGAGCGCGAGCGCGTCGTTGCCGGTGGTCACGACGACGACGTCGTGCTCCCGGAGTCCGCGGCTGATCGCCCGGCCGAGCACCGGCTCGTCGTCGACGACGAGCACGCGGGCCCTCGTCCCCACCTTCGGGGTCGATCGCGGCATGGGCGCGGGTTCGAACGTCTTCGTCGGGGCGTCGCCGAACTCGCCCGCGTATCCGATGACGAGATCGCGGATGCGCTCCACGGCCTGGCGCGCCTCGCCCAGCGCTTCGACGAGCTCGCCGCCGCCGTCCGCCTGCGTCGAGAGCTCGGCGATCGCGAACTCGAGGTTCGACAGCACGATGGCGAGCGGGTTGTTGATCTCGTGCGCGAACTTCGCATAGGGGGAGCGCTGCGCCCCTCCGCGCGCAGGGGAATCGTTCGGCACGCCTTGCATTATTGCCTGGCTCTTCAGTAAGAGCGAGCCTCCTCGTGCATGCAGCTTATGCGTCGGGCGCTTCTTGCCCGGCGGGTCAGCGGCAGCTAACCCCGAGATCATCATGCCGGACACGTACTCCGCGAAATCCAGCTTCAGCGCAGGCGGCTCCTCCTACACCGTGTACCGACTCGCCGCGGTGTACGCGAAGCATCCTCAGGCCGCGCAGCTCCCTTATTCGCTGCGCATCCTGCTCGAGAACCTGCTGCGTACGCAGGACGACGTTTCGGTGCGGCCCGAGGACATCGAAGCGCTGGCGACCGTGGACATCTCCCGTCAGCCGACGCAGGAGATCGCGTTCACCCCCGCGCGCGTGTTGCTCCAGGACTTCACCGGTGTTCCGGCTGTCGTCGACCTCGCGGCGATGCGCGAGGCGATGAAGAAACTGGGAGGTGATCCGCGGCGCATCAATCCGCTGCAGCCGGTGGAGCTCGTCATCGACCACTCGGTGCAGGTCGACGCGTTCGCGCGTGGCGACGCGTTCAAGATCAACGTGCAGCTCGAGTACCAGCGCAACCGCGAGCGGTACCAGTTCCTCAAGTGGGGCCAGAGCGCGTTCCGCAACTTCAAGGTGGTGCCGCCCGGCACGGGCATCTGCCACCAGGTCAACCTCGAGTACCTCGCGCGCGTCGCGATGAAGAGCGACGACGGCAAGACGCTCTATCCCGACACGCTGGTCGGGACGGATTCGCACACCACGATGATCAACGGCCTCGGTGTGCTCGGGTGGGGCGTCGGGGGCATCGAGGCCGAAGCCGCGATGCTGGGGCAGCCGGTGTCGATGCTCATCCCGCAGGTGGTCGGCGTGAAGCTGACCGGGAAGCTGCCCGAGGGAGCGACCGCGACGGACCTCGTGCTGACGGTGACCGAGATGCTCCGCAAGAAGGGCGTCGTCGGGAAGTTCGTCGAGTTCTTCGGCGACGGCCTCGCGCAGCTCCCGCTGGCCGACAGGGCGACCATCGCCAACATGGCGCCCGAGTACGGGGCGACGTGCGGGATCTTCCCGGTGGACGACGAGACGCTGCGGTACCTGCGGTTCACGGGCCGGAACGAAGCGCACGTGAAGCTCGTGGAGGCCTACTTCAAGGAGCAGGGGCTCTTCCACGCACCGGGGGGGGCCGAGGCGCGCTACTCGGACACCCTCGTGCTGGATCTCGCGACGATCGTGCCGAGCCTGGCCGGCCCCACGCGCCCGCAGGACCGCGTGAAGCTCGACGAAGCGAAGAAGGGCTTCCACGCGTCGCTCGAGAAGATGCTCTCGAAGGCTCCCAAGCCGAGCGCGCCGGACGCGAAGGCCACGGCGTCGATCGACGGCAAGGACGTCACGCTCTCGCACGGGTCGGTGGTCATCGCCGCGATCACGAGCTGCACGAACACGTCGAACCCGAGCGTCCTCGTGGCGGCGGGGCTCGTCGCCAAGAAGGCAGTCGAGAAGGGGCTCACCCGCAAGGCATGGGTGAAGACGAGCCTCGCTCCAGGCTCCAAGGTGGTGACCGAGTACCTGGCGAAGGCGGGGCTCACGCCGTACCTCGAGAAGATCGGCTTCTACCTGGCCGGCTACGGTTGCACGACGTGCATCGGCAACAGCGGGCCGCTTCCCGAGCCGATCTCGAAGGCCATCGACTCGGGTTCGCTCGTCGCGGCGGCCGTGCTCAGCGGCAACCGCAACTTCGAGGGGCGCGTGCACGCCGAGGTGCGCGCCAACTACCTCGCTTCGCCTCCGCTGGTCGTCGCCTACGCGCTCGCGGGGACGGTCGACTTCGACCCCTACTCGGAGCCGCTCGGCACCGGAAGCGACGGCAAGCCCGTCATGCTCAAGGACGTGTGGCCCTCGCGCGCCGAGGTGCAGGCGGCCATCGACGCGAGCATCGATCGGGCGATGTTCGAGAAGGTCTACGGCGCGGTGTTCGACGGCGACGAGGAGTGGAAGAAGCTGCCGGTCCCGACGGGTGACCTCTACGCGTGGGACGCGAAGTCGACGTACGTGAAGCATCCTCCTTACTTCGAGGGGATGGGACGCGAGCCGGCGCCCGTCACCGACGTGAACGACGCGCGCGTGCTCCTGATGCTGGGCGACAGCATCACGACGGACCACATCTCGCCCGCCGGATCGATCAAGAAGAGCAGCCCCGCCGGCATCTACCTCACCCAGCACGGCGTGGACGTGAAGGACTTCAACTCTTACGGCTCGCGTCGGGGCAACGACGAGGTCATGGTGCGGGGCACGTTCGCGAACGTGCGGTTGCGCAACCTGCTCGCACCGGGCACGGAGGGCGGCGTCACGCGTCACCTCCCCGAGGGCGACCCGATGAGCGTCTACGACGCCGCCGTCCGCTACGCGAAGGAGGGGGTGCCGCTCCTGGTGCTCGCGGGCAAGGAGTACGGCTCGGGATCCTCACGCGACTGGGCTGCCAAGGGGCCCAACCTCCTCGGCATCCGCGTCGTCATCGCAGAGAGCTACGAGCGCATCCACCGATCGAACCTCGTCGGCATGGGCATCCTGCCGCTCGAGTACGAGCCGGGAGAGAACGCGACGACGCTGGGGCTCACGGGCGAGGAGACGTACTCGATC
Organism: Polyangiaceae bacterium; assembly: GCA_036393165.1. Taxonomy (GTDB): domain Bacteria; phylum Myxococcota_A; class Polyangia; order Polyangiales; family Polyangiaceae; genus Palsa-1150. The sequence goes on along the minus strand of DASVWO010000054.1, from coordinate 9,462 downwards.
CCCGAGCTGGTCGACGCCATCGCGAAGCGCTCCGCCATCGTCTGCGCCAAGCGAACCGACGGCAGCGAGCGCGAGTTCCGCTGCACCGTGCGCATCGATACCCCGCAGGAACGCGAGTACTACCGGCACGGAGGCATCCTGCAGTACGTGCTGCGTCAGCTCCTCGGACGCTGACGACTCGCGTGTCTGCGTCTCTAGGCCGCTAGCAGCTCGAGACGCGTGGGAGGGGCGCCGTAACACCCCGCGCATTGCACGCCGATCGCGCCGCCACCCAGGTCGACGCACTTGCAGCCCGGCCCCCCGATGTACTGCGAGACGCAGTCGCAGGTGGGGCAGGTGAGGCACTGCTGGGGGAAGTAGCCTCCGGCGTTGTCGTCCTCGCAGGCGACCTCGGTGCCGCCATACGAGATGTAGCAGTACTGGGATGCGCTGTTGCACGAGGACCCGGCGCACTGGAAGGTCGTGCGAGGCACCGTGCAGCTCGCGGGCGCGTCCGCCACTTCGGACGCGTCCGGCTCGGCCCCGGCCTCCACGTGGCCGATCGTCGAGGCGTCGCCGCCGGTGGCGACGGCGTCCACGGTTTCCGCCGCGTCGGTGTCGTCGCCCGTCGTCTGGCCCGAATCCGTCCCCGCCTGCGCGTCGTTGTCGTCGCCCCCTTGCTGGCCGGAGCCCTGCGTGCCGGTCGGGCCCGGCTTGACGCTCCCGCCGCAGCTCGTGAGCACGAGCGCCGACCCCAGGGCGAGCCATTGCGCGCGGCTCATCCTGCGCGCGCGGGCGACGGGCCTGGAACGCGCGTGGTGCTCGGCCCCGCAGAAGGGGCACGCGGTTTCGGCGGTCTTGATGAAGCACGAACAAGCGCTGCAGATGTCGTAAGAATCCATCGCGTCAGCCTCCTTCGGGTGGGTCCGTGGGCCACGGCTCCACCTCGATGCGGAAGGAGCCGTGGTCGAAAGGTTCGCCGGCGGGCGCCTCGGTCCGGACGAGGCGCTCGCGCAGTCCGCGCCGGCGCATGTCGAGCGCGCGGTGGTGGCAGAACGGGTTGTTGCCGCGACGCCCGAAGAGCGCGTGTGCCGTCCACGAGCAGCCGCCCAGGCAGTCGTCGGCGTAGTAGCAAGTCTTGCAGTAGCCCCAGAGCTCCGGCATGCGGTCGTCGCGTGTGAAGCGCAGCGCCTCGGCGCGCTCCCAGATGTCGCGCAGCCGGTCGTCGCGCAGGTTGCCGCCGACGTACGCGGCGCTCGGCAGCGACGGACAGGCCTTCACCGCGCCGTTGGACTCGATGCCGAGGATGAACCGTCCCGCGCCGCACGAGCCCTTGCGGCGCTGCGGGAGCGCGCCGCGCAGCAGCGACTCGTGAGGACCGTAGTAACCGAGGTTATTTCCCGGCCAGATGCGCACGTCGAGCTCGGCGGCGCGCGGCACGAGGCGCGCGACCGTGGGGACGAGGTCGAGCAGGTGGTAGGGCTCGAGGAGCAGCGTCGGATCGTCGGCGACGCGTCCGGCCGCCACGGTGAGCTGGATCTGCCACGACCGCGCCCCGGCCGCGGCGACCTGCTCCAGGATCTCCGGCAGCTCGCCGCGGTTGCGCCGGTTGACCTGGGTGTTCGCCGACACCTGCACCCCCGCGGCGCGCAGGTTCGCCATGGCGCGCATCGCGGCGTCGTGGCTGCCGGCGAGCCCCCGGAGGGAATCGTGCGTGCCGCGCGTGCCGTCGATCGAGACGGAGACGCTCATCACCCCGGCCTCGCACGCCTGGCGCGCTCGCTCGGGCGTGAACCCGCGTCCGCCGGTGACGATGGAGCACTCCATGCCGCGCGCGCGGATGGCGCGCACGATCTCGACCCAGTCGTCGCGCAGGTACGCCTCGCCGCCGATGAGCGTCACCTCGAGCACGCCCAGGTCGGCCAACTGGTCGACCACGTCCAGCGCTTCGGCCGTCGTCAGCTCGTCGGGCCGGGCACGTCCCGCCCGCGAGCTGCAGTGACGGCAGGCGAGATCGCAGCGCAGCGTGATCTCCCAGACCGCGTAGAGCGGGCGCGTCTTTCGGTCGACGTCGCGCGCGGTGTCGGCCAGGGGGAGCCGGCGCCGCGCCGGAGCGGCCAGAGGCGCCAGAGGAAGTCTCCTCGCGGAGGCGGGAGCCAGCATCGCTGCGTGCGTGTGCGACGCCCGTGCCAGTCGCACCACGCTGCGACGCAGCCCCGGCGCGCGCGACTCACTTGCATGGTGTTGCGCCGTCGTGTTGCAGAGTGACGCGCGGGGTGTTGCGGCTGTTGCGCCCGCCCTTCAGGGCGAGATCGCCGTCGCGTACCGCACGACGGACATGCTGCTCGAGGGCTGGCCCGACTGCCCGGAGTCGTTCGCCCCCCAGCACCAGACGGAGCTGTCGGTGACGCGCGTGGCGCACGTCGTGTTGCCGCCGGCTGCGATGTGAACGACGCTCTCGAGCTTCGTCGAGGCATCGACGTAGACGTTCCCGGGCTTCGCCACGTACGAAGAAATGCCCCCGAGGCCGAGCTGCCCGACGCTGTTGTCTCCCCAGCAGTGCACCGAGAACCCGGCTGTCTGTACGCAGGCGTGCTTGTCGCCGAGGGCCAGCTCCTGGGCGGTGAATCCCGTGAGCTCGACCTGTGTGGGCGTGCTCTGGTCCCCCGAGGCGCTCGGGTTTCCGAGCTGTCCGGCGTCGTTGGCGCCCCAGCAGTACACGGCGCCCATGCTCGTCACGGCACACGTGAAGTCCGCTCCGGCGGCGATGTCGCTGATGGTGCCGACGTTCATCGCCGAGAGGCCGACCCACGTGGGGTAGGTCAGGAAAGAGCTGCCTTGCGGGGAGACCCCGCATTGACCGTGCGAGTTGTCTCCCCAGCACTGCACGTCGCTCATGTCCTGCGTGATCGCGCAGGCGTGGGCGCGACCGACTGCGCCCCTCCCGAGCGCGCCGAGCGTGACCCCTGCGTCGCTCCCGGCGCCCGATCCGGAGTCGCGCTGCTCGTACATGGCCGAGCCCCAGCTCACGAGCGCCGAGCTGGTGAGCACGGCGCCCCCGGCGGGACCCACCGAGGCCGCCTGCACCATGTCGAGCAACCCCGTGTCGACTTCCATGTACGAGGGCTCGAACGCGGGCGTCTCCTGCGTGCGGTGCATGCCGGTCGGAAGCTCCGCCGCGACCGCCCCCCAGCAGAGCATGTTCCCGGAGCTCGTCGTCGCGCACGAGTACCCCGTGCTCAGCGCCAGGGTGCGAGCGTCGGTCACGCTTGGGACTGCGAGCGGGAGCGGCGATTCCGGCGCGGACGTCGGGTCCGCGCCGAGCTCTCCCTGCTGATTCGAGCCCCAGCAGCGCACGACGCCGCTCGGCTGGCCCGAAGGCCCGTTGAGCAGCGCGCACGCGTGCGTCCCGCCGACGGCGATGGCGAACGGCTGCAGCGGGGGGCCCGAAGCATCCTCCGGAATGTCCGCGTCGCCGATGGTGCTGCCGCTGCTGCTCCCGCTGCTCGTCGTCCCCCCGTCCGGCGGCTCCTTCGAATCGCCCAGCCCGGCCACGACGGTGCACCCGTCGAGCATCGGCAGCAGGACGGCGGCGATGGCCGCGGCGCGCGTCAGGACCCTCCTCACCAGTTGCCTCCGAGCTGCGCACCAGCACGATCCGCGCCGACGAAAGGGGCGACCCGCACGACGCCGGACTGCGCGGGATGTGTGCCGGAGCGTGACACCCAGAAGAGCGTCGCGCCAACGCCCGCCGCGACGATGCCCGCCGCCAGCCAGGCGGTGGACTCGATCGCAAGGGTTCGAGCCTGCTGATCGAGCGCCACCCCCTCGCTGAGAGGGCGCCCGAGCGCGTCGTGCCCCGTGACGGGGCAGATCGGGTTCGGGCACACGCTGTCGCGCTGGCTCTTCGTCGACAGCGTCCGAACGCCGAAATACGTACCGAGGCCGAGCGCGACTGCGCCCGCTCCGAGCCAGACGAAGGATGCATTGCGCGTCGCGGCGTCGGGGCGTGACGGAACCTCGGGCCGCGGAGCCGCCGTCATCACCGGCGAGGGCGTCGGGGGAGCTCTTTGAACAGGCGGTTCGGCAGCGGGCATCGCCAGCGGAACGAGGTGGATGCTCTCGTGCCCCGTTCCACGCGCTTCGACGCTGGTGAGCCGTCGCGCAGGCTCGTACCCCGCTGCGCGCAGCTCGATGTCCACGCTGCCCGCCTCGACGCGGAGCTTCTCGGGAAGGGTACGCGTCCCGAGATCGATGCCGTTGATCCACACGTCTGCCGAGCTCACGTCGGCGGCGATCTCGATCCAGCCGAGGTGCCCCTGGATGGTCGCGAGCCCACGCTGGAGCAGCTCGAGGTTGCGCGCGATCCACGCATCGTCGCGGGTCGCGATCGCCTTCAGCAAGTCGGATTCCGCCTCGACCCACTTGCCGAGCGCCTGCTCGGCGAACGCGATCTGCGCCAGCGCGCGCGGCGTGGCGCTCTCCGCGTAGGCTCGGCGAAATGCATCGAGCGCCTCGGCGTCGCGGTGCTGCCGTCGCAGCTCCAGGCCGTTCTTGATCAGCGCGTCCGCGTCGGCCGGCTGTGCGTGCGCTTCGCCGGCAACGCACACGAGCGCCGCTGCCAGGACCGTCGCGTGCCGCATCGCCGGGCGTCACTCTACGATGAGCGCGCCGTTCGTGCCTCGTTCCGGAGGAGCCGCCGACGCCGACGCCGTGGGCCGAGTCTGCGGTCGAACTGGCGGGCGGGCAGGACGGGGAAGAGGAGGGAAGGTGCTGGGAGCCGTGGGATCGGCTGGCACCGTCGCACTCTCCGCCGCCTGCTGCGAAGCAGAAGGCTCCGCGCTGGGAGGAGGCGGTGATGGCGCGCTGTCGCTCGCGACGGGAAGATGCCTCGGCTCCTCCGCAGCGTTGCCCCGGCCCAAGGCGCGCACGCCGACCACGCCCGCGAGCAGCAATCCGGCAGCGGCGAGTGCCGGCGCAAGCCGGCGGACACCCTTGCGTGTCGCAGGCGGCCGGAGTGCCGATGCGTCCACGCCGAACTCGCCGGCCCATCGATCCTTCACCTCGTCGCTCGCCCACGGCAGGAGATTCGCCCCGAGCTCGCGAACCGAGGCGAACCGCTTGCCCGGCTCGCGGTGCATCGCGCGCACGACGACGTCGTCGAAGGATCGCGGCAGCTCCGGGTCGAGCGTGCTCGGGGCGGTCACGCGGGCCGAGACGATCGCGTGCATCAACGCGTAGGGGGTGTTGCCGCCGAACGGCTTGAGCCCGGTCGCGCACTCGTAGAGCATCACGCCGAGGGCGTACTGGTCCGACAGCGCGCTCGCATTCCTCCCGCTGCGGGTCTGCTCCGGCGACATGTAGTGCACCGTGCCGAGCAGGACCTCGGATGCCGTGAGGTCGCGATGGATCACGTCGTCCTGCAGCTTGGAGATGCCGAAGTCGAGGATCGTCGGCGAGAGACTCCCATCGTCGTGCCGGGCGAGGACCACGTTGCTCGGCTTGAGGTCGCGATGGATGACGCCCACGGCGTGCGCGGCCTGCACGGCCGCGAACACGGGGATCATCACGTCGACCAGCTCGCGCAGCGGAAGCTTCCCGCGCTCGCGCAGCAAGGCCGCGAGGTCGGTGCCGTCGAGCAGCTCCATCACGAGGAATGGCACGCCGTCGTGCATCCCGACGTCGAAGACGTCGACCACGTTGGGGTGATGAATCTGCGCCGCCGCCTTCCCCTCGCGCAGGAACCGGGCGGCCGACGTGGCGTCCGCCGCCAGGTGCGGGTGCATCGACTTGAGGGCGACGCGCTTGCCGAGCTGCACGTGCCGCGCTTCGTACACGGTCGCCATGGCTCCCTTTCCGAGCTCGCGGCAGAGCACGTAGCTCCCCACGTGAGCGCCGCTCGCCGCCGCCGCCATGGTCCGGCGGCATTATGATGGAGCCGCGTGCCCCGCGCACCCGATGACCAGACGCTGACGGAATCGCCCGGTGCTTCGGCCCCGCTGGCCCGACCGGACCCCCATCTGCTCGTCGTGCTCGAATGCGACCGACCCCTGGCCGGATCGTCTCGCCACTCCCTTCGCGGCATCGACGAGGTCGTGCTCGGCCGCGGCGCCGACCGGCGCGCGGTGCGCGAGGGCAACAGGCTTCGGATCGAGCTCCCGAGCGCGTGGATGTCGGCGACGCACGCGCGCATCCGTCGCGAGGGGCCCGCGTTCCACCTCGAGGACCTCGGCTCGCGCAACGGGACACGCGTGGGGGGCAAGACGGTCGCTCACGTCGTCCTGTCCGATGGGGAACTGGTCGAGCTCGGGCATACCCTCCTCCTCTTCCGGGAAGCGCTCCACGGCCCGCCCGGCACCCCGCTCGATCTCGACACCCGGAGCGCGCCGCCGCCGTCCTCGCACGGGATGCGGACGATCGTCCCGGCGCTGGCCACCGAGATCGACGCCATCGAGCGGATCGCGACCTCGAAGGTGCCGGTGCTGCTGCGCGGGGAGACCGGCACGGGGAAAGAAGTCGTGGCGAGGGCCGTGCATGCGCTCTCGAAGCGCGCCGGCGAGTTCGTCGCGGTCAACTGCGGCGCGATCCCCGAGTCGCTCGTCGAGAGCCAGCTCTTCGGTCACGCCAAGGGAGCCTTCTCGGGGGCCGTTCGAGACGCGCCGGGTTTCGTGCGCGCATCCAGCGGAGGGACCCTGTTCCTCGACGAGGTGGGCGATCTGCCGCTCCCCTCGCAGGCCGCGCTGCTCCGGGTGCTGCAGGAAGGCGAGGTGGTCCCCGTCGGCGCCACGCGCCCCGAGGCCGTGGACCTGCGCGTCGTCGCGGCGACGCACCAGCCGCTGGAGGCGCTCGCGGCGCGAGGATCCTTCCGCAAGGACCTGCTCGCGAGGCTCGACGGCTATTCGTTCACCCTGGCGCCTCTGCGCGAGCGGCGCGAAGACATCGGGATCATCCTCGGCGACTTGCTCCGCGAGGTCGCGCCGAACGTGGCCGAGAGGCTGAGGCTTTCGCCCGAGGTCGGCCGCGCCCTTCTCCTCTACGAGTGGCCCCTCAACGTGCGCGAGCTCCGGCACTGTCTCGCGCGCGCCGCCGCTCTCGCCGGGAACGGCGAGGTCCTCGAGCGCGGGCACCTGCCGACCACCGTCACGCAGGCTCTCGACGACACGCCTGGTTCGACCCAGGAAAGTGCAGAAGCGACTCACGACGCCCGACTGCGTGAGCAGCTCGAGCGCTTGCTCCTCCAGCACGAGGGCAACGTCGCGGAGGTCGCACGCTCGCTCGGCAAGGCGCGCATGCAGGTGCACCGGTGGATGAAGCGGTTCGCGATCGATCCGAAGCGCTACCGCCGCTAGCGGTCAAGGGCACATCAGGCAGCCCACGGGGCAGGTCCCGTTGACCGGATCCGTGCACTGGGGGAACGTCGGGATGTTCGAGGGCACGTCGCAGCAAAGCTGCCCCGCGTTGCAGCAGCTGCTGCCGCAGCAGAAGGTGCCGGTGCCGCACGACCCGCCGTCGCAAGGAGCCGTGGTGCAATGGCCGTTGTCGCAGTACGGGTTCGTGTCCTGGCAGAGGGTGCCGCACCCGCCGCAGTTGTGGATGTCGTTGTTCGCGTTGACGCAGTAGCCGTTGCACAGCGTGTAGCCCATGGCGCAGGTCGTGGCGTCGCCCGGGGGGCCGGCGTCGTAGGGGCTGTCCGTGTTGCCCGTCGAGTCGCCGCCGGAGCCCGTGTCCGACGGGGCGTCGCTTCCGCCGTTGCCGGAGTCCCCGGCGGCATCCGATCCGCCTTCCGACCCCGACTGCATTCCGTCGGTCGTGCCATCGGAGCCGCCGCCGCTGTCGGAGCCGCCACCGGCGTTGCCTCCGGTGCTCGACGAGCAGCCGACGCCTGCGAGGAGAAGAACCGAACCGCACGCGAGCATTCGAAGCATGGTCATGTCTCCAAGCCCTGGTCTGGGACAGTTGTGCCAGCATTTTGACGGACTGACATCGGGGTCAGGGTGTGGGCGCGACGATGGCGGCCAAACCCACGAATCCCGGGGTCTTGCACACGGCACCCGCGGTGCACTGCACGGCGCGCACCGTGCGAACCTCGACCTGTACCCTCGCTTACTTCCGAACAGTCCTCCTCGCTGCCGTCGCCACTCTCCCTGCGTGCGGTGGCGCGGTGGATCCGCAACAGGGACCCGGTGGCGACGGTGGTCCTCCGGAGCATCCGGACGCGCGCGCCGACGTGATCTCCGTCTCGGACGCCGGCTTGCCCGATACCTCCTGCGACTGGACGCCGCCCACTCCCACGGCTTGCGGCGGTTGCGCCGCGGGATGCGAGTGGCAGCTCTCCTTCGTCGGCGATCCGCAGACCTGCGCCGGGTTCACCGGCTCCGGCACGCCCGCGCAGTGCGCTGCCGTCTGCGGAACCGACGCCCACGGCGAGCCGGCCAACGTGTGCAGCATCACGTCGTCGAACGGGGTGCAGACGCTCTATTGCTCCGACGTCAACACGCCGTACTGCCCCGTCGTCATGAACGGTGGACGGCGTCCCGCGTTCTTCGCTTCGCTCGGCTTCGGGCCCGTTCCGCGCGGGCGCGAGCTCGGCGTGCACTTCGCGAGGGCGGCGTGCATGGAGGCGGGCAGCGTGGAGGCGTTCCGCATGCTGCGCGACGAGCTGATCGCGCATGGTGCGCCGCGCCGGCTCGTGAAGGCCGCCTCCCGCGCCATGCGCGACGAGATGCGCCATGTCCGGCAGACGACGGCGCTCGCGCGTCGCTTCGGCGAGGAACCGGTCCCTCCGCGCCAGGTTCCGGCCCGTCCCCATCGTTCGTTCGACGCCGTCGCACTCGAGAACGCGGTCGAGGGGTGCGTCCGCGAGACGTATTCCGCGCTCGAGTGCGCGTGGCAAGCCGAGGTGGCCGCCGACCCCGTCGTACGCGCCACGATGCGGCGCATCGCCCGGGACGAGATGCGTCACCTCGAGCTCTCGTGGGCAGTCCACGCCTGGGCGCTGGGAAGACTCGACGCCGAGGGACGCGCCCGCGTGCAAGCGGCTCAGCGAAGGGAGATCGCGACGATGCTCGACGAGCTTTCGTGCGATCCCCAGGAGTCACTCCGCCGGACCGGTGGTCTGCCGCGCGCTGCGCAGTCACGCGCGCTCGTCCAGGCCATCGCGGATCGTCTGGCGGCGTGAACCTACGGGCACATGCCAGGCGGCTTGCACTTGCCGGTGGTCGTGTCGCAGAGATAGCCGCCGTAGCAGCCGTTCGGCTGGCACGTGTGGCCGCCGGTCATGCAGGCCGTGCATCCCGCGGGCGTGTTGGGGTCGGCGCACACGCCGCCTCCCGATCCCGAGCTCGATCCCGACCCTGACCCCGACCCTGACCCTGACCCCGACCCCGACCCCGACCCCGACCCCGACCCCGAACCGGACCCCGATCCAGACGCCGACCCCGAGCCCGAGCCCGACGCGGACCCCGACGACGAGCCCGAAGAGCC
>DASVWO010000053.1:0-13700 GCA_036393165.1 Polyangiaceae bacterium | reverse complement strand
CCCGCCAGATTGTCGACCACGACCACCACGCGCCCCCGTTCGGAGAAGCCGGGATCTTGCTGCGCGCGAGCCGGAGCCGCGGCGGCGAGGGCGGCGCAGGACGCCGCGAGTGCGGAAGCGAGCGCGCGGGGCTTCATAGCTCGAACACCAGCCCATGACTCATGCCGATGGAGTGCCAGCCCCAGTCGCTGCTCTGATTGCCTTGCGATTGATGCCCCGCCAGCCCCAGGTCGACCGTCGGCCCCGCGAGCAGACCGAAATGCTCCACCGGCGACCACACGAGGAACGCCTCGAACGACCAGTCGAACGCCCAGCTGTCGATCGAACTGGATTGCTGCGGGACACCGTTGACGGTGATGGACTCGGAGATCGTCGCGTACTGGAACGTCGGCCCGGTCCGGCCCCAGAAGCCGATCGACTTGACCTTCTTGAAGCACCCCGCCCAGCCGATGCGCGGGCCGACGTTGAACGCGGTGATGCTGCTCCCGTTGCTCTGTCCCGTACCCGACAATCCCCAGACCCCGACGATGCCGCCGAGGGTGAGCCCGGACGACATGAGCCCGTGCGCCGACAGCCGCGTGCCCACGAGGTACTGCGGGAAGAACCCGTTGTCGTTCACCGACGTGCTGCTCGAGCCGTTGGCGCCCGTGTACGTCTGATCGAGCACGCCGAAGACGTTCTCCAGGCCGAGCAGGAACGAGCCACGCTCCCCGAAGCCCCGGGTGGTGGCGGCCGGCTCTGCGGGCGGCGCGTCGTCGCCTTGCGCGCGAGCCGGCAGCGCGAGCGCGAGCGTCGCGATGGCGGCGGCCGTGCCGAGAGCGGCGGGCACCTTCCCCACGGTCCCCATTGTCGCCCAGTCCGGCTCGGAGGAACACCCCCTGCCGCCAGACTTGGCCGCAGCGAGGCCAGGGTGCTAACTGGAGGTGGAATCGCGCCCGCTCGCGCAGGCGTAGATCCACGCGATGACCGCACCTCTCGTCCCTCGCGTCCTGCGCCCGCGCCGCGCCGCTCCGGCCGACGCGGTGAGGCCGACGCGCGCCGAGGTCAACCTGGAGGCGCTGCGACACAACCTGCGCGTCGTGCGGCGCGCAGCGGGCAACGCTCGCGTCTGGGCCGTGCTCAAGGCCGATGCGTACGGGCACGGCGCCCCCGCCGTCGCGCGCACGCTCGAGCGGGCCGGGGCCGACGGGTTCTGCGTGGCTCTGCTCGAGGAGGCCGTCGAGCTGCGCGAGGCAGGCATCCGCGCGCCGATTCTCATCATGGGGGGCCACTACGGCACCGACCCTGCCGCGTACGAAGAGGTCGTCGCGCGCGCGCTCGTGCCCGTCGTGCACGACATCGAGCAGGTGGCGGCCTTCGCGCGCGTCGTGCGCGGCGGAGTCGCGCCCGGACCGGTGGGCGTGCATCTCAAGGTCGACACCGGGATGGCGCGCCTCGGCGTGACCATGCAGGCGCTCCCGGCGCTCGCCGCGCGCCTCGCCGAGTTCCCCGAGGTGCGCGTGGCCGGGCTGATGACGCATCTCGCCTCCGCCGACGAGCCGACCGAGCAGCAGACGGCCGAACAGATGGCGCGCTTCGAGGAAGCGTCGGCGCTGCTCGCGCGCCACGGCGTGCGGCCCGAGGTCCGTCACGCGGCCAACAGCGCCGCGACGCTGCGCGCCCAGGCGCGCCTCGACGTCGTGCGCCCCGGCATCGCACTCTTCGGCGTGTCGCCCGAGGTCGGCGGCCGCGCCCTGACGACGGAGCTCCGGCCCGTCATGCGCGTGCGGACCGAGATCGTCGCCGTGCGCGACGTCGCGGCGGGCGCTCCGGTGGGCTACGGCGCGACCTGGCGAGCGCTCCGGGCTTCGCGCATCGCGACGCTGCCGCTCGGCTACGCCGATGGGCTCTCGCGCCGCCTCGCCGGCGTGGGCGCCGTGCTCGTGCGCGGCAAGCGGGCGCCCATCGTCGGCGCGGTGTCGATGGACATGACGATGGTCGACGTGACCGACGTGCCGGGCGCCGACGTGCGCGACGAGGCCGTCGTGCTCGGCCGCCAGGAGGGCCCGCTGGGCAAGGACTGCATCGGCGCCGACGAGATCGCCGCTCAGGCCGATACGATCGCCTGGGAGGTGCTCACCAGCGTCTCGCGCCGCGTCCCGCGCTTCTACCGCGAGCCGTGAGTCCGTAAGCTCGAGCGCCGATGAGCGTCCTCGCGCGCGCCGCCAGTTTCACCGATCGCGCGTACGCGCCGTTCCTCGCGTTCTTCGACGACGTGGGCGCGACGGTGATGCTCGGCGTGCGCACGGTGACGTGGCTGGTGCGCCCGCCGTACCGCGTCTCGCAGCTCATGGTGGCGCTCGAGTTCATCGGCGTCGGCTCGACGTTCATCGTGGCGCTCGTCGGGCTGTTCACGGGGATGGCGTTCACCGTGAGCACCATCGTGGGGTTCCGCCAGTTCTCGGCCGAGGGCATGGTCGGCGGCGTCGTCGCGCTGGCCCTTGCGCGCGAGCTCGCGCCGGTGCTCGCGGCGGTCGTCGTCACGGCGCGCGCCGGCAGCACGATGGCGAGCGAGCTCGGGAACATGCGCGTGACCGAGCAGATCGACGCGATCACGACGATGGGCGTGAGCCCCGTGCAGTATCTCGTCGCGCCGCGGGTCCTGGCGACGACGCTCATGATGCCGCTGCTCGCCATGTGCTTCGGCATCGTGGGGCAGGCGGGGGCCTACATCGTCGCGGTCATGTGGCAGGGGATCGACCCGGGCGTCTTCTTCGACCGCATCCAGCAGCTCCTGGAGATCAAGGATCTTCGGATGCTCGTCACGAAGGCGATCGTCTTCGGCTTCGTGTGCAGCGTCATCTGCTGCAAGAAGGGCTTCTTCGCGAGCGGTGGCGCCCGTGGCGTCGGCGAGGCGACCGCGAAGGCCGTCGTCGCGTCGATCGTCGCGATCTTCGCGTTCGACTACGTGCTGACGACGCTGATGACCGAGATCTGACGCGTCGCGACCTTCCGCGGGCCGCATGCGTTCACGCTCTGGGCGCTCGTGTCCTGGCGCTGGGCGCACGCGGCCTGGCCCTGCGCCGGGTCAGCGCACTACTGGATCACCCAGTACTGCCCCTGGTTCAGCGGGTCGCACGTCTGGAGGAACAGCGGCGACCCGGCCGAGATGGGGTTCACCGTCAGGCACTTGTTCGACTGCGCCTCGCGAATGTGCCCGTTCTGGTGGTACCGGAACGTCTGGTTCGGCTTGTCGTTGCCGCACGGGAACTCGTTCACGCGCGCGCCATCGGTCGTCGACCCGCCCTGCACGTCGAGGCAGAGATTCCCGATGCCCTGGATGTTGTTCGCGCCGTTGGGCGCACCCGCGAAGTTCCAGCGCTGGTTCGCGTTGAAGTTGCAGGTGAAGACCTCGACTTCCTGATTCGTCGCCGCCTGTCCGCCCTTCACGTCGAGGCAGAGGTTCTGGTTGCTCTGCGAGCGAATGACGTGGTTCGCGCCGGCGACCGGCTGGACGGTGGTCCACTTCGGGTCGTTGGGGCCCGGGTAGGTGGTGACGACGCAACCGGAGAGGACGGCGAAGCAGACCGGGAGCATGAGTAGGGAAGTACGCATGATGGTTCCTCGGAGGGTACCCGTTGGACGGAGCCGGGGAAGCCCTTATTCGCCGCCGTTCAGCACGGCGAAATTGGCCCCCGCGGGGTACCCGTAGCTCACCCACCGCGTGAACCGAGGGTTGGTCTCGTCCGCAGCGCCGTCGTCGGTCGGCCAGGTCACGGTGTTGCCCCAGCCCCAGATGGTCACGCCGAACCGCGCGTCGAGCGACGCGCCGCGGATGACGTGTACACCGTTGTCACATCCGCCGACTCCCTGGAAGTCGCCGGTGGACAGGTCGACGCGGGTGAACTGGTACTTGCCGCTCGTGCCCACGGGTAGCCATCCGCCCAGCGTGCCCGCGCAGTCGAGCGTCACGTCCGGGAACTGGCCGGTGCTCGCGTCGCGCACGCGTACGACGACGAGATTCGTCTCGGGGTACGTGGGATCCGTGAAGAACGTGTACCGCGGCAGGTACTGCGCGGGCGGCACGACGTTCACGAACTCGGGATCGCCGGTGCCCTGGAAGTTGCCGCCGCCGGTCATGTACGACGCGACGTAGAACGGATGCTGCGCGTCCTGGCTCCTCACGACGAAGGGGCCGGCGCTGTCGAACTCGGCGAGCTGCTGGGCGGCGAGGGTGGTGGGCGCGCCCGGCGGCGTCGCCGGCTCGTAGCTGAGGATCGTGCCGTTCGCCGCGCCGACGAGACGCCAGGGCACGATCTCCTCGGCGCTCGGATCGCGGCTCCGGTAGCGCACGGCGACGTACTCGCTCCCGAGCGCGCGCACCGGCGGCAGCATCTGCTGGGCGCTGTCGGCGCGCGGGACGTCGAGCGGCAGGTCGAGGAGCGTGTTGCCGCCGATGACGGCGACGGGCGCGTCCGCGCGCAAGGAGGTACCGGTGAGCTCCGCCGGTTGTGTCAGCTGCAGGTACTGCCCTTGATCGATCGTGTAGGTCACGGGCACGCCCGCGCGCGTCCCCGGGAGTCCGCCGCCCGCCGCGATGTCGGCGGTGGGCGAGAGTGTCACGTGCGTCCGGTCGCGCGACGCGACGACCACGGTGGTCGGCCCGGCGCGGTCCTCGGTGATCATCACGCTCGGCGCCTGGTACGCGTTCGCCACGAAGTAGCTCGACCCCCACGCGCTCGTCGGCAGGAGCAGCGTCGACCCGGTGACCCGCGCGCGGCCGCCGCCGAACGGGAGCATCTGATAAGCGACGACCGGCACGTTCGTCTTGATATGGAACGCCGTCGACGTGCCGGTGCCGTGCAGGGACGCATCGCCTTGCACCGCCGGCGTCACGCCCGGCGGGCAGTTCGCGAGCACCCGCGGGTCGGTCGCGTTGGGATCGAACACCGCCGCCGGATCGCGCGACAGGAAGAGCACCGCCACGCCGTTCGCCGGCAGCCCGTGGGCCGCATCGAAGGGCGCGTACTGAGTCGACGTCCCTTGCCCCACCGGGATGCGCGCGAAGTTGGCGACGGGCAGGACCACCCCGCCGCGGTCGACCTGGATCTTCGCCGGCTCCCCGGTCGGCCACTGGTTGACGACGAACACCGCGTAGCAGACGCCCATCGCCTCGGCCGTCGTGTCCATCTCGACGGCGTAGAACTCGCAGCCGTTGGACGTGTCGTTCCCCAGCGTGTCGAGGCACGGGTTGACGCACTGGGCGCCGCTCTCGCGCTCCTCGCACTGCTCGAGCGAGCTGCACTGGTAGACGCGGACGCCGCACGCGTAGAGGTAGCCCGGGTCGCTCGCCACGCAGTAGCGTGGCGTGCTGCAATCGATCGCCACGTCCAGGGGCCCGCCGTCGTAGAGCGGCCCCTGGCCTTCTTCGGGAACGAGCAGGCCGGTCCGCGAGCCGCAAGCCGAGAAGGCCGCGGCCCCCGCCAGGGCCGCCAGCGCGACGCCGGAGAATCGCAGGCGGCGGGGCGCGCGCACGCGTGGATGCTAGCGCAACGCCGCATCCCGAACTCCAACCGCCGCTGAATGCTTGCGCAGCGGTCGCGTCCGGTTTCCCTCCTGTACCATGGCTACGTGGCTGACAAGGCTCCCCGCAACGACCTGAGCGCCGCGGTTCCCAAGTTCTGCCTCGCCCTCGAGGAGCATCGCCGCACGCCGGAAGGCCGGGTGCGGACATCGCAGGAGCTGCTGGCGACCTTCTTCCCGCACGACGAGAAAGCGTCCACCGACAAGCTGTTCCGCTACCTGCCCAACGAGGTGCGCGGCCCCATCATCGCCGCCTGGGGCATCCGAGGCATCAAGGCGGCGCTGCGCGACACCGACGAAAGAGTGCAGCAGGTCGTGCACGACGCGCTCGTGGCTGGCGACGTCGATCACCAGGCGTTCGAGGAGGGCCTGGCGCCCGAGACGCTGGTGCGCTGGCTGCCCCTCGGGGACCTCTGGGCGTTCTGGCGCGGCGGCAAGCTCACGAAGCAGGCGCTGCACAAGGCGCTGTCCACGGCGTACGAGCTCTACCTCTTCGACGCGCGATGGTTCCTCGAGACGATTCACGCGAAGGGCGGCTCGCTCAAGGGCACCGACGTGCTGGCGGACGGGCTGACCAAGGACGAGCTGACGCAGTGGATCCGGCGCGTGCACGAGACCGGCGACGGCACGCCCAAGGGCCTCGTGGCCGCACTCGGCTGGGAGAAGATCGTCGCCAAGACCGCCAACGAGGTGCTCGTGGCCGTGCTCGATGCGATGGTCACCAAGGTGGGCCTCGTGGTCGCGGGAGGCGCGAGGGAGTCGGGGCCGAAGCTCGAACCGAAGCCCGAGCCGAAGCCCGAGCCGGCGGTTCCACCGGCTGCGGCGCTTCCGAAGCCGAGCGTCGAGGCGGAGCCGGCGGACGCCGAACCGCCCGCACCGTCCGCCCGACCGACGAACGCGCCCGCGGACGACGGCGCCTGGTCGATCCCGCCGGGGGCCGAACAGCCTCCGCCGTCCACCGGCGACGAGGGAATCAACGTGGTGGTCGACGACGAGGTGCTCATCGCAGATCGCATGGCTCCGCTGACCACCCCGCGCATCCGCGCGGCCGCCCCGTCCCCCGCGCCCGTCGACGAGGAGGACACCGAGGTGAAGGCAGTGCCGCGCGTGCGCTCCGAGAGGCCGCCCGCGCGGGGCCCGAGCTCGCGGCGCTGACCGGCGATGTCGCGAGAGCGTCCGAGCCGCCATCCGACTCGGAAGTTGCGGAGCAACATCCCGCCCAAGGTCCCTTCCGCGCCGAAGGTGCCGCGGGCGGCTGCGACCATCGCGCTCCCCGGACCCGACGCGGCGCCGCGCATGTTGCTCGAGCTCGAGGACCTCGGCTTCGTCGCGATCGACGCCGAGAGCGTCGCCATCGCTCAGCTCGTCGACGGCGTGCGCACGGTGCGCGAGCTCGCCGCCGCACGCGGGATCTCGCTGCACGAGGCACGCTTGCGCGTGGCCGACCTGCGGGACCGCCACGTCGTCGCGATCGAGTGAGGGCGCCGGCCGGCGACCATCGCCCCGCGGGTGCCGCCGGTGTAGATTCATGCGGGGGACATGCCGTCCGACACGCCCGCCCTGCGTCGCTCCGATTCGAGCCAGCTGCCGCTCGGCGTGGTGATCAACGACGGCAAGTACCGCGTGCTCTCGCTGCTCGCCAGCGGGGGCATGGGGCACGTGTACGTGGCGGAGCAAGCGCCGCTCGGCCGCAGGGTGGCCCTCAAGGTGCTGCGACTGCCCACCCCGACCGGCGGCACGGCCGACAACGAGCTCCCGGAGTACTTCCGCAAGCGGTTCTTTCGCGAAGCGAGCATCCTCTCGCGCCTCCAGCACGCGAACGTGGTCACGCTCTACGACTACGGCCGCATCGAGGGAGAGCCGGAGCGGTACTTCATGGCGATGGAGTACCTCGACGGCATGACGCTGGAGCAGCGCATCGACTCGCGGGCGCCGCTCGCGGCCGACGAGACGCTTCGGATCCTGCGGCAGGTCGCGCGCGGGCTGCGAGAGGCGCACAAGCTCGGGGCCGTCCATCGCGACCTCAAGCCGTCGAACGTCATGCTCATGCCGGGAGAAGACGGGGCCGAGGTCGTGAAGATCCTCGACTTCGGGATCGGCAAGCTCCTCGGCGGCCCAGGCGAGGAGCAGGAGCTCACGCAGGAGGGCGCGTTCCTCGGTTCGCCGAAGTACGTGGCGCCCGAGCAGGTCAACGAGCGACGCGTGGACGCGCGCACCGACGTCTATTCGCTCGGCGTCATCGCCTACGAGTGCCTCACCGGTCAGCTCCCGTTCCAGACGGAGACCAACCTGGAGATGATCCTCGCGCACTGCAGCACACCGGTGCCCGAGATGTCCCGCCGTGCTCCCAGTGTGCAGGTGCCGGCCGTCATCGAGACGTTCGTGCGCAAGTGCCTGGAGAAGTCGCCGAACGACAGGCCGCAGAGCATGGACGAGGTGCTGCGCGCCATCAGCGAGTGCGAGCAAGCGGTCTTCGGCAGGACCAGCCTCACGGGGGTCCCCAGTGGATCCGGATCGGGCGGCGGCACGAAGGCCCCGGCTTCGGGACCGCAGCCACCCTCGTCGCGACGCGATTCGTCGCACGACACGCTCATCTCCAACCCGCGGTTGCCGGCCGTAGGGTCCTCGAGCGGCGCCCCGACCCCGCGCCGACAACCGCGGACGATGCTGGTGCTCGGCGGCGTGATCGCGTCGTTGCTGGTGGCGGGCGCGGTCCTCGCGCTCCGCGCCGCGCGCTCCTCTCCGGGGCAGCAGGGTGCGGCAGCCTCGGCATCCGCGTCCGCACCGTCCGCGAGCGCCGTCGTCGCCATCGGCGCGCCGCGCTCCTTCGCGCTCGTGCTCGATTCTGCCCCTCAGGGCGCGGACGTGCTCGAGGGCGATCAGGTGCTCGGCACGACGCCGATCCAGCTCACCGTCGATCGGGCCAGCGTGCAGGCCGCGCCGCGACGGTTCGTGCTGCGGCTCGATGGCTACGTGCCGTACACGCTGCTCCAGGGAGACTCGACGACCTCCGTCGAGGCCATCGCCCCGCTCGTCGCCGTTGCACCTGCCGCGAGCAGCAGCGCGACCACCGCGCCGCAGCCGCGTCCACCCGTTCGTCCCCCCGCAGCGCGCCCGTCGACGAAACCCGATTCACGCGACACGGACATCAAGCTGAGTCGATGATGCGCCGGCCGAAACGACGCGGGAAGCGACGGGGAGTCTGCTAACTTAAGGACCCTTGGGCGACGGGAAGCGACCGAGCCAGCGGCCGACGCGGCCTCCCGGTGCGGAGGCGCGTTCGGGTGCTCCGACCCCCGACTCGCGCGAGCTCCGCGGCGGCGCTCCGCCGAGCCAGCGCGTGACGATGCCCTCCCCGGAGGCCGTTCCTCGGAGGCTCCTGGACGTCGACGAGCTCGGGTGGCTGCCGCTCGACCAAGACGCGATGCGGCTGGCCGAGCACATCGACGGTGTGCGCACCATCCGGGAGCTCGCGGCTCTGTGCAGGCTCTCGATCGGCATGGCGCAGATGCTCGTCGTGCACCTGCGCGACCGGCACGTGGTGGCGTTCACCTAGGCGCGGCTACGGCGCCGACGGTTTCTCGTTCTTGGGCTGGACGACGATCTCGACCCGTCGGTTCTGCGCTCGGCCTTCGATCGATCCGTTGTCGGCGATCGCGTCGTCCGGACCCTTTCCCTGGGCCGTCACGAGGTCCTGCGGGATGCCCTTGCTCACGAGGTAGTCGCGCACGGCCTGCGCGCGGTTCTGCGAGAGGGCCATGTTCATGTCGCGGTTGCCGACGTTGTCGGTGTACCCGTACACGACGATGCGTTGGTCCTTGCCCTGGAGCGCCTGGGCGATCTCGTCGAGCTTCGCCATCGCACCCGGCTTGAGGTCGTACTTGGCAGTGGGGAAGAGCACCTCGCCCTGCAGCGTGATGACCATGCCGCGGTCGTCGTCCTTGACCGACGCGATCCGCGAGATGGTCTTGCGTGCTTCGTCGAGGCTCTTCTGCATCTCCTGCAGCTTCTCCGCCTGCGCGACGGTGGTGCTCTCCTGCTGCTGAAGTTGCATCTGCGTCTGCCCGAGCTGCTGACGCACCTGGCCGAGCTGCTCTCGAGCGTCCTCGAGCTTCTCGCGGCGCGACGACTCGATTTGCGCACGTGCCTCCTGGGCCTTCTGACGCGCGCGGATCGTTCCGGCATTGGCGCGCGCGATGAGCGCCTCGCGGTCGGCGACGAGCGCGAGATCCCCGGTGCTCGGGTCGTCGGGGTGGTCCTTCCAGGCCTGCTCGGCGCGCGCCAGGGCGACCTGCGCTCCGTGCACCGCCACCGGATCGAGCTGCGACGCACCTGCCTCCTCGGCTCGCGCGAGATCGGCGCGCGCGTCGTTCAGCGCCTTCGGCGGCAGGCGCTGTCCGCTGCACGCGGCGGCGCCCGCGCACACCAGGATCACCGGGGACAGCGCGACGAATCGACGGATGCGGCTCATGGTCGGCCTCCTTGCATCTCGGCTGCGGCCTTGCTCGCGTCGTCGTTCGCGGCCGACTCGGCGGCGAGGCTCGACGCGAGCTGCGCTTCGGCGCGCGCCAGCTGGGTCAGCGTCGTCGCGCGCACGTTGTCTCGCCCCATGAGCCGGTGAGCAGACGCGAGGTCCTCCTGCGCGAGCTGCACGTGCAGTCTCGCGTCGGGGTTGCTCGCAGCTCCCGAGGCCTCGGCGCGGCCGAGGTCCGCCTGCGCCGCGGCCCACTGGTCGTTGGGCGGCGGAACGCTCGAACCGCATGCGGTCGCGGCAACGACCAGAACGACGGACGTCAGCACCTTGCTTCGCATGAGGCACCTCCGCGCAGCGACGCACCCTCAGGTGCGGAACTCCTGAACCACCTGGAACGTGTCGTCGATGCTCTCGCCGGCGATCTGCCGCGGCAGGTCGCCGCTCACACCCGCGACGATCACCGTGATGTTGTCCTCGCCGCCCCGCTGCTTGGCAAGATCGACCATCGCGGCGCATGCAGCGTCCAGACGCTGCGACCGCAGGATGGCCCACCGGAGCTCGTCGACGCCCACCTTGTTCGAGAGCCCGTCGGAGCACACGATGAGGCAATCGCGCTGGCGCAGCGCCAGCCTTCCGAGGGCGACCTTCACGTCCGGCCGCGTCCCCATCGCCTGCAGCACCACGCTGTTGAACGGGGAGCGCCGAGCGTCGTGCGGCGACACGCCGCTGTCGATGAGCAGCTGGACGTAACTCTGGTCGCGCGTGACCTGCTGGATCACGCCCCCTCGCAGCAGGTAGGCCCGCGAGTCGCCCACCTCGGCGATGTGCGCGTACGGACCGCGGACGAAGACCGCCGTCAGCGTCGTTCCCATGCGCTCCCGCCCCGGCGCGTGTGCGGCCTGCCACACGGCGCGGTTCGCCCGCCGTGCCGCCTCCTCCACCAGGCCATCGACCCGCCGAGGGTCGGCCGGGATGCTGCGAGAGAGAGACCGTCGCAACGATTCGACGACGAGGGCGCTGGCGACTTCGCCGGCCGCGTGTCCGCCGAGTCCGTCGGCCACCGCGAGGAGCACGCCTCGGTCCCCGACCTCGAGACGCGATGTGACCTGCGGCTCGTGCAGCGCGCTGCCGCTCGTGAGATCCGCGACGACGAATGCATCTTCGTTGGACCGCCGCACCAGACCCACGTCCGTGCGTGCGCATACGGTGAGGTTCACCGGCATGGTTCCTCCGCTCACCTGCGAAGCCAGCAGTCAGCGTGCCGAGCCCGGCTCCGTGCGGGGAATCGCCAACGATTCTCGCGGCCCGCCTTCGCTCGAGTCGCGTCCCCACGCGAACGTGCGGCGGGCGGTCACGCCACAGCGCATGCACGGGTGTCACGCATGCGCTGCACGCCGACTAGACGATGGAATCACGTGCCGGGGCGCCGCCGAGATGCTCTTCGGCAGCCTTCTCGCGCTCGCGTTCCACCCGTCGTCGCGCGTGCGACGCGAATCCACCGCGCCGGCCCGCCTCGCGGGCTTCGTCCGGCGTGAACCGGTGCGCGGTTCCTGCGGCGTGCGCCGCCCGGCCGCCTTTGCGTGCGATCTCGCTCAAACGTTGGCGATCCATCGCTGCGAAGCCCCGCGGCTTCTTCTCGCCGCTGGGCTGGTCCTCACGAGCTTCGCTCGGAATCTGCGGTTGCCCGCTCTCGTTCGTCGTCATCGATGGGTCCTGGCGCAGCATTCGTGCCGGTCCGCCGATGCCGCTCAAACGCGCTTGTCACGTGCAATGGGCGCATTCGCGCGACGGTCACCCCAGGTTGCCCCGTGGCGATTCCGTGATTCGCGTTCTGGCGCACTCCGCTTCAAGTTCACGGCGGGCGGAAAGCCGACCAACGGTCGATTCACGCGGACCAGCCGGGGGTCACCGGCGGAGGGCTGCGTGCGACTCTGGCGGTTCTGCGAAGGGAGTAACCATGCGAGCACATCGTTGGCTGTGGGCCGTCGTGTCGATCGCCCCGTTGGCAGCACTCGGATGCCAGGAGAGCAGCGGCGGGAGCCCGGGAACGTCCGCAGCATCGTCGTCGTCGGCCCCCCTGGTGGCATCGGCCTCCGCAACGGCCGCGGCGAGCAAGCCGCATCCGCGCGTCGGCCGCCACGGTGGCATCGCCTCGAGTCTGTTCCGCGGAGCGCACGATCTGTCCGACCTCACCGAGACTCAGAAGGATTCGCTCGACGGCATCGAGTCGACCCTCAAAAGCGACGATGACGGCATCCGCACCGCGATGCGCGGCTTTCGCGCCGACCTCGTCGCCGGCGTGCGCGGCGGCAAGCTCGACGCCACCAAGCTCGGCGCCGACGACGGGGTCATCGACAAGGCCATCGCCGATCACCAGTCGAAGGAGGCCGACGCGCTCGGTTCGCTCCATGGGCTGCTCACGCCGGCCCAGCGCACGGCGCTCGTCACCAACGTCCGCGCGAAGCAGGCGGAGCACGAGGCGCACATGAAGGACTGGATGCAGGGAGGCGGCGACGGCGGCGCGCCGGATTGGACCAAGAAGCGCCTCGACAAGCTCACGAGCGATCTCACGCTCGACGCGGGTCAGCAGAAACAGGTCGCGGCGATCCTCGTCAAGCCGACCGACGTGCCCAATGCCGCCGCGATGCAGGCTCGGTGGGCCGACCGCCAAAAGAAGGCCGACGCGCTGCTCACGGCGTTCGCGGCCGATCCTTTCGACGCGAAGAAGCTGGACCTCGCGCCGATGCCGGGCAAGACCGCGCACGAGCCGATGGACCACATGGTGTCGTTCTACATGCAGCTGCTGCCCGTGCTGCACCCCGACCAGCGTGACAAACTCGCCACCGCGATGGACAGGCCCTTCGGCGGCGATCGCCGCGGCGGACAGGGAGGAGGCGGGCAGCCGGCGGGCGGCGGCGGTCCCGGCGACGACATCTCCTTTCCGTTCGTGGAGCCCGAAGAAGTGCCCTGAGGTATTCTCGCGCTCGGCATGGGCATCCCCCGCAGCGGAGACTTGATCGTCACCCAGCAGCTTCTCGACCAGCACGGGCCCGACCTCTACGAGCGCTTCGTGCAGCTGGCCGAGAAGTACCAGTACCGCGACCTCGCGCGCGCGGTGGCGGATGCGATCCGTGTCTGGGTCGAGACCCACGAACGACCCGACACGGGCCGGCCGCCGGAGAACCCGGATGCGACGATCCAGGCGCCTCCACCTTCCGTCGACGATCTGGACCGGGATCCGTCGTCCGGCGACAAGTGAACTTCGGGCGCCGTCGTAGTAGCGTAGGGCGCGTGAAGAAGGCGACGCTCTACTGGAAGAGCACCTGAACGACCTGTCGCAACGCGAGGAGTTCCTTGCGCAAGCACGAGGTCGAGATGGACGAGGTCGACTACTCCAAGAAGGGGCTCGACGATGCCGTGGTGCGCGCCATCGTCGGCAAGGCGGGCAGCGTCGCCGCGGTGCTCAACGCGCGGCACGCGATCGCGATGGAGAAGGGGTGGGTCGCCAAGCCGCCCGACGTCGCCATGTTCGCGAGGGCGGTCGCCAAGGAGCCGAACCTCTTGCGTCGGCCGATCCTGCTCGTCGGCAAGCGCGCCATCGTCGGCTTCGACGAGGCGGCGTACGCGAAGCTGACCTAGCGGATTCGGTAACGCAACGTGGTCC
>DASVWO010000052.1:0-15287 GCA_036393165.1 Polyangiaceae bacterium | reverse complement strand
CAGCTTCACGCCGATGGGCACGCGCTGCAGCTGCAGGCGCTCGCTCGTCAGGTGGAACGGCGGCTGGTCGACGTGCACGTGCCCCGTCACGACGAGCGCCCGCTCCTTCGCGTCGAAGCTCACCTCGTCCGCGCCGAAGTTCACCGGCATCGGCGGCGCCGCCGCCTCGACGGGCGCTTGCGCCTGCGCGACGGCGCTCGTCGCGGCGAAGAACGCGACCGCGAAGGCCGCTAGTGCTGCGGCGCCGGCCCCGGCCCGGGTGCAGGCGACGCGGCGCCGCTCATCGCCGGAGGCGGAGTGGGCGCGGGCGCAGGCGCCATCTTCTGAAGCGGCAGATAGCTCCCGCTCGGGAAGCCGATGCGCAGGACGGCGCCGCCTTCCTTGGCGGCATCCATCGTCACGGTCGGCGTCACGCTGGCCCTCAGATCGACGACGAACCACAGGTCCTTGCCGTGCGGCACCAGGCGCGCGCTCGTCACGGGCGTGTTGAAGTGCACCGTGACCAGCGGGTTGAAGTTGTTCCGCTTGTCCACGTGCGCCCCCTTGAGCACGTAGACGATGCCGCCGCGGCTCGTCTTGGTGTCGTACGGCACCGGCTTGCTCAGCTCGACGAAGAGCTGGCTCGACCCGTCGGCGAGCATCTCGAAGCCCGGCATGATCGCATCCGGCGTGTTCGGCCTCGCCCTCACGGCGCGGATGTGATGCTTGGGCGTCGCCGGCGTGGTGGACCATCCGTATCCCGTGGCCGGGACGACGGGGGCGCTCGAGGACGACGACGCCGGAGCCGCCGCTCCACCCGCCGGGGCACCCGTCAGCGCCGGCGCAGTCGCAGTCGCGGCAGCCCCGGTGTCCCCCGGCGCGGCCGGAGCCGGGCCAGCCCCCTGCGCCAGCGCCACCGCCGGCGCGACGGCGAGCGCCGCGCACAGTCGAGCCCCCATCGCGACCGCGCGCGCCACCCTGCCTCCCCGGCGAGGGACAAGCACCATGGCGAAAATTAGAGCACGCCGCGTGCAGACGGACCAAATTCGAGCTCTCGCCGCGTGCCACCTCTTTGACGGACCCCTTTCAGCCTGGTACGCCCCCGCGCATGGATCAGCAGCTCCCGGCCACCGAGATTACAGCCCTGCTCGGGCGTGGCACGCACTTCGAGGGCAAGCTCCACTTCGAGGGGCGCGTCCGCATCGACGGCTCCTTCAAGGGCGAGATCCGGAGCGACGACACGCTCATCATCGGCGAGGGCGCCGAGGTGCACGCCGAGGTGGACGTGTCGACGGTCATCGTGCGAGGCGGCCAGGTGCACGGGAACATCCGCGCCAAGACGAGCATCGAGGTGCACGCGCCGGGCAAGATCGTGGGTAACCTCCACTCTCCCTCGGTGTTCATCGACCGCGGCGTCGAGTTCCAGGGGAGCTGCCGCATGGATCCGCTCGATGGAAAGCCCGCAGCCAAGCAAGCAGCCAGTGGCGCCACCACCGCCGCGACGTCTGCCACGCCTCGTGCCTGAGCCCGCGGAGCGGGCTCGAAAAGTGAAGGTGGTGACGCCGTTCGTGCTGCTCGCGTGCGCGTGCACCGCGGCCGTGACGTCACACTCTCCTGCGCACCCGACCGCGACGTCGGCGACGGCGGATGCGCCCGCAGCCGGCGCCCCCAGCACGATGCCGGCCGAGTCGTACGACACGCTCGCGGCGCTCGGCTCGTCGGTCGCGCCGGGGATGCGCGAGGTCGCGCGCAAGCCGGGCACCGGCGGCGGCGAGCCCGTGGAGCTCGTGCGCGCCGAGGCCCGCGACGCGTGCCTGCGCGTGGCCTTCGAGGCGGACGCACCGCTCGTGACGAAGCTCGTGGACGAGAACGGGCAGGTCCTGGCGGCGCTCCCGGTGCCCGCGACGCATGGCGTGCTCGCCGAGGGCGGCCCGGTGTGCGTCCGCAAGGGAGACGTCGTGCGCGCGATCGCCGAGGGCTCGGGCGCCCACGTGCGCTGGATGGCCTGGGAGTCCCCCTAGCTAGCCCCGCGCCGCGCGCGGCCGACCGATCGCGCTCTTCGGCGGGCGCGAGACGCAGCGGCTGTTCGGATCGAAGAAGCGCCATGGCTCGTCGGCCCACTCGCCGGAGTACGCCACGCCGACGCGCGGGGTGACCGCGATGCGCGGGCGCCGGTCGCGCCCGACCACCCACAGCGGCGGTCGCGTCAGGTCGTGCCCGTCGAGCGTGCGGCTGATGCCCATGCCCTTGGCGAACCTGCCCGGCCCGTCGAGTCGCGCGTGCTCGTCGAATCCGGACACGGGCTCCGCCGCGCGCACGAGCACCGCGTGCCCGTGTCCCTCGCCGCGGCAGGTCACGTTGAAGCAATCGTGCATGCCGTAGACGAAGAAGACGTACGCGTGCCCCTCCTCCCCGAGCAGCGCGCGCGTCCTCTTCGTCAGCCCCGCGCGCGCGTGGCACGCGAGATCCTTCGGGCCGCAGTACGCCTCCGTCTCTACTACGCGAGCGACGAGCGGATCCTCCCCTGCGCGCTCGTGCACCACGAAGCAACCGACCAGGGCTCGCGCCACGACGAGAGCGCTGCGCTTGTACCACTCTCGCGGAAGAGGTTGCTGGTACGCTCCCGCGCTCACGGAGGGACCGTACCAATCATGGCTATGCACGAGATCGCGGAGCACATCGAGCACGCGAAGGGGGGACACGGCCACGGCGAGGGACATGGGGGACACGGCGGCCCGGGGAAGGCCATCGGCATCACCATGGCGATCCTCGGCGTCATGCTCGCCTTCTGCGCCGCGATGGTGGGCGCGGCGCGCACGGAGCTCATCGCGACGATGGTCGAACAGAGCAACAAGTTCAGCTCCTACCAGGCGGAGTCGATGAAGTACCGCGTGATGGAGGCGGACGTCGAGATGCTCCACGCCATCACGCCCACCAAGAGCGAGGTCGACAAGTTCGAGCAGCGCCTCCACGACGTCAAGCGCGTCTCCGGCAAGGCGGACGACGAGGACACGCAGGAGCTCAAGAGCGCGATCGCCCTCGCGTCCAAGGAGCTCGCCGACGTGCTCACGCCGGACCCGGAGGACGAGCTGCACCTGAAGAACCTCGCGAAGCGCTACGAGCACGACGCCAAGGAGGCCAAGGAGGACGCCGAGTGTTACGACGACAAGATCGAGGCGCACTTCTACGCGGCCGAGTGGTACGAGCGCGCGCAGCTCATGGCCGAGATCGGGATCGTCATCGCCTCGGTCGCGCTGCTCCTGTCGAGCCGCGCGGTGTGGTACGTCGCGCTGGTCTTCGCCATCGGTGGCGCCGGCATCATCGGTCGCACTTACGTCCACACGAGCGGCATGGTGGAGGCGGCCGAGAAGAAGATCGCGGAGGCCCAGAAACGCGAGGCCTTCATCGAGAACGACGAAGACGGCGACGGCAAGCCAGATGCGCCGGCCGCCCCCAGCGGTTCCACCCCTGCGCCGGAGCCACAGAAGGAAGAGCCGAAAAAGGAGTAGGCTGGAAGCTCCGCGTCACAGGCGCTAGAAGCTAGGGCACCGTAAACAGACATGTTCGACGACTTCGGGATCAACGCGGGATACGTCGAGGAGCTACACAACCGCTGGCTGCAGAGCCCCCAGTCCGTCGAGCAAGGTTGGCGCGAATTCTTCGAGGGCATGAACGGCGCCGTCCGGGCCCCGGCGCCGGCTGTCGCGCTGCCGGTGGCGCCGCCGCCCTCGGCGCCCAAGGTGAACGGCACCAACGGCTCGGCGGTCCTGCGCGAAGCGGTGCGCGAGTCGGTCGTCGCGGCGACCGAGCTGCAGAGCCGCGTCGCGCAGCTCGTCAATGCCTACCGCGTGCGAGGGCATCTCTTCGCCCGCGTCGACCCGCTCGAGAACGCGCCCGAGGCGCAGCCCGAGCTCGAGCTGTCCAACTTCGGCCTGTCCGAGGCCGACATGGACAAGGCGTTCTCGACCGCCGGCATGAGCGGCCTGCCCGAGCGCGCGACGCTGCGGCAGATCGTCGACCACCTGAGCGAGACGTACTGCGGCTCCATCGGCGTCGAGTTCACGCACATCGAGGAGCCCGAGCCGCGGCTCTGGCTGCAGGAGCGCATGGAGTCGACGCGCAACCACGCGTCGCTCGATCGCACCGAGCTGCTGCGCATCCTCACGAAGCTCACCGACGCCGAGATCTTCGAGCAGTTCATCCACAAGAACTACGTGGGCGCCAAGCGCTTCTCCCTCGAGGGCGCCGAGAGCATGATCCCGATGATCGATCTGCTCGTCGAGTCGGCGGCGCTGCACGGCATCGAGGAGCTGGTCATCGGCATGGCGCACCGCGGGCGCCTCAACGTGCTCGTCAACGTGATGGGCAAGAACGTGCGCCAGATCTTCGCCGCGTTCGACGACAAGCGCCCCGAGCGGTTCCTCGGCGCGGGCGACGTGAAGTACCACCTCGGCTACTCGGCCGACGTGTCGACGCAGTCGGGCCGGCACGTGCACATGTCGATGACGTTCAACCCGAGCCACCTCGAGTGGGTCGATCCCGTCGTCGAGGGCCGCGTGCGGGCGAAGATCGACCGGCGCAAGCGCAAGAGCACGATGCCACTGCTCGTGCACGGCGACGCGTCCTTCATGGGGCAGGGCGTCGTCGAGGAGACGCTGAACCTCTCGCAGCTCGAGGGGTACACGACGGGCGGGACGATCCACCTCGTCGTGAACAACCAGATCGGGTTCACCACGATCCCGGCCGACTCGCGGTCCTCCCGCTACTGCACCGACATCGCGCGGATGCTGCGCATCCCCGTGTTCCACGTGAACGGCGAGGATCCGGAGGCGGCCATCCAGGTGACGCGCCTCGCGACCGAGTTCCGCCAGCGGTTCAAGCAGGACGTCGTCATCGACATGTTCTGCTACCGCAAGTACGGCCACAACGAGGGCGACGAGCCGCGCTTCACGCAGCCGGTGATGTACCGGCTCATCGACCACAAGCCGACGGTGCGCGAGGTCTACGTGAAGCGCCTCGTGGACGCGGGACACATCACGCGCGACGAGGCCGACGAGATCGCCGACTGGCGACGCGGCACGCTGGAGGCGGCCCTCGAGGACGCGCGCGAGGGCGACTACCAGCAGATGCCCGAGTCGATGGGCGGCGTGTGGTCCGGCTACCAGGGCGGCCCCGACGCGAGCGTGCCCGAGGTGTCGACGACGTTCCCGAAGGCCACGCTGCTCGACGCGCTCGAGAAGCTGACGGCGATGCCCGCCGGGTTCCACGCGAACCCCAAGGCGCTGAAGATCCTCGAGCAGCGGCGCGAGCGGGCGCTCGCCGGCCACGGGCTCGACTGGGGCACCGGCGAGCATCTGGCGTTCGCCTCGATCCTGCTCGAGGGCCACGGCATTCGCATCAGCGGTCAGGACGCGCGGCGCGGCACCTTCTCGCACCGGCACGCGGTGCTCTTCGATACCGAGACGGGCGAGCCGTACACGCCGCTCGGGCACCTGGGTGACGGGGCGGCAGCGAAGCCGGGCGTCGGCCGCTTCGAGATCTACGACTCGCCGCTGAGCGAGTCCGGCGTGCTCGGCTTCGAGTACGGCTACTCGCTCGACCGGCCCGACAAGCTCGTCGTGTGGGAGGCGCAGTTCGGCGACTTCGCCAACGCGGCGCAGGTCATCATCGACCAGTTCATCGTCTCGGCCGAGGACAAGTGGTCGCGCCTCTCGGGGCTCGTGCTGCTCCTGCCCCACGGCTTCGAGGGACAGGGCCCCGAGCACTCGAGCGCGCGTGTCGAGCGCTTCCTGCAGCTGGCGGCCGAGGACAACATCCAGGTGTGCAACCTGACGACGCCGGCGCAGCTGTTCCACGTGCTGCGGCGCCAGGTGAACCGGCCGTGGCGCAAGCCGCTCGTCATCTTCACGCCCAAGTCGCTCCTGCGTCACCCCGAGGCGGTGAGCACGCTCGACGAGCTCGCGAGCGGCGCGTTCCAGCGCGTCATCCCCGACGCGTCCGTGGACCCGAAGGCCGTGAAGCGCATCCTGCTCTGCAGCGGCAAGGTGTATTACGACCTCGCCGCCGAGCGGAAGAAGCGCGGGCGGCAGGACGTCGCCATCGTGCGCCTCGAGCAGCTCTATCCGCTGAGCGGCGCGCTGCAGAGGGCCCTCGCGCCGTACGCCGAGGGCACGCCCGTCGTGTGGGTCCAGGAGGAGCCGCGCAACATGGGCGCCTGGTACTTCATCAACGCGCACCGGCCGGAGATGTTCGGCACGCGCCACCCGCTCACGCTGGCCTCGCGCGTCGAGAGCGCGAGCCCGGCGACGGGGAGCAAGGCCGCGCACGATCTCGAGCAGAAGATGCTGCTCGAGACGGCGTTCACTCAGTGAAAAATTCCGTCCGCGAGCCGGCAAGCGGCGGATCCATCTGAGGGGCAAAGTCAGCAGGGGGTGCCGATGTGCGTGGATCGCCGCAGGGCCGTAGACGCGCGGTGAGACAAGGCGCGGCGGGAGGAACACTCCTTGCTCCGTCCGGAATCATGCGCGCTTCATCTCCGGCCCTCGCTCCACGCCCCCGCCTCGAAGTTCCGCGTCCGGCGCCCCGGCCCCGCGAGCCGCGCCCGACGCTCCGCAGCGTGGACCTCGAGGTCATCGCGCAGGTCACCGAGGAGCGCCGCTCCAGCGCGCCGCCTCCCCTGCCCCCCCGCGCGCGCAAGCACCTGCCTGCGCCGCGGGCGTCGCACCCCGAGATCGTCGACCACGTCTTCTCGACGCTGCGCGACCTGAGCTTCTTCGAGACGGCGGTCGAGGCGGCGGCGTTCTGCGTGTGCGTGGCGATGAAGGCGATCCCGTCGCTGGCCGGTCTCGCGCTGCTGCGCGACGAGAAGCACGGCGGCTACATCGTCGTCTACGCGCGCGGGCCGCGCGGCTACGCCGTGGTGCGCACGCGCGTGCCCGAGACCGATGCCGCGATCGCAGCCACGCTCGCGCGCGGAGGGCCGCAGTCGCTCGAGTACGGCGAGCGCCTCGCGCCGCCCCCGCGCCATGCGAGCTTCGGCGACCCGTGGACGGCGCTCGTGGCGCCGGTGCAGGGCGCGGAGCGCTGCGTGGGCGCCATCGAGCTGGTCGACCCCATCGACGGCAAGTCCCTCGGGGACGCGGACCGGCAGGCGCTCGCCACCGTCGCGCAGCACCTGGCCGACTTCGTACGGAGCCACGACCTCGTCGTGGCGCGCGCCTTCGCCCCGGAGCAGGTGGGGCTCGACGAGTAGGCCTCAACCCTCGGCGTGCGTGGCCACCTGGCGCTGCGCCATGCCCGCCGCGAACCCGTAGAGCGTCGGAAGCGCCCGCATCGCCTCGAGCACCGGGTGCACCCTCGACGCGTCGACGTGCATCAGCGCCGTGATCCCGTACGTCGCGTCGAAGACGAGCCACAGAGCGCCGCTCGCCGTCAGCAGCGCCCACGGCCAGCGAAGCAGGCCGCCCCGCATCGCGATCGCCGTCTGCGCGAGCGGCGCGAGAAGTGCGAGCACCACCGCGTCCGCCACGTCGGACGCGAGCGGCACGACGGCGAACACCTGGCCTCCGAGCAGCGCGCGCGCGTCGCTCACGAGCGGCAACCCCGTCACGAGCACCGCCAGCGTCACCGTCCCCACGAGCAGCCACGTCTCGCGCGAGCGCGACTCGTGGTCCTCCAGTCCCGCGACGCGCCACGCACGCGCGAGCATCCAGGTCCCCGCGACGCTGCACGCGTTGCCGGCCGTCGCGAGCGTGCCTTCGATCGCGAGCGGCACGACGTCCGACGGCGACGGGTGCGCCTGCAGCGCGAAGACGTCGCGCGCGAAGAGAAACACCGTGCTCGCCGCGAGCAGCAGCCACGCGCGCCGCAGGTAGTCCTCACGATCGAACGCCAGCGCCGCCGCGACGCACCCCATGACGGCGAGCCCCTTGGACAGCTCGATCTCGCCCACGAGCGCCGCCTCGTGCATCGCGGCGGGCACGACGAGGTAGACGACCGAGAACGCCGCGACCAGGACGGGCGGTGCCCAGGCGAGCCTGCGATACGTCACGCCGGCGCCTTCGCCCGATCTCCACCCCCGCCGTCCTGCAGCACCACCGACCGCTGCGCCGCCCCCGCCGCCGCGATGAACGTGCACGCGAGCGCGCGCATGCTCTCGATCGCGATGCGCACGCGCGGATCGCCGTCGACGCGGAGGATCTCGCTGAAGCCCCAGCCCGCGTCGTAGAGGATCCAGCAAAATCCGCCCGCGGTCAGCAGCGCCCACGGCCAGAGCAGCGTGCCTCCGCGCAGCGCGAGCGCCGTCTGCAGCACCGGCGCCACGAGCGCGAACGTGAGCGTGTCGCCCAGGTCGGAGCCGACCCACGGGATGGCCGCGAGGTCCCCCGCGAAGAGCTTCGAAGCGTCCACCCACAGCGGCCACCCCGTCACGAGGAGCGACAGCGCGACTCCCCCTCCGCGCAGCGCCCAGCGCGGGCCGGCCGGCGCCTCGTCGAGACCCGCGACGGTCCACGCCCGCGCCAGGAGCCACGCCCCCACCACCGACGACGCGTTCGCGACGACGACGAGCGCCCCCTGCACGATGGTCAGCTGCCCCGCCGCGAGCACACCGCCGACCACCGGGATGATGGTCACGTCGCGCGCGAGCAGGAGAAGGAGGCACGCGCCGGTGTAGAGCCAGGCCCTGCGCATGTAGTCGCCTGGCTCGAAGGCGTACGCCGCACCGAGGCACCCCGCGGCGGCGAGCACCTTGCCCGACTCGTTCACCACGCGCACGACGGTCGACAGCGACCCCGTGCCCACCGCGAGCGCGACCACGACGAAGAGCGCCGCGAAGGCGAAGGGGAACCAGAGCAGCGAGCCGAGTCTGCGCGGCTTCATAGCCCCAGCTCCTGTGCGATCTGCTGCAGCACGACCTCGCACTGCGCGCGCCCCACGAAGGTGCGCAACATCGGCCTGAGGGCCTGCTGCAGCGCGGGCACGTCCCCGAGCGTCAGCGTCTCGGGGCCACGGCCGAGCGCCTTGAGCGCGAACGTCTTCACCGCGGCCCTCCCCGTGTGCGGCCCGAGATAGAGGGACAGGCGCGCGGCAATACGGTCGGCGATGGCATTCCCGCTGGTGTCGGCCCCGCCCATCCGATCCCCTGACCTGGCCCATCCATCGTACCATCGACGACCGTGGACCCGCAGCAGGCGCTCGAGTTCCTCCGCGAATGGGGCTTCGCGATGCTGGGAGCGGCCCTGATCCTCGTCGCGGTCCTCGTGAACGTCCTGGCGCCGGAGCGGCGGCGGCGGATCCGCTACGCGCTCTTCCTCTATCTGCTCGTCCTGGTGGCCACCGGGGTCTCCGCGGCGCTCGGTCACGTCTCGGCTCCCACCGTCGCGTCGTGGGGCGAGCACGTGCGCCTCGTCGGCGACATCTGCGCCGCGTTTCTCGTCGTCAATCTGGTCGTGTTGCTCGTGTTCGACCTCGCGCTGCCCGGTGTGGGGGTCCGGCCGGCGGCCATCACGGGCGACGTCGTCGTGGGCGCGCTCTACCTCTTCGCCGGCATCGGCGTGATCAAGGCGGCCGGCTTCTCGCCGAGCTCGGTCGTCACGACGTCGGCCGTCGTGACGGGCATCCTCGCCTTCAGCCTCCAGAACACGCTCGGCAACATCATCGGCGGCATGGCGCTGCAGCTCGACGGCAGCATCCACCTCAACGACTGGCTGCAGCTCCCCGACGGGACGCAGGGCAAGGTGGTCGGCATCCGGTGGCGGCACACCGTGGTCGAGACGCGCAACTGGGACACCATCATCGTGCCCAACGCGAACCTGCTCGCGCAGAACATCATCATCCTCGGCAAGCGCGCCGGGAAGCCCGTGCAGCACCGCATGTGGGTCTACTTCAACGTGGACTTCCGCTTCCCGCCCTCGCACGTCATCGACGTCGTGAAGGAGGCGCTCTGGGCGGCGCCCATCGAGGGCGTGGCCGACGACCCGAAGCCCAGCGTCATCTGCTACGACTTCGCGAAGGACAACCGCGACAGCTTCGGGTACTACGCCGTCCGCTACTGGCTGACGGACCTGCCGAACGACGACCCGACCAACTCGCGCATCCGCACGCGCATCTACACGGCGCTCAAGCGCGCCAACATCCCGCTCGCGCGCCCCGTGCAGACGCTCTTCGTCCAGCCCGAGGAGGACGAGGCCGCGCACGCGACGCGGCTCAAGGATCGTCGCTCGCAAGCCGTCCGGTCGGTGGACCTCTTCGGCTCGCTCACGGCGGAGGAGCGTTCGTTCGTCGCCGACCACCTGCGCTACGCGCCGTTCACGGCGGGAGAGACGTGCACCAAGCAGGGGGCCGTCGCGCACTGGCTGTACATCCTCACGTCGGGCAAGGTGGAGATCCGCCGGCACGTCGAAGGCAGCGTGACGAGCAAGACGGTCGCGGCGATCGAAGCCCCGAGCTTCTTCGGCGAGATGGGCCTGATGACCGGCGAGCCGCGCTCGGCCGACGTCGTCGCCATGACCGACGTCGAGTGCTACCGCCTCGACAAGGAAGGTCTGCAGAAGGTGCTCACCGAGCGTCCCGAGGCCGCCGCCGAGTTCTCCAAGACGCTGGCCGAGCGGCGCCTCGAGCTCGCGAGCGCGCTCGGGGATCTGGACGCGGAGGCGCGCAAGTCGCGCATGGCGAGCGAGGAATCGCGCATCCTGAACCGCATCCAGGACTTCTTCGGCCTCGCGCGGACGACGAAGATCTGAGCTGAGGATCCGCCGAAGGCGGGCCGACGGCCCGAAGGGCCACCAGACGTGCTCAGCTCCGCGCCGCTGCGGTCGCCGGCATGCCGGCGGAGACGCCCTTCGCGTCTTGCACGCGCACCAGGATGGCCGTGATGTTGTCGCGGCCTCCGCCCTGGTTGGCCTTGTCGATGAGGATCTTGTTCGCCTCCTCGAGGTCCTTCACGGTGACGAGCGTCTGCTGGATCTCCTCGTCCTTCACCATGCGGCTCAGACCGTCGGAGCACAGCAGGTAGATGTCCCCGGGAAGCGGCGACTCCATCGACGCGTCGACTTCGACGTTCTCCTCGATGCCGACCGCGCGGCTGAGGACGCTCGCGCTCTTGCCCTGGATGCCGGCCGCGCCGAGGGTGTGGTCCGTCGTGATCTGCTGCAGCTTGCCGTCACGCAGGCGGTAGCACCGGCTGTCGCCCACGTTCGCGACGTAGACGCGCTGGTTGTTCGGCGAGAAGTACGCGGCGACCACGGTGGTGCCCATGCCGGCGTACGCGTCGTTCTCCTGCGCGGCGGCGAGGATGCGATCGTTGGCGAGCAAGATGGAGCCGCGCAGCCGGTTGGCGCGCTTGGGCAGCGGCGGCTCCCGCGCCGGCCCGAAGTCGCCGCTGCGGAAGGCCTCGGTGATGGCGTCGACGCAGAGCTGGCTCGCGACCTCGCCGGCCGCGTGGCGGCCCATGCCGTCGGCGATGCAGAAGAGGTGGTGGTCCTCGAGGATGACGTAGGCGTCCTCGTTGTGCTTGCGCTTCAGGCCGGGGTCCGTGCGGCCAACCGCCGTGACGAGGATGAGCGCGTTGGGGCCGGTGGGCTCCTCCTCTTCCTCGATGTCGACCGGGACCTCGCCGGTGACCGTCACGCTGACGCTCGGCATCTGGTCGTTGATCTCGGCGTGCGAGTCGAGCTTCGGGCTCTTCGCCGGCGGCGGCGTCGACGCCGGCTTGGCCGGCGGCGGTCCCGACGGCGTCCGGCCGGCCGGCTTCGACTGCGCAGGTCCCTCCAGCGCCTCGGCCGGGCGCGACAGCACCACGACGACCCAGGCGACCAAGCCCAGGACGACGACGGCCGTCACGATGTACAGCACGTGGGGGTCCGGCATCAGCCGATCATCTTAGGGTACCTGACGGTCCGACATTGCAAAAAGTAACGCTGAAACTGGAAGTAGCATGAGCTGCGTGCGACCTGTGAGGTGGCTCATACCGTGGTTGCTGCTGCTCCTCACGGCGTGCTCCGTGCCCCATCTGGCGGGTACGAACGACGCGGCTTTGGAGTACGCGGCGCAGGGAGAGACGGCGGTTTCGGCGCCGATGGCGGCGATCGGAATCAAGTCGCGCCTCGCATCGGCGCTCGTGCCGTCGGACGTGGAAGCGACGGATGAGGGCCGCGTGCGCGTCGTCGTGGACGCGGACGTCGCCGGGGGCGTCGATGCGCTGCTGCGCTGGCGGGGGGGCATCGACGTGCGCCGGCAAGCCGAGCCGGCGACCACGCCACCGCTGCTCACGCTCGGCATCGCGCCGGCGACCATCGCGGACATCGCGCCCGTCGAGCACGGTCGCGCCCTCGCCGTCACGCTGTCGGCCCCGGCGCGGGCGCTGCTCCAGGAGGAGCAGCGCGCGCACCCCGGCGAGCGCGTGACGCTGTCGCGCGGGTCGGTGGCGCTCGAGACGCTCGCGGTCGAGGACACGCTGGCGCAGCCGCTCGTCCTGCGCTTCGGTGACGACGTGCTCGCGTACACGAAGGCGAACCGCAACAAGCTGCTGCTGCGCTCGCCGATCCTGCCGCCGCTCCAGCGCACGTCGGCCGGGGCGCTGCCGCCGCGCTGGGGCCTCGCCGCGGCGAGCGCCATCCTGCCCTTCGCCCTGAGCTTCGGCTGGCTCTTCTTCGTGCGCCGCTTCGACCGCGCGCGACCCGAGCCGCTGTGGCTCGTGCTCGCGACCTTCGCCCTCGGGGGCCTGGCGATCGTGCCGGCCGGGCTCGTCGAGGTGGGGCTCTCGATGCTCACGCCGTGGCTCGACCCGTCCGTGGTCACCATGGGCGGGCAGCTCTGGGCGTTGCCCATCGCGATCGCCGTCACGTCGCTCGTCGTCGGCGGCGCCGAGGAGGGCGCGAAGTTCCTCGCCGCCTGGTCGCTCGCCCGTCACCGGCGCGAGTTCGACGAGCCGGTGGACGGCATCGTCTACGGCTGCGCCGCGTCGCTCGGCTTCGCGGCGGTCGAGAACATCAAGTACTTCGCCTTCGGCCGCATGTCCGGCGTGGTCATCGCCGTGCGCGCCC
The DNA here is from genome assembly GCA_036393165.1 of Polyangiaceae bacterium. Lineage (GTDB taxonomy): Bacteria > Myxococcota_A > Polyangia > Polyangiales > Polyangiaceae > Palsa-1150. Next base: position 2,265 of record DASVWO010000052.1, on the reverse strand, counting down.
TCGAGACGGTGCCGGCGCACATGTTCTTCGGCGCCATCTGGGGCTGGGCGATGGGGCGCACGCTCGTGTCGCGCAAGGCGCGCGTGTGGCCCTGGCTGCTCCTCGCGATGGTCGCGCACGGGACCTTCGACGCGCTGCTGTCGACCGACGGCGCGCAACCCCTGGCGACGGCGCTCACGCTCGTGCTCGCGGTCGCGTTCGTCCTGATGCTGCGAAGCGCGCTCCGTCACGGCGCGGTGCCCGTCCCGCCGGCGCGCAAGGCGTGGGAGGAGCAGGCGCCACCGCCCACCGAGCCGCTCCCGGCGAGCGCCCTCGCGCGCGCGAGCTGGCGCGTCGGCTCGCCGGTGAAGTTCATCCTCAGCTCCAGCGCGATGGTGACGTGCGCGTTCGCGCTCACGCTGCTCGGCACCGTGTACGAGCTGCTGCAGCACCGGGTCAACGTCGTGCTGATCGCGATCTTCACGGTGATGCTCGCGCTCTTCGCGCTCGCGGCGTGGGGCGTCTCGGCCACCATCCCGCTCGACGTGGTCGTCGACGCGCAGGGCATCACCTTCGCCGGGGCGCGCACGCCGTGGCGCGCGATTCTCCGGATGACGGTCGAGCCGCGGGGAGCGAGGGCCGCGGTGCGCCTCGAGACGCCCGAAGGCGTGATGCGCCTCGGTCCGACCGACGCACGCACGGCCGAAGCGATCGTGGCCGCGGTCCAAGCGACGCGGCCCTGAGCCGTACCCAGGGGCCGCGCGGGCTCACCGGGCACGCGTACCGCTGCGCCGGTCAGGCTGCTCGGCGGGCCCGGCGACCGGACCGGTCCACCGGTCACGCGGCCGGGTGCACCGGTCCGTCAGTCGATCGAGACGAGCTCGATGTCGAAGATGAGGCCCGCATTGGGCGGGATGTTCGGCGGGCTTCCGTTGGCGCCGTAACCGAGGTCCGACGGGATCTTGAGCCGGCGCTTGCCGCCCACCTTCATCCCGGGGACGCCCTGGTCCCACCCCTTGATGACCTGGCCCTGCCCGAGGGTGACCTTGAACGGCTCGCCCCCGTGGTCGTACGAGCTGTCGAACTTCGTCCCGTTCATCAGCGTGCCCGTGTACTGGACGTGCACCGTGTCGCCGGTCTTCGCCTCGCGGCCGGTGCCCACCTTGGTGTCCTCCGTCTCGAGCTTCGTCGGCCCCGGCGGAAGCGGCGTTCCCTCGGCGGGCTTGAAGGAGCTCGTCGGCTCGTCGGGCGACTTGGAGCAGGCGGCGGTGGCCGCGACGGCGAGCACGCCGAGCGCGACCGTGAGGAAGAAGCGCGTGCGCATGGCCCGCCTCTTAGCTTAAGGATGAGCGCCCGGCGCGGGATTCGCGGCCTGCGGCGGCGGCGCGACGTGCAGGAACGTGCCGACCAGGTTCATCATCGTCGCGATCTGATCGCGCGTCGCCGTGAGGTGCGCCTTCACCATGGGCCCCTCGCTCGTCACGTCCACGTGGTCGAGCAGGCCGTGCGTCGCGAGCGAGATCCACATGTCGTTGTGGCGCGAGACGATGCTCTTCACGTCCTCCGCCGCCTGCGCCGCGCTCGCCGCGTCCTTCGTGTCGCCCTCGATGTACACGTCCGCCCCGTCGTCGTCGCGCGGGACGATGCGCATGCGCGCCTCGGTGATCGTCGCCGGGATCTCCGGCATCGGGTGATGCGGATCCCACACGCGCAGGTACATCGCCTCGCCCTTGCGAATGTGCGCCGGCACCGCCGCATGCGCGAGCTGGCGCGCCACCTTCTGCGCGACGCTGGGCGGCACCACCGCGAGCACGTGCGGGCGCGGACGCATCACGACACGCTCGGCGTCGTCGGCGTACGACGTGACGGCCTTGGTGCCCGGCACCCCCGCGTCGTAACCGCCGCCCTTGGCGTAGTTGCGCGCGACCTGGTCCATCGCGCGCTCGATCTTCGCGTCGGCCGCCGAGTAGTGGATGAGCACCACGTCGCGCGACGTGTTCACGAGCGACGGCCCGCTGATCATGAGCCAGTCGGCGTCGCGAAGCGGGTCGATGTCGGTGCCGCTCATGAAGTCGTTCCACTGCTTGATGCCGCGCAGGAGGAACCCCATCTTGGCGCCCTCGGGGTTCTGCCGGATCACCTCGGCGTTCACGACGAGCATCACGAGCACCTTGTCGGCCTGGATGTCGCCCGCGGCACCGAGGATCGCCTGCGGGTCGCGCGGCCCCTGGCCCGCGCCCGGCGCGCCGGAGTCGTCGAGCGAGGCGACGGCGCCGTCGAGCCACG
>DASVWO010000051.1:0-2988 GCA_036393165.1 Polyangiaceae bacterium | reverse complement strand
GAAACGCAATTTCTGGAGACCGGGACGACGTCCCGAGGAGCCGGGACGTCGTCGCTGGAGACTGGGGCGCTGTTTCGGCCTCCAGAAACGAAGTTTCTGGAACCAGGAACGTCGTCCCGTCGACCATGAACTGCGTCCCTCCTTCCCTGGACGCCGTCGTTGTGAGGAGGGACGACGTTCCGGTGAGGATGATTCGCGTCCCGGTTTGCAGGAACGCAATTCCTGGAAGACGCGACGCGATTCTCGAGTCCTGAAATGCCGTCCGTCGAAGCAGGGACGCGATTCGTGCTCTCCGGGACGCAATTTCTGTCTCCCGGTACTCGTTTCGGCATCGCAGGGCTGACGTCCAGGCTCACCGGGATGCCGTCCCTGGTCACATGGACCGAGGTCACCGTCCCGCATCGGTCAGGGCTCTGACCAGGCACACAAAGGATTCGTCAGCGTTTTTCGACCGCGTTTCAGGGCATCGCGTGTGCAGGAGCGAGCCACGAGGTGAAGCGCACACCGAGCGGCACGCGGCCGAGAGGACACATCGTTCTGATCGTCGGCGGCGATTCCGAGGCCCGCTCGACGCTCGCGACGCTGCTCGCCAGCGCGGGTTTCGGCGTGCTCGAGTCGGCCGATGGGCCGGAAAGCTTGAAAGCCGCGCGTGCCGCTCGCCCCGACGTCATCCTGCTCGATCTGTCCCGGCCGGACATCGGCTTCGAGGACGCGCGTCGATTGAGGAGCGACCGGGAGACACGCCACATACCCCTCATTGGGCTGCCCGACAGACAGGTCGACGCCGAGGTGCTGTTCGAACGGCTGAGCGCCGTGCTTTCGCGAACCGACCGGCGTCATACCGCGTAGTAGAGTGCGGCCAGCTGCGTGCTTCACCACATCTACTTCGCGCCGGGGATGTTCGGGTTCGGGAAGCTGGCGTCGTACGACTACTTCGCTCACCTGGAGCGGGCGCTGGTGCGCGAGCTGAAGGAACGGGGCCACGAAGCGGCGACATGGGTGGTCGACGTTCCGCCGACGGCGTCGATCACGAGGCGGACTGCACGCCTCGCCGAGCTCGTGGCCTCGACGTCCGCGGAGACTGCGGGGCCCGTCCACCTCGTGGGGCACTCGACGGGGGGCGTCGACGTCCGATTGGTCGCGTCGCCGGGAGCGCTCATCCCGTGTGACGACGCGGCGCTCGCGTGGCTGCCTCGGCTCGCGAGCGTGACCACGCTGAGCACACCGCACCACGGGACGCCGCTCGCCGCCTTCTTCACGACCGTGAGCGGCCAGAAGCTGCTCTACGCCCTGAGCGCGCTCACGTTCTTCGCGCTGATGCTCGGGTCGCCGCCGCTCGCCGTGGCCAGCGCGCTCGTGGTCGCCATCGGCCGCATCGACCGCGCGTTCGGTCTCGACATCCGCGTGCTCGAGAGCACGACCGAGCGCCTGCTGCTCTTGCTCGACGAAGCGCGCAGCCGGGAGGTGCGTGCGTACCTGGAAGCCATCAAGACCGACCAGGGCTCGATGGTGCAGCTCATGCCAGAGGCGATGGACCTCCACCAGGCGACCGTTCGTGACCGTCCGGGCGTCCGTTACCAGTGCACCGCGTCGATGGCGCGGCTGCCGACGCCCGTGAAGCTGGTGCGCCAGCTCTTGAGCCCCTGGGGTGCTCTGTCGACCACGATCTTCGCAGCTCTCTCCGAGCTGACGTCGCACATCGACGAGCGCTATCCGTGCGCGGCTGCACGCGCGGATGATGAAACCGAGGCGGCCTTGTTGCGCGCCTTCGGTCGCGCACCCGACGTGCGCGCCAACGACGGCGTCGTGCCGCTGCGATCCCAGCTCCACGGGCGGCTCATCTGGACCGGTTACGCGGACCATCTCGACGTGCTCGGGCACTTCGACGGAGGAAAGGGCGCCGACGATCCGCCTCACGTGGACTGGCTGCGAAGCGGCGCCGGGTTCGACGCGGGGCGGTTCGCCGACATGACCAAGGCCATCGCGGAGGGGATGCTCGCCGAGCCGTGCTAGTTCTCCTCGTGGCCCGGATCTCGGCCCGGCTGAGCGAGAACGCCCCAGGCGACTTCTTCGTCGACGACTCGTGCATCGACTGCGAGACGTGCCGCGTCGTCGCGCCGCGCACGTTCGCGCGCTCCGACCGCCTCGGGCTCTCGATCGTGCGACGGCAGCCCGCATCGCGCGAGGACGAGCTGCGCGCCGCGATGGCGCTCGTGTCGTGCCCGTCGAGCTCGATCGGAACCGAGAGCAAGGTCGATCTGCACGACGCCGTCGAGGCGCTGCCCGATCCGATCGCCGACGGCGTCTTCTACTGCGGCTACGCGTCGGAGGACTCCTTCGGCGCGGCGAGCTATCTCGTGAAGCGCGACTCCGGCAACGTGCTCGTCGACTCGCCGCGCGCGGCGCGCCCGCTCGTGGATCGCATCGCGTCCCTCGGCGGCGTGGCCACCATGTTTCTCTCGCACCGGGACGACGTGGCGGACCACGCGAAGTTCGCTCGACGCTTCGGGTGCACGCGTGTGCTGCACGCGGCAGATGTCGGCGACGACACGCGCGAGGTGGAGCGACGCATCGAAGGCGACGCGCCCGTCGAGCTCGCGCCCGACCTGCTCGCCATCCCGGTTCCGGGACACACGCGCGGGAGCATGGTGCTGCTTCACCGCGAGTTCCTCTTCACCGGCGACCACCTCTGGGGCAACGACGGCGGAGACGGGCTCGACGCGGGCCGCAGCGTCTGCTGGTACTCGTGGCGCGAGCAGAAGCGCTCGATGGAGAAGCTGCTCGCCTTCGACTTCGAGTGCGTCCTGCCCGGCCACGGCCCGCGCTTCCACGCGCCGGCCCGCCGCATGCGCGCGGAGCTCGAGAAGCTCGTCGCGCGCATGGGCTGAGGGCTTACGCGATCGCGTAAGCCGCGTCGGGCTTGCGCCCTCGCACCGGATGAGTCAGAAGCGCGCCATGACCAGGACGATGTCGCTCGTGAAGACGTTG
>DASVWO010000050.1:0-10098 GCA_036393165.1 Polyangiaceae bacterium | reverse complement strand
TGGTGGATGCCGCTCCAGTCGAGAGACGCCCAGTCGCCGCCGTGCTCGATGCCGGCCAGGCCCTCGTCGACGGACGCGTCGACGAACGTGCGTAGATCGATCTGGTTCAGATAGAAGGTCTGGCCCGCGCGGACCGATATGGGCTTCCCCACCCCGTTCTCCACCTCGACGGCGAGACCGATCGGCGTCGAGGGGCTCGAGAGTGACGTCGTGACGGCCTGCGAGGTCGAGGCGGTCGCCTCCGGTGCCGCTCGCTCGTGCTCGGACCCGCCGCACGCCGCGGCCACCACCGCCGCGCCCAGTACAGTGACCAACGATACGTCCCTGCGTCCGTGAAGTCGCATCCTGTCCTCCTGCTTCAAGGTCGATCCGCCATCGCATCCGCAAGCGCTCGTTCGAGCTTCTCCAGGCATTCGCCCAGACCGTTCGCGTCGTCCTCCTCTCGTGTGTCGCCGAATCGTCGTGCCGCTTCCTCGGCGCAGCGCGCAGTCGTGGTCACGCCCTCCAGCCCCAGAAGCCCGGCCTCGCCCGCCAGCGAGTGCATGTCGTGCGCGATCTCCGCGGCCGCCTCGTGCTTGCGTGACGAGACGCACTCCGTGGCGCGCTGCACCCTCTCGCGCGCCAGCGATGCGAAGCGCGGCAGGAACTTCGCCAGAAGCTCGTCCATCACGAAAGCAGCTCCTTCACGCGCCGCACGATCTCCTGGACCCCCTGGCGCTTGGAGATCCATCCGTCGGCGCTCGCGTCGCGCGCGCGCTCCGCCAGCTCGGCGGGCTCGAGGTTCGAGACGAGAAGGATCGGCACGCGCACTCCCCTCGCCCCGCGGAGCGTCGCGGCGACGTCGTCGCCGAACGCCTCCGGCATCTGCACGTCGACCAGGATGAGGTCCGGCTGCAGCTCGCTGCGCCTCGCCTCGAACGAATCGAGGTCGATCGCCGTCACGACGTCGAACCCCGCGCGTTCGAGCGCGTCGTGCACGAGCTGCAGCGTCAGGGCGCTGTCGTCGAACACGAGGACGCGGCGCCGCGGCGCGACGATGGTCATGCGTGCGCTCCCCGCTGCGAGAGGAGCTTCAGCGTGTTGAACAGATCGCGAAGGACGATCGGCTTGTCGAGGAAGATGTCGGCTCCGGCGGAGATGGTCGCCTCGCGCGCGTCGCTGCCCCCGACGCTGATCGCGACCACCGGCGCTTCGTGGAAGCGGGGATCGCGGCGCATCCGCGTGATGAGCGACGCGCCATCCTCCGCGGGCAGGTAATAATCGACGATCACGAGGTCGTAGCCGTCGGCGAGCTTCTCCCACGCGCTCTTGACGTCGAGCGCGTGGTCCATCTCGACCGCGCTGCGGCGCTCGGCGAAGAAACGCTGGATCCCGTACGCGAACATGTCGCGGATGAAGGTGTTGTCCTCCACGAGGAGCACGCGGTACGCGCGGGCTTCGGAGGATCCGGCGGGCGGGCGAGCGATCCGCTCGATGACTTCGTCGATGGCTCTCCGGGCGGCGTCGGATTTCTTCGAGAAGGTCAGCTTGATGCCAGCGGGCTTGCCGACGCCGGAGGCGCCGCGATGGCCCGAAACGTGCGCAGTGACGTCGATGGGGTCCACGAGGGACGGGAACGACATGCGCAGGTCGACCTGGGTGTGCAGCGGCGGCCGCCAGTCGGTCACGACGAAGACGGAGCTCGACGTCAGCTCGCGCGCGTACGAGACGAGGCTCTCCTTCGCCGAGCGGATCTCGGCTCGAAGCAGCAGGTCGGCAGGCTGTTCGCTCGCGCCCATGGATCTTCCCCTCACTCGTAGGACACGACCGGGTTGGAGTTGCGCAGGCAGATCGCCTCGATCGTCGACACGAAGTGCTCGAGGCCGTTGTTCTTCGAGACGAATCCGTCGGCTCCCGCGGCGCCCGCGATCTCGCCGAGCTGCGCCTCCGGCATGCTCGAGCACAACATGACGATCGCGTCCTTCGTGTCCGCCGCCATCTTGATGCGCTGACAGAGATCGTCTCCGCGCATCTCGGGCATGTTCACGTCGGCGACGATGACGTTCGGCGACCACCCCTGGATGATCGACTGCACCTCGGCGAGGGACAGGGCGATGCGGACGTCGAACCCGCTGCCCTTCAGTCGCTCCTGCATCATCTGGAGCGCGATCTCGCTGTCGTCGACGAGGAGGAGTTTGACGATGGTCCACTGCGGCTCGGTCCGGGCGGACGCGAGGCGGCTCACGCTGTCGGGAGCGATCGTGGGGCGCGAGAACGACAGGAACCGCTGCAGCCCGCGCAACAACATGTGAGGGTCCTGCCGGCGCTCCACGAACCCCGCGGCTCGCGAGGCCCGCACGAGGATCTCGAGTTGCTCGGAAGACTGGCTGCCGCAGAGCACCACGGGCGCCTTGCCTTCGGCCACGCCGTGCACGGCGCCCACCGAGCGGAGGATCTGATGAAAGGTCGCGGGAGGAGACACGTCGCACACCACCAACGCCGGCCGCTCTGGAGCAAGCGCCCGCTTGAGGCCGATCGTCGTCGCGACGGGGACCGCCTCGTACCCCGCGGAGTCCAGCGCTGCGCACACGAACGTGCGGGAGGCCTCGTTCTCGTCCACGACCACGACGCGACTGCGCACTTCAGCTCCTACCTCTGCGCCGGTCCCATGCGACGATCGCGCCGACGATGGGCCATCGAGGCGATATCCCGAAGTGGATGATCTCCTCCTTGGACATGCGCATGATTTCTTGCTTCACGAGCTCGACCCGTCTGGCACGGGGCCGATTCACCCCGGCTGCCGCCGAGAACTCGATGGCTACTGGCGGCAGCAGGCATTTCTCGCCATCAAGTGTGCGTCGCGCCCGCTACGCGGGTCCATACGCCGCGAGTCGTACGCGCATACTCCGAAAGGAGTAGTCGCTCAGTCGGCGCGCGGATCGCCCGCCGTCGCCCGGAGGAGACGGCCCACCGCTGCATGGAGAGACGCGTCGCCCGTCTTCTGCAACAGGTTCGTGACGTGCGTCTTGACCGTCAGCACGGAGCATTCGCGAGCGGCGGCGATTTCGTCGCGCGTCTCGCCGAGGGCCGCGCGACGCAGGACATCCGCCTCCGCGTCCGACAACGTGTAGCGGCTCCGCCAGGCGCCGATCGTGCGATCGAGCCTGGCGCCGAAGTCCTGGTGAGTCACGAGAAACTTCACGATGCGGGCCTGCTGCACGGGCTTGACCACGTACTCTGCGTCCAGATCGAACGCCGCGTTGATCGCCGCCTGATCCGTCGCGCCGGTGAGGACCATGACGGGCGCCGTAGGGTATTCGGCGCGGACCTGGCCCAGGACCTCGAGCCCGGAACCGTCCGGAAGGTTCAGATCGATGAAGAAGGCCGTCCAGTCACAGCGCAAGGCGAGCTGCCGCTGCGCGTCGGAGACGCTCGCCGCGAGACACGTCTCGCCGAAGGGCGAGAGAACGCGCTCCATCGCCCGGGCCACCATGTCTTCATCCTCGACGACGAGGAAGATCACGCGCACCTCTCCCACTCACTCTAGCAAAGCAAGCCCACGGTCCACCGCCGCGCAGGCCGCAGAGCACGCCGTTGATTCTCAACGCATGGGCACGCCCTCGGCGGTTGACGATCGCCGAAGCAGGCGTGGATAGTGGATGCTGCAGGCCATGCCGGTGGAGACGCGACTCGAGGGCTCCGAACACCTCGCCCTCGCACCCACCGAGCAACCGCCGGCGAGCGACCCGGTCTTCGAGATCGGCGCTCTGGTCGACGACACCTACGAGATTCGGGACGTGCTCGGCGAGGGCGGCATGGGCCGCGTGTACGACGCGTTCGACGTGCGGTTGCAGCGGCGTGTCGCCATCAAGGTGCCCTGGCCCGGCGTCGACCGCGCCATCTTGCGTCGCGAGGCGCAGGCGCTCGCGCAGATCCGGCACCCGTGCGCGATCGCGGTCCACGGACTGCACGAGAATGGCGGGATCGAGTTCCTCGTCATGGAGCGCATCTTCGGCGTCAGCCTCGAGCAGCACCTCGAGCGCTTCCGCCAGTCGAAGGAGACGTTCACCATCGACGAGGCGCTCGATCTGCTGATCGCGATCGTGGAGGGCCTCGTCGCGATCCATCGGTCGGGTCTGTCGCACCGGGACATCAAGCCCTCGAACGTCATGATCGCGCCCGCCAACCGCGTCGTGCTCATGGACTTCGGTCTGGCCCTTCCCGAGGTTCACGCCGGCCTGCCCGGAGAGGACGTCGCCGGGTCGCCCGCCTACATGGCGCCGGAGTCGATTCGCAGCCTGGTCCAGCAAGGCAAGGCGCACCTCGTCGATCTCTACGCAATCGGCGTCATGGCGTTCGAGATGCTCGCCGGGGTCCCGCCCTTCGACGGCCAGACCGTGCGCGAAGTGCTGGAGGCGCACCTCACCCAGGATCCACCGTCCCTGCGCGATCGCCGGCCCGACGTGCCCGGGGCGCTCGTGGGGCTCGTCACGCGACTGCTGGCCAAGGACGGCAAGGATCGCCCGGAGAGCGCCGAGGTCCTGCTCGCCGAGCTTCTGGCGATCCGGTCGCGTCGGGAGGGCGTCGCGGTCCGTCAGCCCTTCTCGATCCTGATCGCCGACGACGACGACCTGGTCCGCGAGATGATCCACGCGACGCTGTCGCGGGCGATCCCCGATGCGAAGCTCGCGCTGGCGGACAGCGGCGCGGCCGCCATCCGGCACGTGCGGACGAATCCCCCCGACGTGCTCGTGCTCGACCTGCAGATGCCGGAGGTCAGCGGCCTCGAGGTCTGCATGTTCCTTCGCGGCACGCACCTCGCCGACCGCGTGAGGATCGTCCTCGTGAGCGCCGACGCAGACGAGCGCGACGTGGCGCTCCTCAAGCAGCTCGGCGTCACGCACTACCTGCCCAAGAGCAAGACGCTGCCCCGGGAGCTCGTCAACGTGGTGAGCGCGCTGCGGGCCAGGTACAATTCGCGGTGAGGTCGGCGACGATGCCTTTCCTGGTGGTGGAGGACCACGAAATCATGGCCCAGGTCATGGGCCGGCTCCTCGCCCCGTTCGGCGAGATGCACCTCGCTGCAAGCGCGCTCGATGCGCAGAAGCTGCTCGCGTCGCGCGACGATTGGACGGCCTTCTTCATCGACCTGCGACTGCCGGACGGCTCGGGCATCGATCTCCTCTCCCACGCGCGCGTGGACTACCCGCACACCCCTGCCATGATCCTCACCGCCGCGGTCGACGCCGCAGCGATCAACGCGGCTTTCGATCTCGATGCCGACTACGTGCTCAAGCCGCTGCAACCAGCGAGGATCGAGAAGTTCCTCCGCTCGCGCCGAGACTTCGGCGCCAGGGTGGAAGACGCCGTGACGATCTGGCGCCAGCGGTACTCGCTGTCGGAGGCGGAGGCGGACGTGCTGCGCCGCGCGAGCCTCGGCGAATCGCGGGCCGAGATTGCCGAGGCGCGAGGTTGTTCGCTGCTGACGATCAAGACGCAGGTCACGAACCTCATCCAGAAGACGGGCGACCCATCGCTCCACGGCGCAGTCAGCCGTCTCTTGCGCGGCGTTGCCGGCGATGTTCGCGCGAGCTGGCCCTCGCCGAGGTAGGTGCTCGACGCGGAGACTACCGTTCCGGCGGTTCGGCTGGCTGCGGCTGCGGGACTGGTTGGGTCTGCGGCGCAGGTTGGGTCTGCGGCACAGGCGCGGGTTGCGGCACAGGCGCGGGTTGCGGCGCTGGAGCAGCTTGCGGCGCTGCCGGGGGTTGCGGCGCCGGGGCGGGTGGCGGCCGCGGCTCGGATCGGGGCTGCGCCTCGGCGGCGCCCGCGCCGCGCATGGCCCGCTGCAGGTTCGACATGTCGCGCTCGATCGCGCGCGCGTCCGTCCCTGCGCCGGCGAGATCGCCCATCAGCCGATCGCGAGACATGGTGAGCTCGATGATCTGGCTGGCGACCGCGTCCCGCTGGTGCGGGTCCGTGAGCTCATCGCGATTGGTCCGCAGGTCCTGCAGCTGCACCTTCGACGCGAGCAGAAGCGATCGAGCACGGTCCTGCACGCTCGCATTGGCGCGCTCCTGGGAAAGCGCTGCCTGAGTGGAAGCCTCCTTGGTCTCGTTCGAGCACGCCAGCGCCGGCGCGGCTGCTACGGCGACACAACAGGCCACGTGAATGAGTCGCATGACGAACCTCCGCAAACACGGAGGCAACCGGCGGACCGGGAAGCTTGGCGTGAGCGCTCAGCCGCGCCTAGTTGCACTGCTTGTTGCCCTTGCACGAGCCGTTGCAGCACTCGGAGTTCGCTGCGCACGTCGCGCCGGTCGGCTTGCAGCAGAGGCTCGTCGGGCCGCACGTCCAGCCCGAGCAGCAGTCGGCGCCCGTCACGCATGCGGCGCCGATCGCCGAGCAGCCGCACGCGTGCGTTCCGCCGTTGCACAGGCCTCCGCAGCAGTCGGTCGCCGTGTTGCACGCGCCCGTCGTGATGCAGCCGCACTGACCGAGGGAGTTGCAGACGCCGGTGCAGCAGTCGGCCGCGCGGCCGCACGCTGCGCCGTCGGCCGAGCAGGCGCAGGTGTGCGTCAACGAGTTGCAAGCGCCGCCACCACAGCACTGGCCGTCGGCCGTACAAGGGTTGCCCGTGTTGATGCAGCACGTGCCGAGGGAGCAGATCTCGCCGGTGCAGCAGTCGAGGTCCATCGTGCACTGCACGCCCGTGGTGCCGCATCCGCATAGCTGCGTCGCGAAGTTGCACACGCCGCTGCAGCAGTTGTTGCCGCCGCCACCACCGCACGACATGCCGTCCGGAGCGCACGTGCCGCAAGTGCCGTTGGCGAGGCAGATGACGTTGGGGCCGGGGCAGCAGTCGGAGTAGCCGTAGGACGGATCGATCGTCCCGCAGGGGCCACCGAGACCGCTGCAGCCGCACGTGTTCGGGCTCGCCGCGTGGTTGCACACGCCGTCACAGCAGTCGGTGTTGGGCTGCGTGGGCGGAGGGTTGGGCTCCCAGATGCACGGCTGGCCGCTCGCCGTGCAGCTGCCGCCGCCGCTGGAGGAGCCGCTGGACGATCCGCTCGAGGATCCGCTCGAGCCTCCGCTGGAGCTGCTCGACGCGTCGTGCCCCGCGTCCGCACCCGACGAGCTGCCGCTGGAGCCGCCGCTGCTGCTGCTCGCACCGCTGCTGCTGGTGCTGCCGCTGCCGCTCCCACTTCCGCTGCCGTTGCTCCCGCCGCTGCCGCTCCCGCTGCTCGCGCCGTCGGCCGTGCCGTCGCTTCCGCCTCCGTCGCCCCCACTCCCGCCGCCCGCCGAGCCAGTGGAGCCGCACCCAGAGCCCACCGCGCCCGAAAGCACGATCACCACGGCGACGAGCGCCGGCCAGCCCCTCCGCATCCTCACATCGTACACCCCGCTCAGCGCGCAGGCCCGCACGGAGCAAACGTCGTCCCGCTTCGGCACCGCGCGCAGCTCGGCGTTCGTCTAGGGACCCTTGACAAGTTTGTCTACCGCGGTAGACAAACTCCATGACGCTCGACGAACAGCTCCTCGAGAAAGCCAAGAGCGCGGGCTCGCGTGTCGAGGCCGCAGAGCGCGAATCCCAGGTTGCGCGCGCCGAGTACCATACGGTCATCCGCCGGCTGCACCTCGCCGGGGGCTCCCTGCGCGAGATCGCCCAGGCGCTCTCGCTCAGTCACCAGCGCGTGCAGCAGATCGTGGAGGCCGCCGGCGGAAGCTGGTGGCAGCGCGTCTGGCGGACCCGCAACGCGCGCCACGAGCTCGTGTGCACCTTCTGCGAGCGCCCGCCGAGCGAGATCGCCAAGCTCATCGCCGGGCCGGAGGTCTTCGTGTGCGACGGATGCGTGACCCTGGCCGAGGCTGCGCTGAAAGGGCGCGGCTCCCCGCTGTCGCGCGAGGGGGAGCGCTCGAAGGCGAGCTGCTCGTTCTGCGGCAAGCGCCGGAGCGCGTCGCGCGCCGTCGTGAGTAGCCCGCAGGCGAGCGTCTGCGAGCCATGTCTGGTGCTCTGCAGGCAGATTCTGGACGACCGCTGCTCAGGACCTCGAGGGACAGAGCAGCGGCAGCCGTAGGGCGAAGATCGTGCCTCCGCCGGGAGGTGAGCTCGTCGCGATCGTCCCCCCGTGCGCGTCGACGACCGCCTTCGCGATGTAGAGGCCCACTCCGAGCCCGCCGAAGTGTTGCCTGGAGACGGCGCGCTCGAACGGCTCGAAGATCAGCGGCAGCTGGTCGGGCGCGATGCCGGCCCCGCGATCGCGGACCGTCAGCTCGACCTGCAGTCCGTCTCGGCGCAGAGACACATCGACGGGCTGCCTGTTCCCGAACTTGATCGCGTTGTCGAGCAGACAGAGCACAGCCCGCTCGATGTGCGCGCAGTCGAACATGCCGACGATGGCCGGCTCGATGCGCGTGGCGATCGGTGTCCCCGCGCGCTCCGCTCGGTCGGCCATCCGTGCGACACACCTCTCGACGATGTGGGAGAGGTCGCACCTGTAGGGCGCGAGCTTCAAGCCGTCGGCGCGAAGCCTCGCGGTCTCGAGAAGATGCTCGATGAGCTCGTCGAACCGGCGCACGTCGTCCGCGATTTCCCCCGCTTGCTTCAGGTCGTCTGCGTTGCCCTGGCGACGCCCGTACTTCACCAGCTTGGCGATCCGCAGCTGCATGGCAGTCAGCGGCGCGCGCAGCTCGTGCGCGGCGAGGGCGAGGAAGTCGTCGCGGCCGCGGAGTGCGTCCTGTGCGACGCCGTACATGCGCGCGTTCTGCAAGGCTGCAGCCAGGCGAGCCGCAATGTCCTCGGCCAGTGAACGGTCCTCGGCGTCGAAGTGCCGCGAGACCGAGCACAGGACCATGGCACCGAACGCCTTTCCGCCCACCTCGAAGGGCACGCCGATCGCCGCGCTGACCCCGAGCCGCTCCAGGCTCGCCCGTTCGTCCGCCGTGAGGTCGAGGGCTTCGACGGCACGGTGGACGTCCGGCACCAGAACCGACTGCCTCTGATGGAGGACCCGCCTCGCGAAAGGACCCTCGCGATCCGGGCGCCGCTCGCGATCCCAGGAAGCGAGGGCCGCACGGGTCCGGGGGTCGCACGCCGACCACCCCAGGCACTCGAGGCGACCGTAGTGATTCGTCATCCACAGGATCGAAGCGTCCGCCAGCCCGGGCACGATCAGCGCCATCGCGCGGCTGGCGATCTCGCGCGTGTCGAGCGACGCGATCACGGCGCGCGAGACGGTGTCCAGGAAGCTCGAACGTCGAGCCGCGGCCTCGGCCCGCGTGTGAGCGCGGGCGGTCAGCGCCGATGCGACGACTTGCCCCACGCCCACGGCGAACTCTTGTTCGTCACCGCTCCAGCGACGCGCCGGCCCGACCTGCTCGTGGCAGAGCACTCCGGCGACTCGTCCCTCGATCCACACGGGGACGTCGAGCATCGAAGAGATGCCGCGGCTCGAGCAATACTCTTCCAGCCCACGCACGCGTGAGTCGCCACGGATGTCTTCCACGTTCAACGTGCGAGCCTCGCGGATGGCGTCGAAGAACGCCGGCACCTCCGAGGCGAGCAGCACGGCTCCGTGCTCGAACACCCGCGTGCTGGCGACGTAACCGGCGTCGCAGCGCATGCTCGCGTTCCGTTCGGCGAGACTCCAGAAGCTGACTCGCTCGATGTGCAGCACGTCCGCTTCGAACTGGCAGAGATACTGGATCCACGAATCCCACTCCGCTGCCGTGCTTCGCGCGAGCTCGAGGAGCATTCGCGCCGAGTCGAACCGAAGCTCTTCGTGTCGCCGGGGCTCCGTGGGCATGCGCGGCCGCGGGCTCCAGGAGCGAATTGCGGGCCAGTCCGTGGCCTCAACCGATTGAGACTCAACGCGGTCGCAAGTAGCTTGTCTGCGATCGACCCGCGCGGATCGTGCCCCGTGTTTGCCTTGGCCTGCGGCAGGCCGCCTAGCCTCGCGGGTGATAGTGGAGAGCGACGACGCCCGAGCTGAACGTCTTGGTGTCGACGAGCTTCAACCTATGGACGCCCATGCGTTCGAAGATGCGAGGACCTTCGCCGAACGCGAAGGGAGTCACGAGGATGCGGAGCTCGTCGACCAGACCCGCCGCGAGCATCGTGCG
>DASVWO010000049.1:0-39452 GCA_036393165.1 Polyangiaceae bacterium | reverse complement strand
GACGGCGCCGTCGTGCGCCTCGCGCACGGCAGCTTCGTCGTCACCGCCCGGTCCATCTCGGAGACCGACGAGGAGGATCGCGGCTTCGTCGTGACCCTCGTCGAGCTGGATCGCGCGCAGAAGATCGCGCAGCGCCTCTCGGCGACCCGGGCTCGCTACGGCTTCCACGACATCGTGGGCACGAGCCCGAGCCTGCAGACGGCGATCACGATGGCCCGCCGCGCCGCGCAGCTCGACGCGAACGTGCTCATCACGGGCGAGAGCGGCACGGGCAAGGAGGTCATCGCGCAGGCGATCCACACGGCGGGCCCGCGCGCCAACGAGCCGTTCATCGGCGTCAACTGCGCCGCGGTCCCGCGTGACCTGCTCGAGGCGGAGCTCTTCGGCTACGAGAAGGGCGCGTTCACGGGAGCGCGAACCGAGGGCAACCCCGGCAAGTTCGAGGCCGCCGCCGGCGGCACAATCCTGCTCGACGAGATCGGCGACATGCCGCTCGACATGCAGGCCAAGCTGCTGCGCGTGCTGCAGGAGCGGGTCGTCACGCGCCTCGGCGGACGCTCCGAGATCCCCGTACACGCGCGCGTGATGGCGACGACGCACCGCGATCTGGCGCAGCTCGTCGACGACGGCAAGTTCAGGATGGACCTCTTCTACCGCCTGCGCGTGCTGGCCCTCGAGCTGCCGCCGCTGCGCGAGCGCCAGGAGGACATCCCGGTGCTCGCCCAGGCCTTCCTGCTGCGCTTCGCCGAGCAGCAGCGAAAGCGCGTGCGCGACCTCGGGCCGCGTGTGCTCGACGAGCTCGGTCGATACGACTGGCCGGGCAACGTGCGCGAGCTCGCGAACGTCATGGAGGCCGAGGTCAGCCTCGCCCCCGCCGACGTCGACGTCATCGAGCGCCTCGCGACGCGGCTCATGGGACGCTTCCGCACGATGGCCACCGGCAGCACCGGCGAGTGGCGCGCGCTCAACACGCAGACCGGCGAGAACCTGGTCATCCTCCCGCTGGCCGAGGTCGAGAAGAAGGCGATCCTCAACGCGATCGACAAGTGCGGCGGCAGCGTCTCCAAGGCAGCGGAGGCGCTCGCCGTGTCCAAGGTGACCATCTACGCGAAGCTGCGCTCCTGGGGCATGCACCCGAAGGACCGCAACGAGGAGACCGGCGAGCACGCGGCCGGTGCCGGTGCCGCTCCACAGAGCGCCCGCTGGACCTTCTCGAAGCTGCCGCCCGCGACCGGCGACGACCCGCCGGCATCGGTGCCTTCCGGGCCCGCCTCCAAGCGCACGCCGCGCGGTTGATTCCCGTCCCCCGACGCGCGACCATCGAGGACGATGCGTCCTGCCGACCTGCTGGCCCAGATCCCGCTCTTCCAGGGGCTGTCCGACGAGGACCGCGAGGCGCTCGCCGCGCGCCTCGCCGAGAAGAACTTCAAGGCCGGCGACATCGTCTTCTCCCAGGGGGATCAGGGTTCGTCGATGTACCTCGTGCAGTCCGGGTCGGTGCAGATCTATCTGCCGAGTACCAGCAAGGACGCGCCGCCGGTCATCCTCAAGGATCTGCGCACCGGGGAGTACTTCGGCGAGCTCGCCATTTTCGACGACAAGCCCCGCAGCGCCAGCGTGCGCGCGCTCACCGACACGGTGCTCCTCGAGCTGACGCGCGACGAGCTCGGGGAGCACCTCGGACGCTCCAAGACGGCGGCGATGACGATCCTCTCCGAGATGGCCGAGCGCCTGCGCGAGACGAACGCGATGCTCAGTCAGCGCGCGGCCAAGGACGTCGTGAAGGAGTTCGAGGAGAACCTCTCGTGGAGCCAGAAGCTCGCCGACAAGGTGGCGGAGCTCAATGGCAGCTGGGCGTTCATCTTGTTCCTGCTCTTCATGAGCTTCTCGTGGGCGGGAGCCAACCACTTCCTGCCGCACCCGTTCGACGAGTACCCGTACCAGTTCTACAACCTCGCTCTCGCCATCCTGGTGGCGCTGCAGGGGCCGCTCATCGTCATGAGCCAGAACCGCCAGTCGGCCAAGGACCGGGCGACTGCGGAGACCGACTTCCGGGTGAACCTCAAGAACGAGGTCGGCATCGAGAAGATGCTCGCCGAGCTGGGCGCGTATCGTGCCGAGACCGCCAAGCGGCTCGAGGCCGTCGAGCGCGCGCTGCGGACCGACCGTGTGCGCGCGGAGGTGCCGGTGAAGACGCCGGGGGGGCCGCTCGGAAGCGCCTAGGAAACCTGCTACAGAGCGAGCGCGATGCTCGACATCCAGTACATCCGGCAGAACGCCGACGCGGTCCGCGCTGCGATCCGGAACAAGGGCTTCGACCTCGATCTCGACGAGCTGCTCTCCGCCGACAAGGAGCGCCGCGAGTCGACGGCGGCGCTCGAGCAGAAGCGCGCTCGCAGGAACGAGCTGTCGGCGCTCATCCCCAAGGCGAGCAAGGAGGAGCGGCCGAAGCTCGTCGACGAGGCGAAGCAGGTGCGTACCGACATCGAGCAGCTCGAGCCGCGACTCGCCGAGGTGCAGCGTCGCTACCAGGAGCTGATGCTCCGCGTGCCGAGCGTCCCGCGGCCGGAGGTGCCCGTCGGCAAGGGGGAGGAGCACAACGTCGAGATCCGCAAGGTGGGGACGCCGCGCCAGTTCGAGTTCCAGCCGAAGGATCACGTCGAGCTGATGACGGGCCTCGGCTTCGTCGAGTGGGACGGACCGCGCAAGTTCGCAGGAGGACGCTCCTACGCTCTCGTGGGCGACGGAGCGCTGCTCGAGATCGCCGTGCTGCGGCTCGCGATCGACACGCTGGTCGAGCGCGGGATGAAGCTCGTCCTGCCGCCCGTGATGGTGAAGGAGCGGGCGATGACGGGCACGGGCTTCTTCCCGCTGGGCAAGGAGGAGGCCTACGCGATCACCGCCGACGAGCTGTTCCTCATCGGGACGAGCGAGGTGCCGCTCGTCAGCATGCACTGCGACGACACGCTCGAGGCCGACCGCTTGCCGATCAAGTACGCGGGGATCTCTCCCTGCTTCCGGCGCGAGGCCGGAGCGCACGGGAAGGACACGCGGGGCCTCTATCGCGTGCACCAGTTCACGAAGGTCGAGCAGGTGGTCTTCTGCGCGCCCGACGAGGCGGTCGCCGAGAAGCATCACTTCGAGCTCCTGGGCAACGCCGAGGCGATCCTCGCGAAGCTCGAGATCCCCTACCGCGTCGCCATCGCGTGCACCGGCGAGATCGGTCTCGGCCAGACGCGCAAGCACGAGGTGGAGTCCTGGATGCCGGGCCGCAACACCTACAGCGAGACGCACTCGTGGTCGACGCTCGGCGACTTCCAGGCGCGTCGCTCGAACATCCGCGTGCGCCTCGCCGACGGGTCGCTCGGCTACCCGTTCACCCTGAACAACACGGCCATTGCGAGCCCGCGCATCCTCATCCCGCTGCTCGAGAACCACCAGAACGCCGACGGCAGCGTCACGCTCCCGAAGGCGCTCGTGCCCTACATGCTGGGCAAAGAGCGCCTCGTACGCTAAAAACGGCCCTCCCAAGAACGCACTGGTGCGGTAGCCAAGTGGTCAGGCAGCGGATTGCAAATCCGTTACACGTCGGTTCGAATCCGATCCGCACCTCCAGGGAGAACTTTGGCGCGCGGCGTGCTCTTTCCGCCGCGCAGCCATGAGCACCGGCTTGTTTCCCGGCGAGAAGCCAGGGATTAGTCTCGGGAATGTGAGGACCCTCGCTCTCACATGTGGCCTGGCGTTGACGGTGACGGCGGGTTGCGGCGGTCCCGCTTTCCAGGCCGGCGGTAGCGGCGGCGGGCCGACCGATGCGGGGAACGACGCTTCAATCGAGGCGGCGACCGACGGGCCGTCTTCCTGGTGCGCATCGCAGACGAAGCTCTTCTGCGAGGACTTCGACGAGTACGCGACGATCGACGACCTCTACGCCTCCGGCAAGTGGACCAACCACGGCGAGTCGTCCGGGAGCTTCCGGCTCACGTCGTCGTCATCGCCGCCGTCGCCTCCCAACTCGCTCGAGGCCATCGGCGGAGACGGCGCGGCGGTGCTCCTCGTCAAGACGCTGTCGCCGCTCCTCCCAGGGGTCAAGCACGCGCGCCTCGAGTTCGACCTGCGCATCGACAACCCGGGCAGTCCCGGTCTTTTCGTGGCGAGCGGGTTCGCCGCCATCGGTTTCGGCGCAGGCATCGACGACGGATACGTCGCCCTCGTCATCGCGACTGGACCGACACTCGAGATGGCCTGGGGCATCAGCGCCGACGCGGGGTTGCGGGGCGACGGCGGAACCGAAGGCATCTCGCACGTCACGACGTTCCCTGCTGCCGGCCGGTGGTCGGACCGCTTCGCGATCGACATCGACTACGCGCAGTCTTGCGTGCAGGTCTACGACGGCATGTCGGCGCAGCTCGGCTCGTGTGTCCCGCTGCCGCAGGAGCTGCTTGCGCGCCGGACGCTCTCGGTCGTCCTCGGCGACTACGTCGTCGGCCTCGGCAGCGTCGGGCAGATCGATCTCGAGTTCGACGACGTGACGTTCGACGCGAACTGATTCCGCGCTAGAGACGACCGCCATGCGCGCCATGCAGCTCGCGCGACCGGGGCCCGCCGCGTCGAGGCCGCTCACGCTCGTGTCGAGGCCGGATCCGGTTCCCGGCGACGGAGAGCTCCTGCTGCGCGTGGCCGCGTGCGCCGTGTGCCGGACGGACTTGCAGATCGCCGAGGGCGACCTCGTCGCTCGCATGCTGCCGGTGGTCCCGGGCCACCAGATCGTCGGCCGTGTCGAGGCGGTGGGGCCCGGCGTGCAGGGATGGCCGGTCGGCGACCGCGCGGGCGTCGCGTGGCTCGGAGGAACGGACGGGACTTGCCCGCACTGCACCGGCGGACGCGAAAACCTCTGCCAGCGCGCGACCTTCACCGGCTGGGACCGCGACGGGGGATACGCGACGCACGCCGTCGTCCGCGCCGACTTCGCGCTGCACTTGCCCGACGGATTCGCAGACCTCGACGCGGCGCCGCTCCTCTGCGGAGGCGTCATCGGCTTCCGATCGCTGCGCGTGAGCGGCATCCGCCCGGGCGGGCGCCTCGGCCTGTACGGCTTCGGAGCCTCGGCCACGCTGGCCATCCAGGTCGCGCGCCACTGGGGCTGCCGCGTCTTCGTGTGCACGCGCTCGCCGGCGGAGAAGCAGCGCGCTTCGGCCCTCGGAGCCGAGTGGGTCGGCGGGTACGACGAGAAACCGCCGGAGCCGCTCGATGCCGCCGTGACGTTCGCGCCCTCCGGCGACGTCGTGGTGCGAGCCCTGCAGGCGCTCGATCGAGGAGGC
Source organism: Polyangiaceae bacterium (assembly GCA_036393165.1). GTDB lineage: Bacteria > Myxococcota_A > Polyangia > Polyangiales > Polyangiaceae > Palsa-1150. Next base: position 34,134 of record DASVWO010000049.1, on the reverse strand, counting down.
ACGGTGGCCATCAACGCGATTCATCTCGATCGCGTGCCCCAGCTCGATTACGGCGACCTCTGGTGGGAGCGTCAGCTCCGCAGCGTCGCGAACTTCACGCGCGACGACGCGCGCGCCTTCCTCGAGCTCGCAGCCCGCGTTCCCGTGCGCACGGAGTACGAGGTGCACCCGCTCGCGGATGCGAACGTGGCGCTCGAGCGGCTCTCGCGAGGCGAGGTGAGGGGCGCCGCCGTCCTTCAGTGCGCGTAGGTGCGGGCGCGCGGCGGCTGCACGTGCAGCTCGATCCAGCGGGCCACGTCGGTTCGATGCAGCATGCCCACGAGGCGCTCGCCGTCGAGAACCGGGAGCTGTCCCACGTCCGCGCGCATCAACTTCTCCAGCGCCTCGCTCACGCCTTCGGCGGGCGACGCGACGACGAGACGATTGCGAGGCGTCATGATCCGGGCGACGTGCAGGTCGGGCCATGCGTCGCGAGGAACACCGCGCACGTCGGCCAGGGTGACGATGCCCGAGACGCGACCCGCATCGTCGACCACGACGAACGCGGGCTGATCCGACCGCAGCAGCCAGCGGTCGACGAAGACCGCGAGCTCCGTCGAATCGGGCACCACGTCGCGCGCCGGTCGCATGAGCTGCGAGACCGCCACCCCCTCGAGGATCTCGTGGACGAGCTGGCGGCGCCACGTCTGCGCCGCTGCGGAGCTCAGGAACCAGCCGATGAACGCCAGCCAGAGCCCCGACACCAGCCCGCGCCCGAAGAACGGCACGTACGCGCCGAAGGCGATGGCCACGCCGAGGAAGACGAACCCCCAGCCGATCGCCTGGCCGACCGCCGACGCCCAGCGTGTCGCATCGTGCAGATTGTGCGTCGTCGCCCAGAGGATGGATCGCAGCACGCGCCCGCCGTCGAGCGGGAAGCCGGGGATGAGGTTGAACACGCCGACGATCAGGTTGATCGGACCCAGCCACAGGAGCAGCGTCTCGCCCGCCCCGAGCCGCGAGAGGACGTCGCCCCGCGTCGTGCCGAACGGCACGTCCACCACGGCAGAGCCGACGGCGAGAAGGACGATCCCGAGCACGATGCTGGTGAGGGGTCCGACGATGGCGGTCAGGAACTCGGCCTTCGGGCTCGGCGGCTCGCGCTCGATGTTCGAGACGCCGCCGAACAGGAAGAGGGTGATGTTGCGCACGGGAATGCCGAACGACCGCGCGACGAGCGAGTGCGCCAGCTCGTGGAGCACGACCGAAAGAAAGAACAGAAGCGCGGCCGCCAGGGCTACCCCCAGCGAAGCGACCCCGCTCCAGTCGGCGTGGAGGTGCGCGAACGTCGAGGCCAGGCTCCAGGTCAACAGGAAGACGATGAAGAGCCAGGAGTAATCGAAGGCGATCTCGATCCCGAAGATCCGGCCGAGCCGGACCGCGTGGCCGCTGCCGTTCATGCCCCCGAGCTGCAGCGAGGGGCGTGCCAGCGCTAAGCTGGAGGGGTGAACGCGTTCGCGCGGGGTCTCGGGGTGGTGTCGCTCGCGCTCGTCGCCGGCGCGTGCGAGCCCCGTGCGCCGACCGTGTACTCGCCCGAAGCGTACGCGCCGCGGGTTCCACGCGGCACGACCTACCGCTGGAGCTTCGACGGCACCGCGCCGACGCCCGGCACGGGAGGCGTGAGCGCCTCGCCGGAGCGCGTGTTCGACGCGATGCTGGGCCACTGGGGAGTCCAGCCGGACGCGGACGCCACCTCCCTTCCTGGCGTGTACCGGCAAGACGTGCGCTTCGGACCTCTGGACGCCCCCCGCGTCCTGGTGCGCGGGCTCGCGTTCGGCGACCTCGACGCCAGCGTGCGCTGCCGGGTCGACGCGGGGGCCATCGCCCAGGGGTGCGGGCTGGTCTTCGACGCGCGCGATTCGGATCGGTACTTCGTGGCCCGTGCCGATGCGGTCGAGGGCACCGTCAGCCTCGTCCACGTGACGAGCGACGGCGAGCGCGAGGTCGCGCATGCGAGAGCGCTCGTGACGCCGCACGTGTGGCATTCGCTCGCGGTTCAAGCGCGGGGCGAGCAGATCGTCGTCACGTGGGACGGAGAGCGCGTCATTGCCGCGGTCGACTGGGCGCGCGAGGGCGGACGGATCGGGCTGGCGACGATCGCCGACGCCGTCACGTCGTTCGACGACCTCGAAGTGACCGCGGACTGACGCTACGGCCGGGTCGTGCCCTCGAGAACCAGGGCGCGCAGCGGCGCCACGTCGAGGGCCTCGGCCAGGTGCACGATCTCGTCGGACGTGTTCGAGGGCATCAGGCGCATCTGGACGAGGAAGCGGCGATCCACCACGAAGACGACGTCTCCCGTCTTGCCGATGCCGTTCCAGTGGAGGGTCGCGCGCTTCCCCTGCACGGTCACCTCGCTGGTCGTGAACGACTCGCCGGGATTCGCGTGACCCTTCTCGGCGGTGGCGGCGCGCTGGCGGATGTTGCCGCTCTCGACGTGGACGACCACTTCGCGCGACCCCTGCGCGTACGTCGCGTCGGCGCCGAAGACCGGACCGCTGCCGTAGCTGGTCCAGAAGGGCGCAGGGTCCTTCGGCGCCTTGAAGTCGCCGAGCGCGTGCGGCAGGGCGTTCGCGATCTTCTGACCGTCGCCGCGCCAGACACCGGGGTCGATCGCCGTGTCGCTCACGGTGTCGAGCGGGCCGTCGCCGGTGCACGCCGCCGGCGCCGCGAGGAGCGCAAAGAGAAGGATCGCGCGCACGCTCCTGCCGTAGCATGCCGGGCCTCGAGACGCGTCCTCCTGGTGGCCCCGCTCGTGGCGGCTAGCTCGCGCGCGCGATGCGGCGCACGCCGGCGCTGCCCGCGACGACGACGACGTCGGCGCGCTTCACGAAGAGACCCGTCTCGACCACGCCGGGAATCGCCCGAAGTGCGCGGTCCAGCGTTCCCGGATCCGCGATGGGGCCCGTCGCGAGATCGTAGACGAGGTTTCCGGCGTCGGTGCGCGTCACGGCGCCTCCCTTCTCACGCAGCTTGGGCGACCCAAAACGCTCGAGGTGCTTGCGCGTCATCAGGTGCGCGAAGGGCAGCACCTCGATGGGCACCGGCCACTTCTCGCCGAGCCGCGCGGACAGCTTGCTCTCGTCGACGATGATCACGTTGCGCGCCGACGCGTAATTCACGATCTTCTCGCGCGCGTGCGCGGCGCCGCCGCCCTTGATCAGGTCCAGCGCTTCGCTCACCTCGTCTGCGCCGTCCACGTTCACGTCGATCTCCCAGGGGCCGTCGTCGCCCAGCAGCGGTATCCCGAGCTCCGCCGCGAGCTTGCGGGTGGACTCCGAGGTGGGCACGCCGACGAGCGCCCGACCGCCGCGCACGAGCGGCGCGAGCTCCTCGACGAAGATGCGCGAGGTGGAACCGCTACCGAGGCCGACGACGCCTCGCTCGGGCATATCGACGAGCGCGGCGCGTGCCGCAGCTCGCTTGGCGTCGTCCGACATGGCTCAGTGCTCTCCTTTCGAGGTGCCGGCGTCGAGCATCTCCCCGTAGAGATCGTAAATCACCATGCCGCCGACGCCCGGCTCCTGAAACTGGATGATCACCTTCCAGTCCTTCTGCTCGTGCAGGGCCATTGCGAAGCGGGGGTGGTACTGCGGCCATCGTTTCGCCGCGAACTGCATCCCCATCGCCTGCGCTTGCTCCTGCGAGATCGGGGCCCCGGTCACGACGACCCTCGCCGAGAGCTCCGGCGAGGCTGCCGCCGCGTCCGTGGCCGGGACCGCCGCCCCCGCGTCGAGCGGTGAAGACGAGGTCGATGAAGGCTTGTTGCAAGCGGCGAACGCCCCGAAAAAGGCGCACGCCGTGAGCGGCAAGATCCTGCGGGGCTTCACCGTCCCTCCTCTAACACGGGCCCCCTCTTGGTTGATCCAGCGCAAGCCACGGTCGCTTATTTTGAGCTGCTGAACGAGGGGGGAGTGTAGGTTCCGCCACGGTTATTGGTGGGAGAGGCTCGCTCGCGATCCGTCCGGATCGTGGGCCGGGGAGCAACCACCGTCAGGAGCGCTCATGCGAAGGTCAGTCGCCACCGTCCTCTGCGTCGTCCCGGCCCTCGTGGCCGGCGGCATCATCCTCGCCGGATGTGAGGACGGCCCGAATCAAACGTACACGCCGGCATCCGGAACCCTCTTCAACAACGGCGACGTGGACGGGGCCACCGGTGTCGTCGAAGCCTCGCTGGAGGCGTCCTACCCGTCGGTGAACGTGCTCGAGCCGTGCACGCCCGCCTTGAAGCGACAGCGCTGGGCCAAGATGCTCACCGAATCCATCGCGCCGCCGCTCGACGTCGCCGGCCTGTGCCTCGACGGCGCGCCGCGCGATGGGACCGACAAGTCGTGCGGCAACCCGCTCGGTTGCTGCAGGACCGACCAGTGGCCGGGCCTCTCGGTCGAGAAGGCGATGCAGCCGCCGGATCCGGTCACGCTCGAAGGTGGCAACTGCCAGGGCCTGGGCGCGGGCGGCGGCGCCTGCGGCGAGAACCAGAACGACACGTGTGGCGCCGTCGTGTGGGGCGACAACGGCGAGGTCGGCTTCAGCTACGACTTCGCGACGCACCTCATCGACCAGCTCACGGTGCAGCTCGGATACACGGGGCTGATGACCTTCAAGAGCCAAAGCGGGCACCACACGTACACGCTCGGCTTTGGCTTCCCCATCACGAAGGACGGCAAGCCCTATCTCATCAACTGGAACGACTACACGGGCAAAGCCGGCGACAGCGGGGACGACAACCAGGACTGCTCGCAGGGCGTCGGTTGCTCGGTCAACGAGCTGTTCCGCGCCATGATGGCCACCTACGCGCCCAAGATTGGTTACCAGTGGACTGCGCAGGACGACGCGCAGGAGCAGGCCACCGGGTGCGTGGCCGACGGCAAATGCCTCTACGCACCGGAGGGGGATGGCTTCTGGTACTTCGGCATCCGCCCGCTGGGGACATACCTGCGGTTCATCTACGGGGCGCCGCAGCCGATCGCCAGCCAGCCGAACAACATGTACATCGACTACGCGAAGTTCATCCCGGGCTCGACGCTCCAGCCGACGCTCGCGGTGAGCCAGCAGGGTCCGTTCACGAGCGGCAGCCCCATCGGCGCGACGACGACGTGCACGCAGGCGCTCGGCCAGACGTACCAGGACTACCTCAACAACTGCGTCATGCCCTACGGCACGCCCGGGAGCATGAGCGACACCAACAACAAGATCAATTACGAGAAGCTCGTCGGCGGGCACACGCACAACGTCGAGGAGGTCACCTTCACCATCGTCGGCGTGAACCAGGACTTCTCGCTGTCGAACGGTGCGTTGCCGACCAAGGGCAAGATCAACAACGGAACGAACCTCGGCGAATACGACGTCGTGCAGGACACGCAGCTCCCGCAGCCGGGCGACCAGTCGACCGAGTGGTACTTCGACGTCCGCGCCTTCGGCATCCCGCTCAACGAGTGCAGTGACGTCAACAACTGCCCGGGCACCGAGGACAGGCGCGGGACGGGCCTCATCATGCGCGAGTACCAGCGCCTGGTGGAGAACGACATCGCGTTCCAGGTCGGGAAGCTCCCGTCGGCCCCCGAGTCTTGCCAGTTCGCTTCGGATCCGAACGTGGCCACGAAGCTCGGCCTGTCGACGACACCGACGCCGATCGACAACGCGCACGTCTGTACGGGCTTCGAAGGAATGATGGTCGGCGGCTCGGCCACGTTCCCCGGCGACCCGCCGGCCCTCGGCCAGTCGTACGCGGACCTCTACGGTTTCGAGCCGTCGGTCATGAAGCCGGGCGGGCCGGCCATCGTGTTCTTCGAGAACGCCGCCGTCCAGCCGAACCTCTGGTTCCCCGGATTCTTCACGGGTGCGACGTCGCCCGACGGGTACATCGGCTTCGACTACGGCAGCTTCTGGGACGAGTCGCTCCAGTGGGTCGTCCGCGTCATGGGGCACGGCGACATCAACAACCTTCCGCAGGAGCTGCGTGATCGCCGCTACTTCTTCAAGTGGTTCGGCATCGCGTGGGTCAAGTACATGAAGGCCTACGGCGACGTCCTCGCCAAGGGCGGGAACCCGAACGACCCGTCGGTCCTCAATCCGGCCGCCGTGGCTGCCGAGCCGATCGACCTCGAGACGCTCTTCTTCGACAACAACTTCGGCCTCGAGTTCGACAAGCTCGAGTACATCGACCTGTCGACGATCGCGGGCTTCGCCGGCAACACGACGGCGCCCGACCCCAGCAAGCCGTACCTCTCGATCCCATTGGACGTCGAGTACGGCACCGACGTGAAGACCGCGAACCAGCGGTACACGTACTGGTACAAGCGCATGGATCGCGAGGAGCTGTCGCTGTACCAGGCGCTCTCGCCGGTGAAGAGCGACCCGCCCGGCGCGCACGCCAACTTCGGCGTGAACATCACCAACATGTTCGGCAGCCCCGTCCTGGCGGCCATCCCCGCGGGCCAGACGGCGTCCGGGCTGACGATGACGTACGAGTGCGCGCAGGCGCCGTACATCAACGGGCAGTGGCAGAACACGGCGCTCTTCCCCAACGCGGCCCAGCACTGCGTCAGCCTGTATCCGGGCGGGCCGCCGAAGTGGTTGCTCGATCCGCTCACCGGCAACTCGCTCATGGACTCGAACGGGCAGATGCAGAACGAGGAGGCGGCGTCGGGTAGCCCCGCGAACGTCCAGAGCGCGTACCACGCGGTCGTCGACGGCCAGGCGCACACGCTCCTCTGGCAGTACCCGGCGGCCTTCGGTGGGCGCACGATCTTCAGCCAGGGCCACAGCCCCATGCAGGTCTGCCCGCCGGGCGCGACCAACTGCTGGGACAAGAGCCACCCCAACTCGGCGACGAATGTCGCCACGTCGGCGGCCCAGGTCTACGTGCCGAGCTTCAACGATCCATGGCACGCGTGCGCCACGGCGATGACGCTCGGCGACTCGACGCAGTGCGACCCGGCCGCCAACGGCGCGCTCGACACGTCGATCCCGCTGAGCGGCCTCGTTCCGTGGCTGCCCAACCAGCCCGGAAACGGCTTCAACATCGCCGTCAACGGATCGAGCGCCCTGTTCGTGCAGACGGCGCAGGTCGACTTCAGCGGCAATCTCGAGACGTACTCCGTCTTCTACCGCCCCTGGCAGGACCCGCTCCAGCCGAGCTGCGCCTACCAGAGCTGCGAGGCTGGCTACAAGTGCTCGAGCGGTACCTGCGTGGCGAACGACGACAGCATCGAGATCATGGCCATCAACGCCAACGACTTCCTCGGCGACGTCTTCCCGTGCATGGACCCGACGTCGGGCGACGTCCTCGCCGTCGATCAGTACGATCCGACGCTCAACGTCCTGGAGTGGCTGACCGATCACCCGGGCGACCCGTTCAACGCGAGCGCCGGCCAGCCGTCGGCGCAGACGTCCTGCGGGATGATCGTGAGCTACAGCCCCTTCGACAACTACCCCGACTCGATCTGGTCGCTGAGCAACGGCGTGTTCTTGAACTCGAACCATGGGCAAGGGTTCGGGCGCATCGTGGACGTCATGCTCTTCAACCCGAATTTCGAGCAGATCACGCAGTAGCGAGCGCCATCTCGGAGAAGCAAGTCATGAACGCCAACATTCTTCGCGCATTCATCGTTACCGGGGCGCTCGCCTCACTCTGTGCATCGTCGGGTTGCGTGGCGGACCGTCCGTCGCGCAACGGCGTGTTCGACGAGAACCAGTACATCCGCAAGGACTTCCTCATCCGGCCCGGGTCGGGCGGTCAGGATCCGGGCTGGTTCCTCAAGACGACGATCCTCGCGGCGAGCGCGCCGAATCCGTTCGAAGCCGGGGGCCTCGGCGTCGGGAGCGTCGCGAGCTCCGCGCTCACCGTCGGCGGCGCGTCGTACGTGAACTTCACGGTCTCGTCCGACCGGCTGAACATGAACAACATGATCGAGCCGAGCCAGGACCAGACGCTGACGGGCTCGCTCGCTGCCCAGGGCGTGAGGAACCAGGAGACCATCGACTCCTGGGCGGTCACGAACGTCGACCTGAAGTACCAGGTGAACCTGGACGGCGAGAAGACGAACTTCTACCAGGAGAACCAGGAGCTCGACTGGGCGCAGCGCCAGTGGGTCAAGCTCAACTTCGACAAGAACGACCAGAGCGACTTCGTCACCTTCGGCGAGTACGTCAACGAGTTCATCGGGAAGTGCGCCGACACCGGGAGCATCTCCGCTCAGCTCCATCCCGGATCGTTCATGGTCGACGAGGCGAACAACTACTGGCAGTTCGCCGTGGACGTGACGGTGCCCGTCGCGTTCAACCAGCTGCCCAGCACGTCCGTGGCGAGCGACGGCACCCAGTCGACCACTTACGACACGTACTGCGCGAGCCAGTTCGGATCGACGGGCCGCATGTTCGCGTCGCTCGGCAAGCAGAACGTGACCTTCACGCTCATGTACTCGTTCATGCGCGCCCCGGAGGACCCGGCGACGTCGTACGACCAGTTCTCGCAGGATCCGGAGAACAACGCGAAGACGTACAAGCCGCTCGTCATCCCCGAGAAGGACCCGATCCAGCGCAAGTACGGCAACTGGTACACGCGCGTCCCGGCGATCGACAACTCCACGGGTCTCTGGGGCTCGCGCCAGCTCGCGATGCGCCACGACCCCGCCGGCGCGCAGTTCACCTACTACTTCGCGCCTGGCTTCCCGGAGCAATACAAGTCGTTCTGGGGGACCAAGCAGACCAGCTCGACCTATCCCGACGGCATCTACGAGGGCGGCGGGGCGCTGGTGGACCAGACGAACAAGCTCATGCAGATCGCCAAGGCGAACACGAAGCTGGTCGTCATGGACTTCGACGCGAACCTCCAGCCGGGGCAGCAGCCACGCCAGCCCGGCGACGTTCGCTACAGCTTCCTGCGCTGGGACTCGGATCTCGCCCAGACCGTCGGGGGATCGACCCTGGCGGTGACGCAACCGACAGTCGATCCGCGCTCGGGTCAGACGATCTCGGTCGACATCATCGGCTACGACTGGTCGTGGCAGGACTACATCCTCGCGCGGCTCGACTACTACGAGCAGACCGTCGGCGCGTTCAACTTCGGGAACCCGGGAACCTGCGTCACCTCGCAGTACGGCGACAAGATCTGCGTCCCGACCACCTGCAAGGACGGCGACACGATGCCGCTCGTCCCGCTCGAGGTTCAGAAGAATCACAACGGGACCTCGACGCTCTTCACGAAGATGCAGCAGTACCTCGGCAAGCCCATGGCGACGTGGGGCTTCCTCGGGCCGCAGGACTTCGTGGTCCAGCACAGTGCGGACTTCTACAACGCGTTCTTCAAGACCATCCCGTACCAGGTCTTCTCGGATCCGGCCGCCAACCCCTACGTCACCTGGGAAGGTGGCGGCGCGACGTACGGATCCGGGTCGATGCAGATCGCGGCCGGCATGAAGGACGCGCAGTTCCAGCAGCTCATGTCGACGATCGCGTCGGGGACGCCCCCGTACGACGTCAACAACGACCTCGCGCACGGCGGCCAGGACTCGGCGAACTTCCTCGCCCAGATGCAGCAGCTCACGATCGCGCACCGCGACTACGAGTACATCCGCAAGTACGCCTTCCCGGCGCGCGCGTCCGACAGCACCGAGATGCTGCAGCTGCCGAACATCTTCGACAAGGACGCCCGCCACTGCATCAACGGGAAGTGGGAGTCGCGCCAGGACTACGTGAAGAACCTCATCTACAGCTACTACGCGCTCACCTGGTGGCACGAGTTCGGCCACTCGATGGGCCTCAATCACAACTGGATGGGTTCCGTCGATCGCAACAACTTCCCGCACTACAAGGATGGCGTCGGTCGCGACCACATCGGCCTCTACACGTCGTCGCTCATGGAGTACAACATCACTCCGGACCGCGTGTTCTGGTCGGGCAGCTCGACGAACGGCGGCGCCAACGGCAAGCCCGGCTGGGGACCGTACGACCAGTCCGCCATCGCGTTCACCTACTCCAACAGCTCGTCGACGATGAACTCGCTCGACTCGGGCAAGGCGAAGGGGGTGGTGGGGAACAGCATGTCGGGCGAGAGCGGCACGGCGCTCGATCCCGCTGCCGGAGGCAAGGTCGTCAACCAGGCGGACTCGCGGTGGAACGATCCGCTCGGCTACTGCACGACGGGCACGACGCCGGCGAGCCAGCCCTGCACCAAGGGTGACGAGATCCAGTACCTCTTCTGCGGCGAGGACAACACGCGCTACTCGCCCTTCTGCCAGTCGTTCGACTTCGGGACGACCCCGAGCGAGATCATCGCGTCGGAGATCGACCAGTACGAGTGGGAGTATCTCTGGAGGAACTACCCGCAGTACCACCAGTACTTCGACTTCTCGCCGTACGCGAACGTGCCCGCCGGATTCTTCACCGGCGCGCGCAGGTTCCTCTCCACGTGGGCCTTCGACTGGGCGGGCAGTCAGCTCGACGACACGTTCCGTCGCGTCGGCATCACGCCGCCCGCGGGCACGCCGGAGGCGACGTACTACGACGCCCTGGACAACGAGTTCAATTACGACATCTCGATGGCCAACCAGCTCTACGCGGCGACGACGCAGGCCATCATCCAGCAGTCGTCCGGCGAGCGTCCGTTCGTGACGACCTACGACTCGTACTTCGGCGACACGACGCAGCAGGGCATCGCGGTCGACAAGTCGCTCGCGCTGCAGGCGTTCACGGCGCTCTGGCCGATCGACAACTACGACCAGAACCAGGCGCAGGGCGCGTACCTGTCCGGCTTCAGCTTCCAGGCCGACCCCGGCTACGAGGCGGTGGCCGAGGCGTCGTGCCTCTCGATGGTCGGCGGCCAGTACCAGATGTTCCCGTGGGCCATCCCGGTCGGCGTGCAGCAGTTCGCGCAGGCCACGCACAGCGTCTACTACTCGTCCGGAGGCACCGGCGGACGTCCCGAGATGAAGGACTGGATCGGCGGCTACGTGTTCGACCGCCAGATCGACTTCATGGACTTCTTCCGCAATCTCGCGGTCATCTACAACACGGTCGACGCGCAGGGGACGCTGCTCTGCCCGACCGACTCGGTCGAGACGTGCACGTACGATCCGACGATCAAGGGCTCCGCGAACGATCCGGAGGCGGTCTTCCACTCGGATCCCTTCAACCAGTTCATCGGGCCGGACAACCGGCGCTGGATCTGGGTCTACCTGCAGGATGCGAACAAGTGGATTGCGGCCGACCGTGACCGCAACGTGGCGACGTGGGTCATGATGTACAACTACACGTCGGACGTCCTCTTCGGCGAGGACGACGGCACCATCGGCAACCCGTACAGCTCGGAAGTGCCGCTCAAGTACTTCCTCAACTACTATCAGACCAACGGCAACTGATGCGGCCGGGGAAGTCGCTCGCAGTCGGAGCGCTCCTCGCCTGCATCGGGGTCGTCGGCGCCATCGCTTGCAGCTCTTCGAGTGCGGGGTCGGCGCCCTGCAACGAGGCGCCGTGGCAGTGCAGTACGGGCCAGACTTGCTGGCCCGACTGCGTCTGCTCGTCGCAGCAGAACTGCACCGCCCAGAACTGCACGCCCAAGTTCTCGTGCATGGCGAGCGACAACGCCGTGCCCGAGGGCCAGAACTGCGATCTGGTCATCGGCAAGCCGCAGTGCGGGGACAACCAAACCTGCGTCGAGTTGCTGGATGCGGGGTCGGGAAACGGCGTCTGCCGACAGTACTGCGACCAGCACGGGGGCTGCCCCTCGGGTGAGTCGTGCGTCGAGTTGACCGTGGGGAATTCGGCATCGAGCTCCGCCACGGAGCGGGTGTGCGTTCCGCCGCCGCTGGATACCGACGCGAACTTCGACATCGACACGGGGAGCGGCTCGAGCGGCAGCGGCAGCGGCGGCTACAACCCCGACGCGTGGTACGAAGCCGGGCCCTTCGACGGCAGCTCCGAGGGCGGCCGGCCCCAGCAGTAGACGTCGACGGCTTGCGCGCGAGGCCGCCGGCCCCAGGTATCCGCGCGTGGCAATCTCGCTCGAAGACCTCGACCTGGCCGAGCTCACGCGCTCGCTGCGTGAGCGTCTCGCCGGTAGCCCGCCCGCCGGATACCTGATTGGTCGCACGGCGCTGCGCGACGCCGTGACGGACGAGCTGCAGTGCTCCGAGCTCCTCGCCGAGGAGATCGTCGACACGCTCGTGGCCCGCGGTTTCGTCCGCTACCAAGGTGACCCCACGGCGGAAGTCGACGACCCGCGCGGTTGGTCGCTCGGGTGAACGAGGTTCGGTCCGGGTACGCAGGGTGCACATCCGAGAGGCGATGAGCACCTATGCGTGGGCGTACGAGAACCTCCTCTTCGCGCCGTGGCAACGAATCGTGCGCCGGCGCCCGATCCGGGATCACTTGGCGCTCCTGGACACGACGCAGTGGCTGCCTCGCGAATCGATCGCCCGGATGCAGCTCGCCTCGCTTCGCGAGCTCCTCGCCCACGCGGGACGTAACGTGCCCTACTGGCGGGAGCTCTTCCGCAGCACGGGTTTCGACCCACTCGGCGTGCGCTCGGTCGACGACCTGCGCGCGCTCCCGGTGCTGACGCGGGCGATCATGCAGGAGCGGCGAGACGACCTCGTCGACCCGGCGCTGCGCGAGACGAACATCCACAAGGGCACGAGCGGGTCGACGGGCGTGCCGCTGCGCTTCCAGTACTGCAACCAGAGCGAAGCGTGGCGCCAGGCGACGCGTCTGCGCGGTTGGGGGTGGGCCGGATGGAGGATCGGCCAGAGGACCGTCTACTACTGGGGCGCGGGTCCTGCTCCCGTCACGGGCTGGAGCGCGCGCAAGATTCAGCTCGACCGCGCGCTCAAGCGCGAGGTCTACGTGGACGCCATCCACCAGGACGACGCCTCGCTTCGCTCTTTCGCAGAGACGCTCACCCGCTTCCGTCCCGAGGCGATCGTCGCGTACACCCAGGCACTCGTGGGGTTCGCGCGGTGGGTGAACGACCAGGGCGCGCGCGACTGGCCCGACGTGCGGATCGTCTGCGCCGCCGAGAGCGTGCTGCCCGGGGATCGCGAGGCGCTCGTCGCGGCGTTCGGGCCGCACGTGTTCGAGACGTACGGATCGCGCGAGACGATGCTCGTCGCCGCCGAGTGCGAAAAGCACAACGGCATGCACCTCTCCGAGGAAAACCTGCTCGTCGAGATCGTGCGCGACGGGCGCGCTGCGAAACCGGGAGAGTCCGGCGACGTCGTCGTGACCGACCTGCACAACTTCGGCATGCCGTTCATCCGCTACGCCAACGGGGACGTCGCGACGCTCGCCGACGACGGCCCGTGCCCGTGTGGCCGATCGCTCAGGAGGATCGCTCGCGTCGAGGGTCGCATCGCCGACACGATGCGGGACGCCAAGGGTGGCACGGTCCCGGGGATGCTCTTCGTGACGGTGCTGCAGGAGGCGCGCATGAACGCCTTCCAGGCGACGCAGCTCAAGAGCGGCGTGGTGGACCTCAAGGTGGTGCGCGGCCGCGAATGGGACGAAGCACGCTTCCAGTCGACGATGCGGCGTGCGGAGGCCTACTTCAAGGGGTTCCCGATCCGCGTGACGTACTGCGACGAGATCCCTGCGGGTCCTTCGGGGAAGCGGCAGCCGATCGTGGTTGAGCGCTGAGGCCGTCCAGGCGCTTCTGGAAAGCCTCGAGAAGCTTGGAATAGCGGCCCCCCGTCAGGGGCAGCGTCTTGGCGTACGCCAGTGCGTCGCTCAGCGCCTGCTTGCTGCCTGCGTGGTCGCCCTTCGCCTCGTAGACGTCCGCCTCCGTGGAGTAGAGGAGGAGCTTGCGAGGCCCGTACGCGTGGCCGAGCGCGCGCTGCATGGCTCCCAGAGCGTCGTCGTACTTCTTCATCGCGAGGTACGCCGACGCAAGCCGCGCCGGAGGGTTGTAGTCGTCCGGAAAGTCGTGCTCGCTCTGCTGCAGCATGGGCACGGCGCGCTCGGGCGACCCCAGCGCCTTGTAAGCGAGCAGTCGGTGCGCGTCGAACACCGCGCGGGCGGCAGGGGTGGCGGCCCGCGACGCCTGATCCTCGAGGAACGAGGCCCACGCCGAGGCCACCCGCTTCTGGTCGCCGGCGTGCTCCTTCTCGCCGAGCGCCTTGTAGCCGGCGATGACGTAGTCCCAGAGATCCGAGCGATCGTCGGCCAGAATCGGCTGCGTCAGATCGCCGGCCACCTTGTCCCCGAGCGCCACGATTCCCGCGAGCTTCGCCCGCTCCGGCGCCTTCGCCGGCAGGTCGTCGGCGCAGCTGATGCCGGCGCGCAGCACATCGGCGAGCGCCGTGCCGGGCGGCAGCCGCGGCGCTTCGTCAGCGGCCATGGTGATGCACTTGGCGGCGTCCTTGGTTTCCTGAAGGTGCGTGACCGCGGCGTCCACCTCGAGGGCGTGTTTCAGCGTTCCGTCGGGCGCCGTCCCGAGCGCCTGGTCGAGCATTCCCGCCAGCTCGTTCGCCGTGAGTGATCCCGGCCACGCCACGAGGGCATGCTCGGTCGCCGAGTCGATCACGTACAGCGTCGGCAGCACCCTGGGACCGAGCTTCGACACGACCTGCGCGTTGCCGTCACGCTCGGTGTCGAGCGACAGCCACACGAACCGATTCGCGAAGCGCCGCAGCGACGGGTCCGGGAAGACGTAGCTGCGCATGCTCAGGCACGTGTGGCACCACGTCGCCCACGTATCGACGAAGAGCGGCACGCCGCGCGAGCGTGCCTCGGCGAGCGCTCGCGGAAAATCGTCCTCGACGAACACGATCGTCCCCGGCTGCTGAGATGCGGCGCTCGCCGGTGCAACGTCCGCCACGCCATCCGACGGCAGAGGTGGGACGGGGAGGGGAGCGGCGGAAGAAGGAGGAGGCACCGCCGTCGCGCCCGAGCATCCGATCGAGCCGGCCGAGAGCGAGGCGAACGCGAAGCACGCGAGCACGAGCGTTCTCAAAGTGCGCAGAGGATAGCAGTGCCCCCCTTGTCGCGCCGTTTGCCGTGTTTACTCATGTGGCCATGTTGACCGGCTGGAGAGAATTCGACGACACGCTGCGCGCGCTCGGCGTGCTGCAGCGCAACTTCCACCCTGCGGCCTGGCCGCCCACCAACGTGCTCGAGACGAAGGAGACCTTCGTCGTGCGAGCCGAAGTACCCGGGCTCACCGAGTCCGACGTCTCGGTCTCGGTCGAGGACGACGCTCTCGTCATCCGCGGCGAACGCAAGTCGGCCCCGCTCGAGGGCTACAAGGCCCACCTGCGCGAGCGACAGGCCTACGCGTTCACCCGCAAGTTCCCGCTCCCGGTGCGCGTCGAGGCCGACGCGGTCACGGCGACGCTCAAGGACGGCGTGCTCACCATCACCCTTCCCAAGGCGAAGGAGGCGCTCCCGCGCCAGATCGCCGTCAAGGCTGGCTGAGCCGAGCAGCACCAAGAGGAGAGCCTTCCCCATGAACGACGTCACCGCAGTCACCCAGAAGAACGGAATCCACCGCGCCGGGGCATACCGGCGCCGCACGACGGCGCCGCCCGTTGACGTCTTCGAGAACGCCGACGAGCTGCTCATCGTGGCCGACGTGCCCGGCGTGTCGAACGACGGCATCGATCTGCGCGTCGAGAACGACACGCTGACGCTCACCGCGCGCCGCGCCGAGAGCAAGGAAGAGTCCCCGGCGCTCGTGCGCGAGTACGAGGAGGTGGACTTCCGCGCGACCTACCGCATCCCGGCGGGCATCGACACGGGCTCCATCTCGGCCGAGACCAAGAACGGCACGCTGGTCGTGCACCTGCCGAAGGCCGCCGCGGCCAAGGCGCGCAAGATCGTCGTGCGCTCGAAGGGCGAATAGCGCTCAGGGCTTGTACTGCACGCGAGACTCGGCGGTGGCCAGCACGTCGTCGTGCGCGAAGGGCAACGGGTGGTTCTCGTTGCGCCGCCACAGCTCGGCTTCGTCGCGGAAGTGGGGACTCTGGTTGTCCCATATCTCGCCGCCGGGCAATACGTTGCGCGCGACGGGTCCCGACGGATCCATGTCGATGACGAACCGCTGCGTCGGGCCCTCGCCATAGGTGAACGTCGCGTCGGCGAGCTTCACCGGGATCGAGTCCGGCTCGCCGACGTCGATGTTGAACCCGTCGCCGTGCCGCGGGAAGCCGTTGGGCCACTTCGGGTCGCCCGTCGGCGGGATCGACAGGGCCTGCCAGAGCGACACGAGCGACTCGAAGCGCAGCGTGTGGAGCTTGCCCCATCGCCACTGGTTGCGATCGCTCCCGAGCTGCGTGGCGAGGAAATCGAGCGCGTCGAGGAGCGAGGTCACCTGGCGCTCGTCGCGCGTCTCGGTCACACCGGTGGTCGTCAGATCGTCGAACAGCACGCTGTCGCCGGTGGTCGCGTCGTACGTCGCGAGCGTACTCGGGACAGCGGTGAGGAGGTATGTCAGCACGGCGCGCAGGTCGTGGTAGCCGAAGGGCGGCGGGTTCTGGTTGATCGCGGTCAGCTCGTCCCCGAGGACGGCCTGCATCGCGCGCATGAGCCACGTCTGGAAGAGGAGGGTGGCCTGGCTGTCGGCCGTCTGGGTGGCGTCGGTCACGAGCGAGCCGTCGTCGAGGCTCACGCCCGGAGGCGTGTCGTACCCGTCGGTGCCCCACTGCTGGAGCAGCGACACGAGCTGAGGGACGTTCGCCGCCTTGTACCGCGAGCCGCTCACGACCGACGTCAGGTCCGGGTGCGTCCCCGGCGTCATCGCCTCCGCCTCCGCGTGCGCGAGGGACGTGAGGAGCCCCGGCGCGAGCTTCGCTCCGAGCGCCGACCGCGCGTCCGCCTGGATCGTCGCCAGGTCGTCGAGCGTCGCCGGGTGCCCGAGTCCCTCGATGAGCTGGTGGATGCGGCCCACGCGGAACCCCGGGTCGTGCCAGCACGCGAGGTAGATGGGCTGGCCGTTCGGCAGCACGTCGTTCGACGGGTCGTTGTCGAGCGTGCCGCCGACCTGATCGCCATTGGCCGTGCCGACGTAGTGCTTCGCCGGGTTCTTCACGTGCGGGACGAACGCCTCGTCGAGGTACTGCCCCGTCCACTCGGCGGTGCCGTCTCCCGGCTCGACGAAGCACGGGAGCGTCCCCGTGAACGTCGTCGGGTCCCACTTGTAGGCTTGCGGGTCACGAAGCGGGATCTGCGACTGCGTCGTGTAGAAGATGTTGCCCCCCGTGTCGGCGACGACCCAGTTCTGCGCGCCGACCGCGAACTGCCGCACGGCGGCACGGAAGTCCTCGACGCTCGTCGCGCGCAGGTAACCCGAGACCGCAGCGAGCTCGTTCGTCGCCTTGGAACCGGTCCACGCGATGCTCATCGCGCCCTGCGTCGGGTCGGGCGGCACCACGCGATGGTTGACGATGTTCGGCACGATCGGCCCGTGGTGCGGGACGACGAGCACGTCGTACTCGATGGGCGCGCTGCCGGCGATCGCGATCTCCTCGCGGACCTTCTGCAGCGGCACGTTCTGGCCCTTGAAGACCACCGCGGTCCCGTCCGGGGTCAGCTTCTCGCTGTAGACGTCGGTCACGTCGTAGTCCGCCGTCGTCGCACCCCAGGCGATGTGCTGGTTGAAGCCCAGGATGATGCCCGGGATGCCCGGGAACGCCGTGCCCTGGACGTGCAGATCGCCGCTCGCGTCCTTCGCCGTCGGATCGTGCGCGTCGATCTGGACGAGCCAGAACACCGAGGGCGCGCTGAGCGAGAGGTGCGGATCGTTCGCGAGCATGGCGTGCCCCGTCGCCGTGCGCTGGGGGCCGACGATCCAGTCGTTCGAGCCCCGCATCCCGAGCTTGCCGAGCACGTTGCGCACGGCCTCCGCGGCATGCACGAACGGCCCCGCCGCAGCGAGCACCGCCGGCGAGACGACCGGAGTGGGAAGCGGTCCGCGAGGCGCGAGGGGCGCGGGGCGAAGCATCGAGTGGGTCGTGTCGTCCGGGAACCCGTCCATCGCCAGCGTGGGGTCGAGCGGCGCGAAGCGCAGCAGGTCGACGTTGATGTTCGCGCGCTTGGTGCCGGCGAACTGCGTGCGCGCCGCCTGCACGAAGGTGGTCTGCGCGATCTCGGAATCCCCGGTGTACGCCAGCTCGTACGACTCGAGCCGTCCGATCGCGAGCGAGTCTGCGCCGGTCCACGGGGTGAAGGCGCCGTGAGAGATGCCGATCATCCCCTTCGGAAGCGTCTCGTCCCCGCTCTGGACGCGCGCGAAGAACTGCGAGATGCCGTCGGAATAGGCGTCGAGCCACGCTTTGAGCTCGCTGTCCGGCGCGAGCGCGTCGTACATCTGCGTGGCGACGCGCCCGAGGCCGATCATGCGCATCGTGATGTCCTGGTCGATGAGGCTCGGGTCGGCGTCGCCCAGGAGCTCCGCGGTGCGGCCCTCGGCGAAGCGCCGGAGGAGCTCGAGCTGCACCGAGCGGTCCCTCGCGCACTGGTAGCCCTCGACGCGCAGCGCGTCGGTGGTGCTCGTCGCCCAGATGTGCACAAGGCCGTTCTTGTCGCGAACGACGTCCACGGGCCCGCTCAGGTGGGCGAGCTGCGTGGTCGACGTCACCGCGGGTGCGCTGCCGAAGGGACCGAGCGACGAACCGCCGTCGGTGGCCCCGACGACGTTGCCCCCCTGATCGCACGACAGGGCAAGGAGCAATCCCAGAAGAACGGCGCGCCTCATGCGCGCGAACTTAGCTCAGGCCGCGGCGTACGCCTGCACGCCGAACGAGCGACGCACTTGTTCGATGGGAGCGGACCAGAGCTGGTCCCACCGCACGCCGAAGAGGGGCTTCGACGCGCGACCCATCTCCCAGCCGCGCGAGATGGCGTCGAGGCGCCTCTCCCGGTCGCCCATCGCGTAGAGCGCCGTGTTGAGGAAGCCCATGGCCATCAGCATCCAGGGGAGCCCGCCGGGCGCCTGCGCCGCGTAGAACGCCTGCAGTCCGAGCTCGCCGGCCACGTCGGTCCGGAAGCCGGTGACGGCGTGCCAGACGTCGTGCGTCTCGTAGAGGTGCGCGCGAATGAACTCCAGCTCGTCGCCCGCCGCGAGCGACGGGAGGCTCTTCGGGTCCAGACCGTTGGCGCGCATGTGATCCGCGAAGGTGCGGCCCAGCGTCCCCTCGGGGAGCGTCACCAGCTCGTCGAGGTCGATGCGCAGCCGCGGCTTGTCTTGCAGGGCGGCGGCGCCGGTGGCGTCGCGCCGGAAGTGATCGCGCATCACGTCGAGCACCTCGGTGCGCCGCTTGACCATGCGGTCCGATATCTCGAACACGCGATCGAGGTGGTCGGGGTGACGAACGAGGTCGACGAAGCTCCAGAGTGCCCGGACGGATCCGAGCGCGTCGAAGATGCGGAGGCGGGGGAGGGGCCCCGCCGACCAGCGAGAAAGACTATGCATGGTTGCTCTCCCTTGCTGAGGTGGAATATGCGAGCTATCGCTCATATCGACAACTCGCATTCCGGGAGGAACGCCATGGCGCCGAGGGCACGCACCGCACCGCGAAAAAAGCCTCGCCAGCAGCGATCGCAGGCCACCGTGGACGCCATCCTCGACGCGACCGCTCGCGTTCTCTGTTCCACCGGATACGACCGCGCGAGCACCAACCGCATCGCGATGGCGGCCGGTGTCAGCGTCGGCTCCCTCTACCAGTACTTCCCGAGCAAGGAGGCGCTCGTCGCGGCGCTGGTCGAGCGCCACACGGCGTCGATGACGGCGCTCGTGAAGTCCAAGCTCGCCGAGGTCGCCACGGCGCCGCTCGCCGAGGCGTGCCGCACGATGATCGACGCGATGTTCGAGGCGCACGCCGTGGACCCGCGGCTGCACAAGGTGCTCATCGAGCAGGTGCCGCGCGTCGGGCGGCTGGAGCAGGTGGTGAGCGTCGAGCGCGAGGTGGAGGCCCTCGTCGCCCTGTTCCTCGAGGCCCGCAAGAGCGAGCTCCGGCGCAGCCGGCTCGGCGCCACGGCCTTCGTCCTCTGCAACGTGGTGGAGGCCGTCACGCACGCCGCCGTCCTCGCCGAGCTCGAACCGAAGCGGGCGCGGGAGGTGGCCGACGAGCTCACCGACATGGTGCTGCGGTACCTGCCGGCGGACTGTTAGGATGGTGTCGTGAGCGGAGGTGGCGACAAGCCCAAGGAGCCGACGACCGAGCGCCCGCCGTTCGATCCGGACGCGTACGCGCGGAGCTCCGAGGCGCTCATCAGCGCGACGCGGCCCATCTCCACGCAGGAGGTGGCGGCCCCCCCGCCGCTGAACAAGCGCGTGAGCATGGCGGTGCCCGCGACGGACCTCGACTGGTTCGGGCTGTCGGAGGACGCCCTGTCCTTCACCAAGCGGATCGACGGGACGAAGACCCTCCTCGAGCTGATGGAGGGGGCTCAGGACGAGAAGACGCTCGCCGTCATCGCCGAGCTGCACGACGCCGGCGTGCTCGCGTACGAGAAGTGAGCGAACGCCCCATCAGCCGCCGATGGCGCGCATCGACACGTCGGCGGCGGTCTGCTCGGTGCAGCCCTTCCACGTGTCGCCGTCGGGCTTGAGGGCCCAGGCCTCGCCGATGGCGCCGACCAGTCCGTCGACGTCGCCGCGCTGCGCGAGGTCCATCGCGGCGACGCCGTCGTTCGTCGCGAGGCACGGCCGCAGCGTTCCGTCGGAGGCGACGCGGAGGCGATCGCACGTGTCGCAGTAGGTGTCGGTCGTCCCGGTGATGAATCCGACGCGCAGCCGCGGATCGTGGCGCGAGACGACGTACTTGGCGGGACCGCGATCCGGAACGCGGCGGCCGGTGTCGTCGGCGAGCACGTGGGCCAGACGTTGGCGCATCTCGTCGTGCCCCACGAGCTTCTCCGCCGGCAGCTTCGCGCCCTCGCCGACGCGCATCACCTCGATGAAGCGAGGGACGATCCCGCGCGCCCAGGCCCACTCCACGAGGGCCGGGAGCTCGTCGTCGTTGTCGCCGCGCAGCACCACGGTGTTCGTCTTGAGCTCGTCGAACCCGGCGGCGCGCGCCGCGTCGATGCCGGCGAGCACGCGGTCGAGCCGGCCGCCGCGCGTGATGCGCCAGAAGCGCTCGGGCACGAGCGAATCGAGCGAGACCGTGAGGCGTCGCAAGCCGGCGTCGCGCAGGGGGCGCGCGAGCTTCTCGAGCAGCGTCGCGTTCGTCGTCAGCGCGAGGTCCTCGACGCCGAGCGACGCCACGAACGCGACGAGCTCGGTGACCCGCGGGTGGAGCAGCGGCTCGCCGCCGGTGATGCGCACGCGACGCACGCCGGCGCGCAACAGGGCGCGCACCATCGCCTTCCACGCGTCGTCGTCCAGCCGCTTCTCGAGGTAGCCGTCGGTGCGTGAGGGGCGGCAGTAGACGCACGCCAGGTCGCACCGGTCGGTGAGCGACACGCGTACCGTCCGCGGCTCGATGCGGGGCCCGCGGGACACGCCTGCCGCGAGCGGCAGGTAGCGGCGGGGCTCGGTGGCGGCGCTCATGAGAAGGGTAGGAGCCTAGCAAATACGCGGCTAGGACAGCCCCGGTTTCCCATGACATAGTCCCCCCGCGATGCCGGTCCAGGGCGTCTACGAATTCGAGCAGATAGACGACACGCTGGCCTACATGCCCCTGGCGGCGAGGCGCGTGCTCGACGGGCTCGGTCGGAAGCTCTCCCTCGACGGCTGGCTGTCGCTCCGGGTGGACGACCGCCGGCGCATCGTGGCGGCGGGGACGCGGGCCAGCGTGGACGAGTCGGCCCTCGGCGTGCTCGAGGCGGCGCGCCCGCCGGCGGAGCCCATCGCGGCGGAGCTCGAGCCGGACGAGACGCAGCCACCGCCAAAGGTCGTGGCAGCGCTCGGGACGTCGCGTCCCCTCGACGTGGCGAGGTGGCGCTCGCTGCGCGCGCTGGACCGTTACGCTCTCGCCAAGTGCGCGGGGCGACCCGAGAAGCTGGCGCGGGCGTACGACGAGATCGCGGGCGTCGTGCTCAGCCATCTGGGGCGCTCGGGGGAGGCGCACATGGTGGACGTTGGACACAAGGCGGAGACGGCGCGTCGCGCGGTGGCGACGGCGCACGTGACGACGACGCGCGCGGTCGTCGAGGCCATCGCGTCGGGATCGGCCGCGAAGGGAGACGTGCTCGCGGCCGCGCGCATCGCGGGGATCCTCGCGTCCAAGCGGACCGCCGAGCTCGTGCCGCTCTGCCATCCGGTGCGCACGACACGCGCCTCGGTGGACTTCGAGCTGGACGCGGCGCGCGCCGAGATCCGCCTGCGCGCCGTCGTCGAGGCGGTGGACCGCACGGGCGTGGAGATGGAGGCGATGGTCGCGGCGAGCGTCGCCTCGCTCACGGTGTACGACATGATCAAGAGCGCCGACCGGTGGGCGTCCATCGGCGCGGTGCGCCTGGAGAGCAAGAGCGGCGGCAAGAGCGGCGACGTGACCCGGCCGGCGGAGCGCTCGTGACGGCGCGTCTCGTCGCGATGCGCGACGCGCCTCTCTCGGTGGACGAGGCCATCGCCGCGGTGAAGCACGGCGGCGCCGGCGCCGTGTGCGTCTTTCTCGGCGCGGTGCGCGACACGAACGAGGGCCGTGCCGTCGTGAAGCTCGAATACGAGGCGTACGGCACCATGGCCGTCGCCGAGATGACGCGAATCGTCGAGGAAATCGAGCGCGAGATCGCCGGCGTGCGCCTCGCGGTGACCCACCGGGTCGGCGCGCTGGTCGTCGGCGATCTCGCCGTCGTGTGCGCGGCGAGCGCGCCGCATCGCGACGAGGCGTACCGCGCTTGCCGCGCCCTCATCGACCGCGTGAAGGCGCGAGCGCCCATCTGGAAGCGCGAGCACGGCCCCGAGGGCGCGTACTGGGTCGGCTGGCAGGACGCGCGGTGTGCCGACGACCACGAATCCCACGGGCATCATCACTGAGCGCTGGCCACCACCCTGTTTTCGCGGCGTTGCGTTGCGGACGCGGCCACTGACGCCCGCGCTGCCTCTGACGCAGCCCTCCGGCTCTGGACGGCGGACGACAAAAGAGGTGACGAGAGCGGCGCTGTGCTCGACACGAGCGGCTGATTCGTCCGAAAGAGCCGCGCTTTCGTCCCAAAGAGCTGCTCTTTCGTCCCAAAGAGCCGCTCTTTGGGACCAACGCGCCGCTCTTTCGTCCGAGAGAGCCGCTCTTTGGTCCGAATGAGCAGCGCGAGCCGAGCCAATCGCCGCTCGTTGGGTCGAAAGCGCCGCTCTTTCGCCCGAAAGAGCAGCGCGAGTGGACCAAAGAGCGGCGCGAGTCGACGAACGCGCAGCGCTTTGGACAGCTTGCGCCGCTCTTTCGTCAGAATGCGCCGCGCGAGTCGAGCCAATCGCCGCTCTTTGGGACCAACGCGCAACTCCCGTCGCGGCAAGCGTCGCGCGGTCGCCAGTTCATCCCTGTTTTCACAGCCTTGCGTCGGCGCCTGGAGGCGATGTCGAGCCGGGCCAGGTACTCGGACAACCTAGTTGTTGGCGATGTAGCCCTCGACGACCTCGATGAGCCCCTCCATCTCCTGGTCCGTTCCGGCCATCCCGGTGTGGCCGCACTCGTGCCCCCATCGGTTCCGTGCGGACACCCGGTAGACGCCGGCACTCACTTCTTCGACGCGAATGAACCAGTCCGGGGTCCGCGAACGACGCGGGTACTCCTGCAACATGTCCTCGTCGGACGTTGCCCGGTGCGCACTTCCTGCGCTAACAGCGCCACGCACTCCCGCCATCTGGTCTGCGGGCGAATCCCAGTCCTCTAGCGCCGTCCAATCAGGAGCGTCGAGGGCGAGCGTCTTCGCACCGACCGCGTCGAGCAGACCTTGCAGGGAGTACAGACCCTCTTCGGCCCGTGCGCGTGCGGTTGGAAGCACCCGTTGCGGATCATAGCGTGCGAACAGCGGTTCCCAGCGATTCTCCCGGCGGGGCGCCACGACCGGAGCAGCCGGCGCATCGAGCAGCCGACCGAGGAGCGCGAGTTCGATGAAGGGCATGTCGCAGGCGATCGCGAGGACGACGCGGCCGCCGGCGTGCCGGAGCAAGCCGATGAGCCCTCCGAGCGGGCCGATTCCACTGGGCTCGTCCTCCACAGCACGCAGCCCGAGCGAGTCGTATCGCGCGTCTCTTCCCACGAGCACGACCTCGAGCCCCAGCCTCTGGAGCAGGTCGCTCACACGTTCGACGATGGGGCGGCCGTCGGGGGCGGCGAGGAGCCCCTTCGCAGCGCCGCCCATGCGCTCGCCGCGGCCGCCGACGAAGATCCCGGCGACCGCGCTCACGACCGTTCACCGCCCGGCGCCGAGGCGGTGAAGGAGGGCCGCCAACGGAGCCCGACACCGACACCGACACCGACACGGACTCGGACTCGGACTCGGAGATCGGCGTCGGAAATCGGAATCGGACGTCGGCGTCGGAATCCGCGTCCGCTTCCGATCACGCGTCGCCCCAGCGAACGAAGTCGAGCATCTCGCCCTTCGCGGCGCTGCCGTCTCCAGGCGGAATGAACGCGAGGCCGTCGGAGTGGGCGAGGCTCGTCGCGGCACCCG
Organism: Polyangiaceae bacterium; assembly: GCA_036393165.1. Lineage (GTDB taxonomy): Bacteria > Myxococcota_A > Polyangia > Polyangiales > Polyangiaceae > Palsa-1150. Next base: position 9,549 of record DASVWO010000049.1, on the reverse strand, counting down.
AAGCCTGGTTGTCGTGGATGCGTGCCGCCAGCTTCCCGCCTTCGTGCTCGAGAAACGCCCGCGCGAGCTCCAGTCGATCGGGCGATCGCTTTCGCTCGGCCGACAGCGCGGCGCGCAGCGGGAGGGGAAGGGGGCGAACGTCGCCCTGCAGCGCGCGCAGCAGGGGCATACCGAAGACGGCGAAGGTGACGAGCGCGCTCGCCGGATTGCCCGGGAGGCCCAGGACGTGAGCGTTCGCGCTGCGCCCCACGGCGAGCGGCTTGCCCGGCTTGATCGCCACGCGCCAGAAGTCGAGCTTGACCCCGGCGCGCTCGAGCGCGGGGCGCACCACGTCGTGGTCACCCACGCTCACGCCGCCGACCGTGAGCAGCACGTCGGTGCCGTCGAGCGCCTGCTCGATGGCCCGCTGCGTCGCCGTGGGCTCGTCTCTGGCGATGGGCGCGATGCGCACCACGGCCGACGCCTGCCCCGCCAGCGACGCGAGGGCCGCGCTGTTCGACTCGGGGATCGACGCGGGCGCCGCCTCGTCGCCGGGTGAGCGCAGCTCGTCACCGGTGCAGAGGATGGTCACGCGCGGCCGGCGCGCCACGGCGAGCTCCGAGACGCCGAGCATCGCGGCGAGCGCGACCCCGCCGGGCAGGAGCCGCGTCCCGCCGCCGATCGCGACCGCGCCGCGGGCCAGATCCTCGCCGGCGCGCCGGATGTGCTGCCCCTTCTTCACCGGCTCCGAGAGCCGGATGCTGTCTCCGTCCCGCTGCACGTTCTCCTGCATCACCACCGCGTCGGCGCGGTGCGGGATGGGAGCGCCGGTGAAGATGCGGCAAGCGGTCACGCGAGGCAGCGCGGGGGCCGCCTTGCCGGCGCTGCTCTCCCCGAGGACCGGAAGCGCCCAGGGCCCCTTGCCCTCGATGTCCGCCGTGGCGACCGCGTAGCCGTCCATGGCGCTGTAGTCGAACGGCGGAAGCGGCCCGGCAGCCACAAGATCCGCCGCGAGCACGCGTCCAGCGGCGTCCACCAGCGGCACGCGCTCGCTCGCCAGCACGCGCACGCCCCAGAGGATCGCCGCGCGCGCCTCGTCGAACCCGATCGGCTTTGCCTCAGTGCCCATGCTTCTCCCCCCGCGCGAGCGCCACCACGTGCGGCAAGATGGGCGCGAGCACGCGGTCCACCGCGAGCACCACCGCCTTGGGGCTCCCCGGCAGCGCCGCGACCAGCCGCCCCCGGTGGATGCCGGCGACCGCGCGCGAGAGCACCGCCCGTGCGCCCACTTCGTCCCAGGAGAGCCGCCGGAAGGCCTCGCCGAAGCCATCGAGCGTCTTCTCGAGCAGCGCGCACACCGCCTCGTAGGTGCGGTCGCGCGGGGCGATGCCCGTGCCGCCCGTCGTGACGATCGCGTCGGCCAGGTCCTCGTCGCACACGCGGGCGATGACCGCCCGCAGCTCCTCCGGCTCGTCGCGCACGATCTGGCGCACCGGCACGACGAACCCGGCCGCCTCGAGGCGCTCGCGCAGCCGGGCGCCGCCCTCGTCGTCGGCGGCGGTGCGCGTGTCGCTCACGGTCACGGTCGCCACCCGGATGGGTCCCTTCGCCGCCCCCGTCACGGCTCAGCCTCCTGCCACCGGGGGGATGAGGGCCACCACGTCCCCGTCGGCCAGCGGCTCGTCGTCCCCCGCGAACGCCTCGTTGCGGGCGATGCGGACGTGCCCCCGGCGCTCGGCGTAGGCCCGGTGCCGGCGCGCCAGGTGGTCCGCCAGGGCCGCCACGGTGGCCACCCCGGCGGGCAGCTCGAGCGTCTCCTCGGCCAGCCCGAGGGCCTCCCGGAGCCCGGCGAAATACAGGATGCGCACGGTCATTCGCAGCGCCCGGAGCATAGCCCGGACCCCTTGCCGGGGCGTACCCTTCCGGTGCAGATTCCGGGGCTTCCCGATGTCGTCCATAGGCCAGCCCGTCCTCCGAAAAGAAGCGCACGCGAAGGTCACGGGCCGCGCCCGATACGTCGACGACGTGACGATGCCCGGACTGATCCACGGCGTCACCGTGCGCAGCTCGTGCGCGCGCGGGCGCATCCGCGGCATCACGTTCGGCCCCGGCATCCCGTGGGACGAGATCACGGTCGTCACGGCCCGCGACGTGCCGCACAACGTGGTCGCCCTCATCAACGACGATCAGCCGGCGCTCGCCGACGGCGTCATCAACCACCCCGAGGAGCCGGTGGTGCTCCTCGCGCATCCGAGTCGCGCGCTGCTCGAGAAGGCGCGCGCCGCGGTGCACATCGACGTCGAGCCGCTGCCGGCGGTGTTCACGATCGAGGACGCGATCGCCGCGCGCACCGTCGTGTGGGGCGCGGACAACGTGTTCAAGGAGTACTGGATCCGCAAGGGCGACGTGGACGCGGCCCTCGCTCGCGTAGCCGCCGACGTCGTGCTCGTCGAGGGCGAGTACGCGACCGGCGCGCAGGAGCAGCTCTACATCGAGCCGAACGGGATGATCGCCGTCGTCGACGCGGCGAGCGGCGCCATCACGGTGAGCGGCTCGATGCAGTGCCCGTATTACATCCAGAAGGCGCTGATGAAGCTCTTCGGCGTCGGGCCGGAGCACGCGCGCGTCGTGCAGATGGAGACCGGGGGCGGCTTCGGCGGCAAGGAGGAGTACCCCTCGATGATCGCCGTGCACGCGGCCCTGCTCGCGAAGAAGAGCGGGCGGCCCGTGAAGATCGTCTACGACCGTGCCGAGGACATGGCCGCGACGACCAAGCGGCATCCCTCGCGCACGCGCCACCGCACCGCCATCACCCGCGACGGGCGGATCGTCGCGCTGGACATCGACTTCGCCATCGACGGCGGGGCGTACTCGACGCTCTCGCAGGTGGTGCTCTCGCGCGGCTGCATCCACGCGGCGGGGCCGTACGACGTCGAGAACGTGCGCATCCGGGCGCGCGCGGTTGCGACGAACGCGCCGCCGCACGGCGCCTTCCGCGGCTTCGGGGCGCCGCAGTCGCTCTTCGCGCTCGAGCGGCACATGGACGAAGTCGCGCGCGTGCTCGGGCTGAGGCCCGAGGAGCTGCGCCGCCGCAACTTCGTGCGGCAGGGTCAGACGCTCGCCACGGGGCAGGTGGTGCGCGACGACGTGGACATGGGCGCGATGCTCGAGCGCGCGATGACGCTCAGCGAGTGGAACGCCAAGCGCGCCTGCTTCGCCGAGGAGAACGCGCGCGGCGGACCAGTTCGGCGCGGGATGGGGCTCGCGACGTTCCTTCACGGCACCGGGTTCACCGGATCGGGCGAGAAGCACCTCGCGTCCATCGTCGGCGCCGAGGGCATGGCCGACGGACGCGTGCGCGTGCTCGCGGCGAGCACCGAGATCGGACAGGGGACGAGCACCATCTTCGCGCAGATCGCCGCGGACGCGATCGGCGTCGGTTACGACGACATCGAGGTGGCCACGCCGGACACGCGTGACGTGCCCAACAGCGGGCCCACGGTCGCGTCGCGCACGTGCACCATCGTCGGCAAGCTCGTCGAGTCGGCGGCGTCGTCGATCAAGGCGCAGCTCGTGGCGGCGGGCACGCTGCGCGAGCCCTACGACGCGCGCGCTTTCCGCGAGGCTTGCGCGAAGTACGTGCGCGAGCACGGACGCCTCCGCGCGACAGCGGAGTACGTGCAGCCCAAGGACATCACGTGGGACGAGGAACGCTTCCGCGGCGACGCGTACGGCGCCTACTCGTGGGCCGTCTACGTCGCCCAGGTGGCGGTCGACATGCGCACCTACGAAGCGCGCGTCGAGGACTTCTGGGCGCTTCAGGAAGTGGGAAAAGTGATTCACCCGGTGCTCGCCGCGGGGCAGATCGAGGGCGGCGTGGCGCAGGGGATCGGCTGGGCGCTCTTCGAGAACGTCGTGTGGAAGGACGGCCGCATGGCCAACGACCGGATGACCGACTACATCGTGCCGACGAGCGCCGACGTGCCGCCCATCCGCGTGGTGTTCGACGAGCAGCCGTACGCCCAGGGGCCGCACGGGGCCAAGGGAATCGGCGAGCTGCCGATGGATGGCCCCGCGCCGGCGATCGCCAACGCGATCCTCGACGCGACGGGGGTCAGCGTGCGGCGCGTGCCGGCGAGGCCCGAGGTGCTCTTCGAGAGCATGGAGTCCGCAGGCTCGAGCGAAGCGAGAGTGCGGACTCGAGCACCCGAAGGAGGTGACCGTGTCGCGTGACGTGGACATCGCCCTGAGGGTGAATGGCGAGGAGCGCACGGCCTGCGTGCATCCCATGCGGCGTCTGCTCGACGTGCTGCGCGAGGACCTCGCGCTGACGGGGACCAAGGAGGGGTGCGGCGAGGGCGAGTGCGGCGCCTGCGCCGTGCTCGTCGACGGCAAGCTGGTCGACTCGTGCCTGGTGCCCGTGGCGCAGGTGCGCGGGCGCGAGGTGACGACCATCGAGGGGCTGGCGAAGCGCGACACGCTCGCGTCGATCCAGCAGGCGTTCGCGGAGCTCGGCGGCGCCCAGTGCGGTATCTGCACGCCGGGCATGATCCTCGCGGCGAGAGCGCTGCTCGACCGGGTGCCGGACCCCACCGAGAGCGACGTGCGCGAGGCGCTCGCCGGAAACATCTGCCGCTGCACCGGGTACACGCGCATCTTCGAGAGCGTCCTTCGCGCCGTGCAGCTCGAGCGAGGTGCGCCGTGAGGAGCGACATCGGAGACTTCGAGCTCGCCCCCGCGGCCACGCTCCGCGAGGCGTGCGAGCGCATCGAGGCGGGCTACCGGCCGCTCGCGGGCGGGACCGACGTCATGGTGCTCCTCTCGGCGGGCAAGCTCGGGCACGCGCGCTGGGTCGACGTGTGGGGCATCGACGAGCTTCGCGGCATCGAGGTTCGCGACGACGCGATCGTGCTGGGCGCGCTCACGACGTACACCGACGTCCGGCGGCACGAGGTGGTCGTGCGCGAGCTGCCGATGCTCGTGCAGGCCGCGAGCGAGACCGGCGGCATCGCGATCCAGAACCGCGGGACACTCGGGGGCAACATCGCCAACGCGTCGCCCGCGGCGGACTCGCCTCCCGCCCTCCTCGCTTACGGAGCGGAGCTGGTGCTCGCCTCGCGCGCCGGCACGCGCCGCGTGCCGTACGCGGACTTCCACACGGGCTACAAGAAGACCGTCGCGCGTCCCGGCGAGATCATCGCCTCCGTCGTCGTGCCGCGCGCGAGCGCAGGCGACCGGCGCGTGCACTTCTACCGCAAGGTGGGGCCGCGACGTGCGCAAGCGATCTCGAAGGTCTGCTTCGCCGCGTGCGCCGACGTGAGCGGTGGGCGCGCCGGCCGTGTCCACCAGGTGCGCATCGCGCTCGGCGGCGTCGCGCCCATCGTGGTGCGCGCGCACGAGGCGGAGAAGGCGATCGTCGCCGGAGAGAGCGCAGACCGGGTGGGCGACGCGATCGGCCGCGCCATCGCGCCCATCGACGACGTGCGCTCGACGGCCCGCTACCGGCGGCAAGTGGCCCTGAATCTCACGAGGGACTTCCTGCACCATGTGGGCCTGGACGCGTAAGCTCGAGGAGCTGGCCGAGAGCGGCACGCCGGCGGCGCTCGTGACCGTCGTGCGGTGCGCCGGATCCACCCCGTCGGCGCCGGGCACCAAGATGGTCGTCCTCGGCGACGGCACCTTCTTCGGCACAGTCGGTGGCGGCCACCTCGAGCAGCTCGTCATCGAGGAAGCGCGCGCGTGCATCGCCTCCGGCGAGAGCAAGGTGTGCCGCTACCCGCTCGGCGCTGCCGCCGGACAGTGCTGCGGGGGCGTTGTCGAGACCTTCGTCGACGTCCAGAACGTCGGGCCTCAGCTGCACCTCTTCGGCGCGGGCCACGTGGCGCAGGCGGTCTGCCGCGTCCTCTCCGGCACGCCCTTCTCGATTCACGCGGTCGACGAGCGCGACGAATGGGCCGGCGCCCTGCCGCCCGAGGTGCACCGCCACCCCGTGCCGTGGGACGCCTACGTGCGCGACATGCCGTGGAGCGCCGACCGCACGTACGTCGCGATCATGACGCACCGGCACGACGTGGACGAGGCCATCGTCGCCGACGTCGTGAGGCGCCCCGCGCGCTACCTCGGCCTCATCGGCAGCAAGACGAAGTGGCGTCGCTTTCGCGACCGCCTCGAGGCGCGCGGCATCCCGGCGGAGAATCTCGATCGCGTCCACTGCCCGATCGGGCTCGACACGGGGGGGAAATCGCCGCAAGAAGTCGCCGTGAGCATCGCGGCGCAGCTCCTGAGCGTCCACCACGGGCGGACCCCCGGTGCTGCCTGAGGTCATCGTCCTCGCCGCCGGGCGTTCCTCACGAATGGGGGAGCCCAAGGGCCTCTGGGCCATCGGCGGCAAGCCGTGGCTCGAGCACCAGCTCGACGCGATCGAGGCCCTCGGGGCCGAAGCCGTGCTCGTCCTGGGGTTCGACCGAGAACGCTACCTCCAGGCGCTTCCCGAGCTCGAGGACCGGGCGTCCGTCGTGGTCAACCCGGCGCCCGAGCACGGCCCGTTCTCCTCGCTGCAGTGCGGGCTGCGGGTCTCCGGCGCCCCGGCGTTCGTCCTGCCGGTAGACGTGCCGGCCCCCGTCGCGGACGTGTGGCGGGCCCTCCACGCGGGCCTGACCGAGCGGGTCGACGCCGTCGTCCCCATCCACGAGGGCCTGGGCGGCCACCCGGTGCTCCTGTCGCCCGCCCTGGTCACCCACGTCCTGGGGCTGGCAGCCGACAGCCGGCTCGACCACGTGCTCCGCGGGTGGGATCCCCTCAGAATCGGCCGAATTCCCGTGCTCGACAGGCGCGTCCGATTGAATTTGAATGCGCCCGAGGATTGGGGGAAATTGGCAGCAGGGACATAGCTTATGGCGCGCGTTCTCGTCATCGACGACGACAAGGAATCCCGGGAGGTCCTCGACGAGCAGCTTCGGCGCTCGGGGCACGGGGTGCAGACTGCACAGAATGCGAGCGAGGGCATGCGCATGGCGCGCGAGCGGCGCCCGGACATCGTGCTGCTCGACGCCGAGCTGCCGGACATGACGCCCGCGGGCGTCTGCCGCGCCCTCGAGGGCGAGATGGCGACGCGCGGCGTCCCGGTCATCGCGATGCTCGCGGTCGATCAGCAGGAAGTGGTGGGCGGCGCCGGCGTGACCGACGTCATCGGCAAGCCCTTCAGCATGCGCGAGGTGCTGGGGCACATCGAATCGGCCCTGCGGCGCGCGCGCCCTTCGGTCGACCCCACCAAGCCCATCGAGTTCGGGATCCTGCGCGTCGACCGCGACGAGCAGCGCGTGTGGGTCGCCGGGCAAGAAGTGACGCTCACGCCGCTGGAGTACAAGCTGCTCGTGACGCTTCACGACCGGCGCGACCAGGTGCAGTCGCGCGACACGCTCCTGAGCGACGTGTGGGGGATCTCGGCGGACGTGACGACGCGGACGGTGGACACGCACGTGAAGCGCCTGCGAAGCAAGCTGAGTGAGGCGGCCGATTACGTGCAGACCGTGCGCGGCATCGGGTACCGGTTCGCGGGCTCGCCCGATCAGCACGGGTAACCCAGCGCAGGGGAAGGCCGGGGGCGCAGCATGGCCGTTCGTGCTTCATTTCAGGGCATGAGGAGCGTCGCCTGGCTCGCTCTCGCGCTGCTCACGGCCGCTTGTTCCGCCGCCACTTCGTCCGGAGGCTCGGCCTCGTCGCAGCAAGCCGGCTCCAACGGCGGCGGGAGTTGTCGCTACCCCGGGAACGTGCAGGTCAGCTCCGACCCTTCCGGGCCGGGATGCTTCGCGCACGCGCCGGGTCAGATCTGCCAGGTCAGCAACGGAGCCACCGTCCTGCCCGATGGCGGAGTGTCAGGAGGCACCGAGAGCTGCACCTCGATCTGCGGCGCCTCCCAGTTCGAGATGACGTGCATGGATACGAACTCCGCCCCCGATCCCTCACTCGGTTGCACGGTCATCCCCATCCCCACGCCGTCCTGCTGCCTGTACTACTGCTGCCCTTGCGTCCCGTGAGGAGCGCGTCAGCTTGCCGGCTCGCTCACCTTCTTCCGGCTTCGGTCCCCTGGCGAAAGAGGAGCCACCCTGTCCCCGCGGACCACGCGAACCACGTCGCGAAGAGCGCTCGCTGCACGAGACCGTAACAAGGCTTCAGGTGTGACCAGACGGCGCCGCTCCGGAAGATGGCGGTCAGGTTCATGGCGATCGCGATCCAGATGAGCGCGTACATGAGCCACGAGAAGCGCACGACTCCCTTCGCGTCGGGGATGACCCGCAGACCGAGCGCGACGAAGAGAGGCGCCTGGTAGCCGACCAGCTCGGACAGGCCGAACACGTTGTGAAGCGGGTGCGGAAAGGCGAAGACGCCCACCCCGGCCACGGACAGCGCCGTCGCCCCGGTCACGTAAGCCCCGATGGATGAGGCGCCGCGCCCACGCATCGCCGCTCGCAGGCCCGAAGAGAACAACAGAATGCAAACCGCGACGGCGCAGAGCAGGAGCGTGAAGGGGACCCGCGCCGGCGAGCCTTCCTCTCCGATCTCGCTGACCGTCTGGCGAACCTGGCTGTACCCGGGTACGGCGAAGGGCAGGCCCACCACGCCCGCCACGAACACGGCGCCGGCGATGGGGCCGAACAGAAGGCGTCGCACGCAACGGACCCATACCACGGGTAGGTCTGGTGCCCTCGCGGCGTAAGATGCGCTGTCCACATGACCCCTCCTCGTTCTCTCTCCGCGCGTCGTGCGGTGCTGCTCTCCCTCGTCGTCGCGGGCGCGGCCTCCGTCGGGGGATGCCACGTCTGGAATCGCCTCTGGGGCAAGGACTCCATCGACCTGTCGAAGGCCGACGTGAAGTCGATGAGCGTCGACATCCGCAAGGACCGCAAGACGATCTGCCCGCGCGAGCAGGTGCAGATGGCCGTCTTCGCCGATGCCATCCTCGACGGCGAGAAGGACAAGAAGAGCTACGAGACGTGGGCCGGCAAGAACGCGAACAAGAACGACAAGCTCGACTTCGTCGACTTCGCGTTCCACTCCGAGCAGGGGCAGTTCGACAAGGACGGGTGGTTCCAGCCGAACGCCAGCATCCTGGCGACGACCGACAAGGAGTTCGAGATCCAGACGGTCTTCAAGAAGCAGCCCGACAAGTTCTCCTTCACGACGAAGTACAAGCCCGATTACCAGTGCATCAAGGGCGGCGGGAAGGACGGGCAGGCGGGCGGCGGCGGCGACAGCGGGCCGAGCGGCCAGTCCGGACAGGACGGGCAGATGGGCTCCGACTCGCAAGCCGGTGGATCCGGCACGAGCGGCGGGCAGGGAGGACCCGGGGGCGACGGGTCGGCGGGAGGTGCGGGGCCGCACATCGTGGCGTACGCGACGATGGTCAAGACGCCCTATTACGACAAGCTTGTCGCCATCAAGCTGACCGGCGACCTGGACGACTTCCTCCTCGCACCGGTGGACCAGCCGTTCGCCCTGCACGCGACGGGAGGGGACGGCGGACCGGGCGGCGCAGGCGGCTCGGGCGGCCACGGAGGCCACGGCGGCAGC
>DASVWO010000048.1:0-11531 GCA_036393165.1 Polyangiaceae bacterium | reverse complement strand
GAGACCTCCGCGTGGCCGTTCGAACGGGTGGCGGTGAACGCACCATTGCAGCGAGCGAGATCCTGGTGGCGGTCGGCCGGACCCCCAACACGAGCGGCATCGGCCTCGACATCGCCGGCGTGCAGCTCGATCAGCGGGGCTACATTGCCGTCAACGACCGGCTCGAGACCAGCGCCCCGGACGTGTGGGCCATCGGGGAGTGCGCCGGCAGCCCGCAGTTCACCCACATCTCGGTCGATGATTACCGAGTCATCAAGGCCAACCTCGACGGCGGCAACCGCACGACCCGTGGCCGTCAGGAGCCCTTCTGCGTCTTCACCGACCCGCCGCTCGCGCGCGTCGGGCTGAACGAGCTGGAGGCGCGTCGCCGCGGCGTTGCAGTCCGAGTTGCGAAGCTGCCCGTGAAGGAGGTGGTCCGGACAGCGACGACCGGCGAGACGCGCGGCTTGATGAAGGCGCTGGTCCACGCGCAGCGTGACGACATCCTGGGATTCACGATGTTCGGCGCCGATGCCGGAGAGGTGATGGCCGCGGTGCAGACCGCCATGCTGGGTGGGATGCCTTACACGAGCCTGCGCGATGCCGTCCTCGCACACCCCACGATGGCCGAGGGACTGGGCCCGCTCTTCGCACGCTTCGCCGTGTGACGCGCACAAAGGAGGCATCATGCAACGAGGTAGGAAGCCCTCGCTCAACGGGCAGCCGCAGTTGCTCTGCTACCTCACGACGAGCCCGGCGGAGGACGCCGGGATCCCCGCAATCGTGATCGTCGACCCCAGCGTGCCGTCGGTGTGGATCGCCCAGCCGCTGATCGACTGGCCAGCGCCATTGCGCGTGTAGAGGAACGCGCCGTCAAGGCTGCCGGCGACGTCGGTGGGTCCCGCATCGGTCGTGGCGCTGATGCCGTTGCCGACCAGCGTGATGGTGCCCGAGGCCGGGGCGATCGTGTACGCCGAGACGTTGGCGGTGTGAGCGTTGAGCACGTACGCCGTCGTGCCGACGACAGTCACCCAGCAGGCGGCGGCTTGCCCGTCGGCCACCAAGGCGGTGTCCACGGTGACTGCGCCCGTCGAGGAGATCGAGTACGAGCTCGCTCCTGTAGTCGCGGTGGCCTGGCTGACGACGATCAATCCGTCGCCGGAGACGCCGAAGCCGTAGGGCGCCATGGAGGTCCCGGCCGACGTGAACGTGCCGGCGGCCGCGACGCCTTCGCTCATGGCGAACGTGTCGATGTTGTTCGCGCCCTTTTCCGTGACGACGAGGACCGACCCATTCTGGACGAAGGCGATCTGCTGCGCCGCGGGCTGAGCGGCGCTCAGGGGCTGCGTCGAGCCAGCGATCGGGACGAGGCCTCCGGGGTCCACCGTGAAGCCCGTGATGTTGGCCGCCGCCGTTGCGCTCCCCGAGTTGAGGACGTAGAGCGTCGTCCCCGACAGCGTGAGGCTGATGGGGCTCGTGCCGCCCGAAGGGACGTTCGAGAGCAAAGAGATACTGCCGTCCGGCGCGAGCGCGAGCTCGGAGATGGAGCTGTCGCCGGCGTTCACGGCGAAGAAGTGGTTGCTCGTCGCATCGAAGACGAGCGCGCCCTGCCCGCCGATGCCCTTGCCCGTGCCGGTGCCTCCCGTCGGAAACGAGCCGAAGAGGCTGAGCGCGCCAGTCGTCGCCGAGCGCGTGTACTCGATGATCTCGTTCGACGACGCGCCGTTCGACAGGATGTAGACGGCGGGCGGCGCCGTGGTCGCGGCTTCGGGAAGCGACCCTGCGGGTCCTTGCGGCCCGGCGGGGCCCTGCGAACCCGCCGCGCCGCTCGGTCCGACGGCGCCACGCGCGCCTGCCTCGCCGGCGGGCCCCTCAGGACCCTGCGCGCCTGCTTCTCCGGGCTCACCCTGCGATCCGGCGGGCCCTTGCGGTCCCGCGCTCCCGCTGCCACACGCGAAAAGCAACGCCAGACACGTGAGTCCCATGATCTGTGCGCCCGTGCCGAGTCCGATGATCGTACGCATGCCAAGCTCCTCGAGCCGACGGCTCTTGCCTAGCGGCGCCCTCCATGGGCGCTGCGTGCACTAGTTACGGAGCTCGCGCGCGATTGTTACGCGGACCACTTCCGTCACGCGCGCCGTAACTCTTCGTCGCTTCGCGACGTACCTGTATCCGTGGAAGGCGACGAGACCCTGATGGCCCGCTACCTCGAGGGGGACCGTCAGGCGTTCGAGCAGCTCTTTGCCCGGCTCGCGCCTCGCATCTACGGCATCTTCATGCGGTCCTTCGGCGAGCCGACGGTCGCGGAGGAGCTGGTGCAGACGACCTTCCTCAACATGCACCGGTCGCGCGCGACCTACCGCCTCGGGCTGCCGCTGCGGCCTTGGCTCTTCACCATTGCGGTGCGCGTGCGGCGCGACGAGCTGCGGCGGCGGTATCGGCTCAAGGAAGACTGCGACGAAGAAGCGCTGGTGCGAGCAGAAGAGGCGATGGCGATGTCGGACGCAGGCGGCGAGGGCGAGAGGCAACGCGATCGCGCGGCGCGCGTGCGCGAGGCCATCGACAGGCTCCCCGAGTCTCAGCGCATCGTCGTGCAGCTGAACAGGTTCGAGGGGCTGACGTTCGCGCAGATCGCCGAGATCCTCGGCACGACGGCGCTCGCCGTGAGAGCGCGGGCGTTCCGGGCCTACGAGACGCTGCGCGTGGAGCTGGCAGACCTCGTGCGGGTGCCCACGGAGAGGAGCGGTCATGACGTCGCGTGACCACTTCGATCACCTGGCCGCGGGCATCGCGTCGCTCGAGCCGCGCGATCCGGAGCGCGTGGCTGCGAATGAGCACGCGCGCGGGTGCGGTCGGTGCGCCAAGGCGCTGCGCGAGGCCGAGCAGCTCATGGAGCTCATCGACTCCGTGCCGGCGCCCGCGCTGTCGCAGGAGGCTCTCCGGCGCCTGTCGGAACGTGTGACCCGCGTCACGGTGGTCCAATCTTCCTCCTCGGCGTGGCTCGTGCTGGCGGCTGCGCTGCTGACGTCGCTGCTCTTGGCGCTGGCGACGGGCGCCGGCGGCGGTGGGCTCGATCTCCTCGTGGGCCTGCACTGCGCCTTCGTCGAGCTCGTCGCCGCGGCGATTCCCTATGGCGTCCTCCTCTACTCCGTCGTGCGCGGGCGACGTGCGGGCAGTGCGCCGAGCTTCGCGGCCACGGCTGCCGCCGGTGCGCTCGCCGGTCAGCTCTATCTGCTCCTGCGATGCCCGGACCGCACGCACATGGCGCATCTGCTGGTGACGCACACGGGGGCCGTGGCTCTCGCCGCGCTCGTGGGGTGGATCGGCTTTGCGTCGTTACCGAAGCGCGCAGGAGCAACGCGATGAAGGTACGCGACGCCGTGGCGTTGCCGGAGGTGGTTCGCACGGGTCACCGCGTCAATTCGTCAGCCGGCCGACTCCATCGTGAAGACGTCGGCCTATCCGAGCAGAACCTTTCCTCGCGGGGCGCTGCCGTGCGCTGAGCCCTGGCGCGCATGTTGTGAGACGTCATCGTGGCCGTCGACCGGCCAGGACGTGAAGAACGCAGCCGAGCTGCCACGCCTCATCGAATCGGACCGGGCCGGGGCACGCCCGGAGAACGCATCTTGCCGGGCACGCGTAAGGGGACGCCGATGTACCGTCGCATCCTGATTCCCACGGACGGCAGCGCCTGCAGCGAACGAGCGGTGGAGCACGGCATCGGACTCGCCCAAGCGACGCGCTCCAGCATCACCTTCCTCTTCGTGGAAGACACGCTGCGCAATTACCACGAAGGCGTGATGGTCGAGGTCGAGCAGACGCTCGCGCACCAAGGAAGAGTCGTGCTGGCGGGTGCCGAGAAGATCGCCAGCAGCGCAGGTGTCGCTGCAGACTGGGAGCTCGCGATCGGCACGCCCGCCGAAGAGATCCTCGTGCGCGCTGTGGAGTTCGACCTGGTCGTCATGGGAAGCCATGGAAAGGGGTTCTGGAAGCGCATGACCCTCGGATCCGTGACCGAGGCCGTGCTTCATCGGATGGCCCGTCCGCTGCTCATCGTTCCTCCCGTACCCGGTGGATGTCCGGGCGAATGAAGCCCCGCTCGGGGGCTCCCAGACGGGATAGGGATGCCGTCGAGATCCTGATCGTTGGTCTTTGTGTCCTACGTCTGTGCTCGGGCTGGCACGGCGACTTCGAAGAGTGGCTGGCAGCGCTCATCCTCCTTGCCTGCGTCTCTGCGGCGATCCGCGAGCTTCAGCGGCTCATCTAGACCAGCGGTCAGCGCGCGCCGTCGACTCGGAACGCCTGCACGATCTGAAGCGTGTCGGCGATGCGCTCACCAGCGTTCACCGGCGGAAGGTCGCCGCTCACGCCGGCGACGATGGCCGTGATGTTGTCGTCTCCACCGCGCTCGAGCGCCAGATCGATCATCCTTTCGCATGCGGCATCGAGCTCGCGCGCCCACTGCACGGCAGCTCGCAGCTCGGCGTCGACGACCTTGCTCGACAGCCCATCGGAGCAGAGGATCAGACAGTCGCCCCGACGGAGCGCCAGCCTCTCGAGGGCGACCGTGACGTGCGGCCGCACGCCCATCGCCTGCAGCACGTCACCAGAGTGCGGGGACCGGCGCGCCTCCCATGGAGGAACGCCGCGGTCGATGAGGAGCTGCAGGTAGCTCTGGTCGTGCGTGATTTGCTCGATGGCCTGATCGCGGAGCAAGTAGGCCCTCGAGTCTCCCACCTCGGCGATGTGGGCGAAGCCGCCGTGAACGAATACCGCCGTCAACGTGGCGCCCATCCGCTGGCATCCGGGGCGCTGGGCAGCCGCCTCCCACACCAACTGATTGGCCCGCTGAGCTGCCTCCGCGACGAGCTCGTCGACCTCCGCAGGTTCCGACGGGATGCTGCGCGACAACGACTGACGCATCGATTCGACGACCAGCGCGCTCGCGACCTCGCCGGCCGCATGTCCCCCCAGACCGTCCGATACGGCGAGCAGCACGCCGCGTTGGCCCACTTCCAGGTGTCGTGACGAAGCGTGTGGATCGCTGATCACGCAGCCGCTCGTCAGATCTGCGATGACGAAGGCGTCCTCGTTGGCCGGCCGCACGAAGCCCGCGTCCGTGCGTGCGCAGACCGCGAGGTCAACCGTCATGGGCCGGCGTGTCCAGCAGGCATCGTGCCGACCTCCATCGTTGCGGCGGAGGTCGCACGCCCCCGCGCAAAACCGAGAAGATCCGGCACCGCGTGTGCCGCGTCCGCCCGGGTCGTTTCAACCCAGTTGGGTACGAGTGACCCGGCATCGGGGCGCCGCTCGATATCGGGCGCCCGCATTGGGCTGCCGCTCGTGCGTTCGCGAAGGCACGAGCGATGCACTCCCATCGGCAATGCGCCGCCCCCACGAAGCCGAGGGAACCGCCTCCGTCGCGCTCGTCGGAGCAGTAGTCGGAGCGATGGCCGGCCCTCCCGGCATCGTGGCAGGCGCGATCCTCGGCGGAGTGGCGGGCGCGCTCACGGGGGCCGCGCTCGAATACGAGTCGCTGCGACGCGCGGCGCGTGACCGGGCCCTCGACGCCGTGATCGGCGTGAGCGGCGGTGATCTCGGAGCACCGAACCTCGCCCATCCGCCGGCCATGGTTGGCGCCTACTCCTCCGCATCCGCTGGCGTCGCGTCGACGTCTGGCAGGGAACCCGCAGAAGGCCCCATACAGCCTCCGGAGGAGTAGCGCGCCGGGAGCGCTCGAGCTGGCATGAGCGAGCGCCCGCCAAGTGTTGCACCCGATGTGAGGTTCGCCACTCCTCCGGCCCCATGGCGCACGGCTCTGACAGCCGCACCGCTGCGTGACCCGCCGCGCGTGCTCCTGGCCGAGGACGACGACGAGATGCGGCAGCTCGTGGCGGAAGCCCTGAGAAGTGATGGCTACGACGTCATTGCGGTCTCGGACGGCGGCCGGTTGCTGGTGACGCTCGCGCTCGAACTCATCGGGAACGACGACCGAGCGCTCGTGGACCTCCTGGTGCTGGACGTGCGCATGCCGATCCGAAGCGGCATGCAGGTCCTCGAGCAGCTGCGCGCCGGGAACTGGCGGGTGCCGACCATCCTGATGACCGCGTTCGCAGACCCGAGCATGCGCGAGCGCGCCATCCAGCTCGGCGCCATGCTGTTCGACAAGCCGTTCGACCTCGACGATCTGCGAACCGCGGCGTCGTGCCTGTTGCGGCGCACGATCTAGTGCGGCAGGCCCAAGCCTTCCGTGTGATGCTGCGCGGGCGCGGCGGCCCTGCCGAGCGGCAGGGTGAAGAAGAAGCTCGCACCGTAGCCTGGTTCGCTGTGGCACCAGATGCGGCCCCCGTGCGTGCGCACGATTCCCGCCGCGATAAAGAGCCCGAGCCCAGTCCCATGGCTTGCTCGGCCCTTCCAGTGGCGTTCGAACAAGTGCGGCATGTCGGCGTTCGTGACGCCCGGCCCTGTGTCGGCCACCTCGAACCGGACCATCCCGGCTGTCTCCGCAACCGTGATGCTGATCTTGCCGCCAGGCGGCGTGAAGTGGATCGCGTTCCCGACGAGGTTGCCGAGCACCTGGAGGATTCGGCACCGGTCGCAGCTCACTTCGAGCAGCTCCTCGGGCATCGACATGTCCAGGGTCACCGTTTTCTCGCGGGCTCGCGGCTCGGCGACTTCTATGGACTCGTGGACCAGCGTGCGGGCATCCTCGTCCCTGCGAGCGATCCCCAGCTCCCCGCCATTCTCGAGGCGGGTGGCGTCGAGCAGATCGAGAATCAGGTGTTCCATCCTGGCGGCGTTGCGCTCGATGACCGAAGCCGCGCGGTCCGCGTGCGGCGAGCCGTCCTTCATGCGCAGCGTGCGAGCAGCCAATGTCACGGCGCTCAGCGGGTTGCGCAGGTCGTGCGCGACGATGGCAAGCATGTGCTCGCGTGCGTCTCGCGCCACCACGCTCGCCCGATTGGATCGCCGTGCCACCTCGCTTCCGATGCTCGCCAGGGTCCCCGCGATGACGAATGTCACGAGGCCGACCATCGGCGCGTAGTGCAGGCCCGACAGCAAGACGAGTCCGGCCGAGAGGAACGTGGCGAGCACTCCAGGCCCCAGCCCTCCGATGAGCGCCGCCGCGACGATAGCCGGGTAGTAGATGAGGAAGGGCATGTGGAGGCCGAGGATCGGCTCCAATGCGCGGTGAACCCCGAGCGCCGCGAGCGAGATCAGCACGGCGCAGCTGTAGGTCAGCAACGGACGGCGCAGGCTCTCACGCAGAATCCGCTCCATGGCCTTCCTCCGCGCTCCGGGCCAACGTGGGGCGCGCATGCGATGTTCCAATGAACGCACGATCCTTCGCGGACTCGTCTCACGCGCGGTCGATGTGCCCGGTCCCCTCACGCTGCGGCGGCTCTCCGCAGCGGACTCACTGATTGCGCCTCGCTAGCCGGCGTCAGTCGCCCAGCATCACGTCGACGCGGCGGTCGTGCTGCCACCCGCTCTCGTCGGTGCCGCTCGCATCCATGGATCCACGGGACGTCGATTGAGTCTTGGCCTTCGACATGCCTCGCGCGTCCAGGTAGACGCCGACAGCGTCGGCACGCGACTGGCCGAGCGTGATGTTGTAGTCGCTATCGCCACGAGAATCGGCGCGGCCGACGAGCTTCACGCTGCGGCCGGCGAGCGGCCCGTGGGTGAAGCACTTGGCCACGAGCTCGAGCGGCGAGTGATCCTTCGACGTGAGGTGCGCCGAGTCGAAAGAGAAGTACGCGTCGGCGTCGGAGATGCCGCACTTGGTGCGGATCTCGTCCGAGATGCTCACGTTGGATGCGGTCGGCGACTGCGTGCTCCCCTGGGCCGGTCCCCCGGCGTTCGCCAGGGAGGCCGGCGGTGCGGCCACCGGCGGCTTCGATCCGCCGCACGCGACGAGAGCGACGGCAGCAGCGGCGACGGAGGCGGCTTTCCCGAAGTGCATGGTGCGGCCTGAAAGCAAGCGCCGGACCAAGGTAGGGTCACGTCGTGTCGCACAATTGCCTGGCCCTGTGGGCTGTGTCGTTTCGACCCTGCGGGTTGAAACGACGCAGAGGCGGCTCACTGAATCTGCGGCGCGGCAACCAGCTCGTCGAGGTTTGGCTGCAGGGTGATCTCGATGCGCCGGTTCTTGGCGCGACCATCGGGCGCGTCGTTGCCTGCGACGGGGTCGAACTCGCCGTAACCGGCAGCCGACAGCTCTCCCGGAGCGACCCCCTGCGCGACGAGGAGCTTCACGACTTCCACCGCGCGTGCCGTCGATAGCTCCCAGTTCGAGGGGAAGCGGGCGTTCTGGATCGGCACGTTGTCGGTGTGTCCGGCCACCTGGAAGGTGCGTCCCGGCACGGTGGAGAGCACCTTCGCGACCTGCAGCAGCGCATCGCGGCCAGCGGGCTTGATCGCCGTCTGCCCCGAATCGAAGAGGACGTCGTTCGGGAGCTGGATGACGAGCCGCCCGTTGCGCGTCGCGAGCTTGAGCTGCCCCGCGTCGATCATCGACTTGAACTTCTGCACGAATTGCTGGAACAGCGCTGCGCGCGCCTCGGCGGCCACCTGGGCCTTGCGTAGCTCGTCGAGCCGCGCCTTCGTGTCGTCGAGCGTCTTGGCCAGCGTGCCCTTCTCCTGGAGCATCTGGTCGACGTTCTGGCCGAGACGTTCGAGCTCTCCTCGGAGCTTCGAGTTGATCGCCGTCTCCTCGTCGAGCTGCGCTTGAACGTTGTGGTCGCTGGTGGTCAGCTCACTCAGCTTCTGGTCGCGCGCCTGCATCTGGGCTTCGGCGGCATCGAGGTCGCCTCGCAGTTTGCCGAGCTCGGCTTCCGTGTTCGTGAGCCGGGTGTGCGCTTGCTGGGCGTCAGCGAGCGCCGCGTCGTACTTGGTCTTCGATACGCACGCCACCATGGCCAGCGACGGCGCCAGCACGACCACGGCGAGCAACCCGAGTGAGCGATCCATGGATCCTCCCCACGGGGAGCACGCGAGGAACGATGCGCATTCCCGCCAAGGTCGCCCTTCCTTCGGATGGGGACGAGGCCGTAGTCTGGGAACCCATGCAACCGGGAGCGAAGGGAGTGCTCGCCTTGGTGTGCGTGATCCTGGCGTGCCTCGCGCTCCAGGCGGTGGTCCGGCGCGTGCTCGCGCGGACCGTCGACGATGGCTCGACGCGCCTCCAGGCAAACAAGGCCGTCGGGTACGGGCTCTGGTTGCTGGCGATCGTCGTGCTCGTGAAGACGTGGCTGCCTGGCGACGGCTCCGGCATGGCGACCTATCTCGGCCTCCTTTCGGCTGGAGTGGCGATCGCGCTGCAGGCGCCGGTCACGAACCTCGTGGCGTGGATCTACATCGTGCTTCGCCGCCCGTTCGGCATCGGGAGCCGCATCCAGATCGGGCGCCTCACCGGCGACGTGGTCGACATCCGTCCGTTCCGCTTTCTCGTGCTCGAAGTCGGGAACTGGGTGCGTGACGAGCAGAGCACCGGGCGGGTCGTTCGCGTACCCAATTCGTTCGTCTTCAGCAGCACCATCGCGAACTACGATGACGCTTTCGGCTACGTCTGGAACGAAATCGAGGTCATCGTGACGGCCGAGAGCAACTGGCGCTCCGCCAAGACGGCGCTGGAGAAGATTCTTCTCGAGCACGCCGAAAAGCTCGCGCCGGACGTGACGACCCGCATCCGGCTCGCGTCGGAGTCGATGCACATCCGGCTCGGCAAGCTCACCCCGGTCGTTTGGACCTCCATGGTGGACAGCGGCGTGTGCCTGACGATGCGCTACCTCTGCAAGCCGCGGGAGCGGCGGAGCTCGCAGAGCGTGATGCTGGAGAGCGTGCTCGACGTCGTCGGGGCGATGCCCGACGTGGACTTGGCGTATCCGACCGTGCGCGTGCTCCATCGCCCTGGCGAACGGCCGCGATCCACCGGAATCGCGTCTTGACCTGGAACGCTACCCTGCGGCCGGGAGCGTCAGCCGGAAGGTCGTGCCTCGCTCGATCCTGAGCAGCTCCAGCGCGCCCCCGTGAGCCTGCGCGATCTTTCGCGATACCGATAGCCCGAGCCCGACCCCGGCGGCTACCTGGCGCGACCTCCCCGAGCGGTGGAACGGCTCGAAGATGCTCTCGCGCTCCTCCTCGGGAACGCCGATGCCCTCGTCGCAAACCTCGACGCCGACTTGCCCGTCGCTCTTGGCCAGGCGCAACGCCACGAGTCCACCGCTCGGCGAGTACTTGATCGCGTTGCTCACGAGATTCCCGAGCACCTGCTCGATCCTCAGCGGGTCCGCGTGCACGACCAACGGTCCCTCGGGCGCGTGCACCTCGATGCGGTGCTTCGGCGACGTCGGGCCGTACAGCGCGACGACATCATCGACCACGGAGTGAAGGTCGACGTCGCGCGGCTGCAGCTCGAGGTGACCGCTCTCGGCCCGAGCCGCGTCGAGCAGATCACCGATCATCGCGTCCAGTCGAGCGACCTGCTTGCCGAAGACCGTGACGAGCCGGTCGACCGCTTCGGCCGACGCTTCACCGCCGCGTTCGAAGCGCAGAAGCGCCATCTTCATCGGCGTCAGCGGGTTTCGGAGATCGTGCGCGATGCCGGCGAGGAGCTCCATGCGCTCTTGCTCCTGACGCGCCAGGCGATCGGCGACGTCGTTGAACGTGGTCGCGATCTCGCGGACCTCGCGCGCTCCCCCGAGCCTCGCGCGCACGGTCGTTTCACCTCGCCCGAAGCGCGTCATCGCCTCGTCGAGGGCGAGAACCGGCCGCTGGAGCAGCCGCTCCGTCGCGACGAATGTCGCGGCGAATCCGGCCAAGAGCAGGGCCGCCGCCGCGACGGCGACCGCGTCGGCCGTCCTGTCCAGCGACCGTGCCGAGGCCTCGACCGATCTCGCCCATGCGTCGTCGGCGTCCACGAGGTGCTGGAGGTCCGTGAACACACCGCCGAGTGCCGGTCTCCCCCGCCGCAGGATCTCGGCGACCGGGAGACCCTGGCGCTGGAGCTGCTCGCGAAGCGCGACGTAGTCGTGGGTCCGTTGCACGAGCGAATCGAGCTGCACCGTGCGCGAGGGAGTCGCGAGCCTCCTCGTCTCCTGCACGTCGGCGAGCAGCTCCGCTTTGGCGGTAGCTTGCGCCGCGATCGTTTCGGGCGTCGGGTCCGATGCGGACTCGTCGCTCTCGCGCGTGAACCAGAGCAGAGCCGCCTTGGTCCGCAGGGACGAGCGCATGCGTCCGTCGGCGACGCCCATCTCGGCCGTCTGATGGCTCATCGCGCTGGTCACGGCCACGAGCGCCACGGCGGCCCCGACCGCGACCGCAACGAGCAGCCCGAAGACGGCCAGCAGCGATGCGCGCAATCCCAGAGGCGAAGTCTGCAGCACGTGCGCTCAGAGGAGCATCCGGCGCGCCGACCTCCGGTTGGCTTTGGTGCTCACGACGGTCGGCGCACGACTTCGGCGTCCACACGGCGCCTGCCCGATACATGGGCAGCGTGAGCGTTGCGAGTGCCATTGCGATGGGCAGCCAGGGACCGACGCGCCGCATCC
>DASVWO010000047.1:0-19659 GCA_036393165.1 Polyangiaceae bacterium | reverse complement strand
GGTCCTGCTTCATCACGTCGCGGAAGTACTCCGCGACGGTGAGCGCCGAGATCGCGACGCGGGCGCGCGCGCCGGGCGGCTCGTTCATCTGGCCGTAGACCAGGGCCGCCTTGCTGATGACCGGCTCGCCGGAGCCGAGCTTCGACTCGGTCATCTCGATGAACAGGTCGTTGCCCTCGCGCGTGCGCTCGCCGACTCCGGCGAAGCACGACACGCCGCCGTGCGCCTTGGCGACGTTGTTGATGAGCTCCTGGATGAGCACCGTCTTGCCGACGCCGGCGCCGCCGAAGAGGCCGATCTTGCCGCCCTTCCTGTAGGGCGCGAGCAGGTCGATGACCTTGATGCCCGTCTCGAAGACCTCGACCTTCGTCGACTGCTCGACGAACTGGGGCGGCGCCCTGTGGATGGGGGAGCGCATCTTGGCCTGCACCGGGGGGCCGTCGTCGACCGGGTCGCCGATGACGTTGAGGATGCGGCCGAGGCACTCGGGGCCGACCGGCATCGCGATCGGGCCGCCCGTGTCGCGCACCGACATGCCGCGCACGAGGCCATCGGTCGTGTCCATCGCGACCGCTCGCACCGTGTTCTCGCCGAGGTGCTGCGCGACCTCGAGCGTCAGGTTCTCCTTGGCGCTGGAGATGCCGGGATTGCTCAGCTTCAGGGCGTTGAGGATCTTCGGGAGCTTGCCGTCGGCGAACTCCACGTCCACGACGGGACCGATGACCTGGACGACCTTGCCGTTGCCGGCGGGGGAACCGTTGCTGCCGAGGGGTGCTGACGATAGGGACATGGTGCGTTTTCTCGCTTGTGCGCTCTCGCGCAACCGCGCGTGGAGATAGGGCGAAGCGCGGGCCGCGTCTAGCACATATGGTCGAGAGGTTCCCTCTGTGATCCCGGAAGGGCGACCGTGTGTTTGGCCTAGGCAGGGACCATCGAGGTTGAGGGGGCAGGCGGGGAATCCTGGCTCCCGCTTCGGACAACGAGGACACCCGTCGATACCGAGCGCAGTCCCCCCTTGCGGGCAGCCGGGATCCCCAAGCATCCAAGGGTGCTACCCGCTTTGGGGTATCGGGGTACCCCAAGCGTACGAGGGAGCTTCCCTGTTCGGCGTATCCGGCTCCCCGGTGCCTACGAGGGGGCTTCCCCGTTCGGTGTATCGGGCTCCCCCATGCGTGCGAGGGGGCTCCCCCGTTCGGTGTATCGGGTTCCCCCATGCATACGAGGGCACTTCCCCCTTCGGTGTATCGGGCTCCCCCATGCGTACGAGGGGGCTTCCCCGTTCGGTGTATCGGGCTCCCCCATGCGTACAAGGGCACTTCCCCCTTCGGGGTACCGGGGTACCCCGAGCTCCCCTCCTCCCTCCATCGCATGGGGAAGTGCCCATGGAGGCATGGGGGAGGAGGGCATGATCGAGCCCCCACCGCCCCTGTATGCATGGGGGACCCCGGTACCCCGAATGGGGAAGGACCCCTCATGGAGGCTCCTACCATCCTCGAGCGCATGGGGGAGGACCCCATGTGGCGTGGGGATCCCGGACACCCCGAAGGGGGGACCGCCCTCGTATGTCACTCCTATCGCTCTACCCCGAAGGGGGATCCCCTCGAACGAGGGTACCGATCATCCCCGTTGAGTCCGCCCTGGACGCCCCGCGATGAAGCGGCGCCCTCGGACAAGCTTCGATAGTAACCTCGACGCAATGCCTCACGCCGTTCCGCCTCGACCGCGGCCGGGCAGGCTGTACGTGGCGGCGGCGTCGGCGTTGCTGGCGGCGATCGCGCTGCTCTCGGCCGGCATCGGCTCGTACGTCTCCGCGAAGGACTGGGTCGACCACACCATCGAGGTCCGCCGGCAGGTCTACGAGTGGCTCTCGACGCTGCTCGACAGCGAGGCCGGGGCGCGCGGTTACGTCGCCAGCGGCGATCCCGCGTTCGTCCCTCCGTACGAGTCCGCCGTCACGCGAGAGCGCGCCAACGCCGCGGCGCTGCAGGCGCTCGTCGCAGACAACGAGGCGGAGACCGGGCGCGTCCGGGCGGCCGCAGCCGAGGCGCAGGCGGTGATGGGCGACCTGCGCGGCCTGGTGACACTCGTGTCCTCCGGTCATCGCGACGAGGCCGTCTCGCGGCTGACCGCCGGGCAGAGCAAGTCGACGATGGACTCGTTCCGCGCGGCCACCGACGGCATCCTCGACCAGGAAGCGCGCTTGCTCGTCGAGCGGCGGGAGACCGCGGCCACGCGGGCCTGGGTCACGCTCGCGGGGGCGGCGTCCCTGGCGCTCGCCGCCTTCGGTCTGCTGCTCGTCGGCTGGAGGCGCGAGCGCGCGCACGACGCCATGGCCACGGCGCTCGCGAAGGAGGCGAGGGCGCGGATCCGCGCGCTCTCGGAGCTCGGCGCGGCGCTCTCGGACGCGCGCACGCGCAAGCAGGTCGCCGAGGTCGTCGTCGATCACGGCGCGCGCACCGCCGGCGCCGACATCTGCACGCTGTACGCGCTCTCGGAGAACGGCGAGACGCTCGAGCTCCTCGGACAGCGGGGGTGCCCGCCGGAGGTCCTCGAGCGCATCCGCGAGATCGACCGCGCCTCGGGCAGTCCGTCGTTCACCACGCTGAAGAGCGGCGAGTCGCTCTGGGGCGAGAGCGCCGCCGACTACGCGACCATGTACCCGTCGCTCGCGAAGATGGACGCGACCGGGCCGAGGGCGCAGGCCTTCTGGAGCGTGCCGCTCGTCGCCGAGGGCCGGCCCATCGGGCTGCTCGGTGCGGGCTACCACCAGCCGCGCCGATTCTCCGCCGACGAGCGCGCCTTCGTCGACACGCTCGCGGACCAGTGCGCCCAGGCCCTGCTGCGCGCGTCGCGCTTCGAGCGCGAGGACGAGGGGCAGCGATGGCTCACGACCACCCTTCGCAGCATCGGCGACGCCGTCATCGCGACCGACGTGCAGGGCCGCGTCACCTTCATGAACCCGATCGCCGAGTACCTCACGGGATGGGCCGAGACGGACGCGCGCACGCGGCCGCTCGACGAGGTGTTCTCCATCTTCTCGGAGCTGACGCGCAAGCACGTCGAGAGCCCCGTCACCAAGGTGCTGCGCGAGGGGCGGGTCGTCGGGCTCGCCAACCACACGGTGCTGCGCGCGAAGGGGGGCGTCGAGGTTCCCATCGACGACAGCGGGGCGCCCATCCGGGGCGACGACAACCGGCTGCTCGGCGTCGTGCTCGTCTTCCGGGACGCCACGCGCGAGAAGCGGGAGCGCATGCGCGCCGATTTCCTCGCGCGCGCCGGCGAGGCGCTCGTGTCCTCGCTCGACTACGAGTCGACGCTCGCGAACGTCGCGAGCCTCTGCGTCCCGATGCTCGCGGACTGGTGCGCCATCGACCTGGCGACCGGCGCCGGGGGCGCGTCGCGACAGGTGGCGGTCGCCCACGTCGATCCGGCGAAGGTGCGGCTCGCGCGCGAGTTCGGCCAGCGTTACCCGCCGGACGTGAACGCGCCTCGCGGCGTGCCGCAGGTGATCCGCACGGGGAAGGCGGAGCTCTATCCGGAGATCCCGGCGGAGATCCTCGAGAGCGCCGCGCGGGACGCCGAGCACCTCCGCTTGATCCGCGACCTCAAGCTCCGCTCGGGCATGGTCGTGCCCATCCGGGGGCGCGACCGGGTGCTCGGCGCCATCACCTTCATCCACGCCGAGTCGGAGCGGCGGTACGGCGACGACGATCTGCACTTCGCCGAGGACTTCGCGCGGCGCGCCGCCATGGCGATCGAGAACGCCATCGCGCTCGCCGAGAGCGAGGCGGCGCACGCCCGCGAGCGGATCCTGCGCGACGAGGCCGACGCGGCCAACCGCGCCAAGGACGAGTTCCTCGGCATGGTGTCGCACGAGCTCCGCACGCCGCTCAACGCGATCCTCGGCTGGACGGTGATGGTGCGCCGCCGCCAGCTCGGCGAAGAGGTGGACCGCGCGCTCGCCATCATCGAGCGCAACGCGCGCGCGCAGACGCGGCTCATCAACGACGTGCTCGACATGTCGCGCATCATCAGCGGCAAGATGGTGCTCAACCCGGCGCCCACGCGCGTCGCCGAGGTCGTCGCGGCGGCCGTGGAGACCGTGGCGCCCGCGGCGCAGGCCAAGGACATCCGGATCACCGCGGACGTGCCGGACCACGAGCTCACGGTGGTCGCCGACGCCGACCGGTTGCAGCAGGTCGTCTGGAACCTGCTGTCGAACGCCATCAAGTTCACGCCGAGAGAGGGGCACGTCTCGGTGGGCGCGCGCGGGCAGGGCGAGGACGTCGTCATCCGTGTCCACGACAGCGGCGAGGGCATCCGGCCGGACGTGCTGCCGCTCGTGTTCGAGCCGTTCCAGCAGGCGGACACGTCGACGACGCGGCGCCACGGCGGCCTGGGCCTCGGCCTGGCCATCGTGAAGCGCATCGTCGCGGCGCACGGGGGGGCGGTGCACGCCGCGAGCGAGGGCGCCGGCAAGGGAGCGACGTTCACCGTCACGCTGCCGGCTCGGGCGCTGGCTCTGCGGGCGAGTCCCGTTCCGGCGCGGCCGCCTGGATCGCCCACGGCTCCGGAGGCGAGCGCCGAGGGTCAGGTCCGCCTCGACGGCCTGCGCCTGCTGGTGGTGGACGACGAGGAGGACGCGCGCGCGATGGTCTCGGGCGCGCTGCGCGATCTCGGCGCGGAGGTGTACCTCGCGGGCTCCGCGCACGAAGCGCTCGAGCGGTTCGCGGACGTGCGGCCAGACGTGCTCGTGAGCGACATCGGCATGCCGGAGGCCGACGGGTACTTCCTCATCCGGCAGATCCGCTCCAAGCCGCGCGACGAGGGCGGGCGGACGCCCGCGGTGGCCCTGACGGCCTACGCGCGCGCCGAGGACGAGCAGCGGGCCTTCGCCGCCGGGTTCCAGAAGCACGTGACGAAGCCGGTCGAGCCGCTGCACCTCGCGACCGTCGTCGCGAACCTCGGCGGCAAGAGCCTCGACGGCGGGGGCGGCGGGTGACTCAGCTCGCCGCGGCGCGCCTCGGACCCGAGGCTGCCGCGTCGCCGGGCTCCTCGGCGAGCGGAAGGGTGAACCAGAAGACGGATCCGCCGCCGGACGCGCGCCTCACGCCGACCTCGCCGCCGTGCGCCTCGCAGAGACGCTTCACGGTGGCGAGCCCGAGGCCGAGCCCCGGCTGAGTCACGCCCGGGGCCCGGACGTAGGGCTGGAAGATGGATCGCTCGAAGCCGTCGGGGATGCCGGGGCCGGTGTCCTCGACCTCGAGGGCGACGCGATCGCCGCGACGCTCGGCGCGGACCCACACGTGACGCGTGGCCGAGTCGTGCGAGAACTTGGCCGCGTTGCGCAGCAGGTTGCCGAGGATGCTCGAGAGCACGCCGCTCGTGCAGCGCGCCGTCCACGCCGGCATCGGCGCGACCTCGATCTCGACGTTCTCCCCCTCCTCCGTGCCGCGCGCCTCTTCGACCACCTGCCGCACGACCTCTCCGACGTCCGCACGGCCGTCGGGCGCCGGCTCCCCGCCGGAGCGCGCGAAGTCGAAGAGCCCGTCGACCAGCGTCCTGGCGCGCACGACGCACTGCCGCGCGCGGCGCATCGCGTCGTCCAGCTTCGGGTCGGACGCGGCCGCCGGCTTGAACGCCGACAGGCAGAAGGTGAGCGACGACAGCGGCGCCAGCAGGTCGTGCGCCACGCGGCTGCCGAACACCTCGAGCTCCTGCGCCCGCTGCTCGACGAGCTTCGTGTGCTCCGCTTGCAGCCGGGAGAAGGCGCGGAAGAGGGACCAGAGCCAGACCGCCAGCGCGATGGTCAGGGCCACCGTGACCGCATCGAGCACGGCGGCGGCCGTCGCTGCGTGGCGGCGCGTCTCCTGGATGCTCGTCGAGCTGACACCCGCCTGGTCGGCGTTCTGCCTGACGAGCTCGCGCAGCAGCCGCGCCGTATCGTTGGCGCGGGTGCGCACGTCACGATCGGCGGTCTGGCGAGCGTGCTCGTGCTGGCCCGCGTCCACGTCGGCGTACAGATGCTCCACCGACGCATCCATCCGGCGGAGCGCGGGAGGGACGTCCTGATAGAGGGCGTCCTCCCCGGCGTAACGGGGCAGCGTGCGATAGGTGGTCAGTGACCGGTCGATCTCGCGGCGGATCTCGTCGATGTGCCGCCGTGCCTCCATCCGTTCGGCCGCCGGGATGTCCGGGTAGTCGTCGGTCGCCGCCTCGAAGTCGCGGAGATCGTCGGTGGCCAGCGTCAGGTACCTCATGCTCGGGAGCGCGTTGCCGAGAAGTTCCTCGGTCTGCCGCTCGATCTCGACCGAGAGCCAGTTCGCGTAGACGCTCGAGAGGACGAAGGCGACCGCGGTCACGGCGAAGGCGGCGAAGAGGCGGCGGGCGAGCCGCGTCTCGGTCAGCATCCCTGCCTTCATCCCGAACCACCTCCGTCGAGCCGAGCCCTGCGTTCCCAGACGGTAACCATGGTCACCCGTTCGCGCCCGAGAAAGCGCCCGCAGCAGGGCGAAATCGGCGCCGTCAGGCGAGCCCTGCGAGCAACGTGCCTCTGGCGCGGGCCTTGCGGTGGGCGCTGCCTCCAGAGGTGCATCATGCTCGAGGTCCTGCTCGCCGACGACGACGCGAACGTGCGCGAAAGCATCGCCGACGCGCTCCACAACGAGGGCCACCGGGTCACCGAGGCCTCCGACGGGCTGGAGGCGGCGGAGCTCATCGGCACCCGCCCGTTCGACGTCGCCATCTGCGACGTGCGCATGCCGCGGGTCGACGGGCTCACGCTCTTCCGGCGCATCCGGCGCGAGGCGCCCAAGACGGCCGTCGTCATCATGACGAGCCAGGCGCGCATCCCCGACGTGGTCGACTCGCTGCGCGACGGCGCGGTCGACTTCGTCACGAAGCCCTTCGACCCGACCGAGTTCGTGCAGAACGTGCTCGGGCCCATCGCCGCGCAGCGGTCGCTCCTGCGCAAGTTCGAGGCGGCCAGGGACGGCATGGTGGCCCGGCGGACGGGCGCGAAGCTCGTCGCCCTCTCGTCCGCGATGCGCGGGCTCGCCGATCGCGCGGCGGTCCTGGCGAGCAGCGACGCCTCTCTCGTGCTCC
Organism: Polyangiaceae bacterium; assembly: GCA_036393165.1. Classification (GTDB taxonomy): domain Bacteria; phylum Myxococcota_A; class Polyangia; order Polyangiales; family Polyangiaceae; genus Palsa-1150. Next base: position 12,555 of record DASVWO010000047.1, on the reverse strand, counting down.
TCGGCGACCGCGGCACCGGCAAGGAGCTGCTCGCCCGCGTGATGCACGCCCAGGGTCCGCGGCGCGACGGTCCGTTCGCGCTGATCGACGGCGCCGTGCTCCCCGAGCTGCTCGAGACGACGGGCGACGAGTGGGCTCGCGCGGCGCACGGCGGCACGCTCGTCCTCGACGGCATCGAGCGGCTGTCGATACGGCACCAGGCGCACCTCGCGCGCGCCATCTCGGATCCGTGCGTCGTCGCGATCCGCGGACCGCAGTGGGAGCCGCTCGGTGTGCGCATCGTCACCCTGACGCGCGAGCGCCTCGCGGATCGGGTGATCGACGGGAGCTTCCTCGAATCGCTCTACTATCGCCTCAACGGCGTGCAGCTACGGGTGCCGAACCTCAGCGAGCGCGGAGACGACCTGCCGGCGCTCGTGGCCGAGCTGATGACCGAGATCCAGCCTCCGTCTCGGACGGTGCCGAACCTCTCGGCCGAGGCGTGGGAGGCGCTCGCGCACGCGGCGTGGCCGGGCAACGTCAGACAGCTTCGGGGGGCGCTGGAGCACGCCCTCGCCATGTCCGCGGGGGGCGCCATCGAGCTGCAGCACCTGCCGCAAGAGGTGCTCTCACGCCGCTGACTCTGCCCCCTCCGATTCCCGAGCCGATCTTCGCCGAGACGGTCACCGACATCGACGGGACCGAGTCAGGCGAGGTGGAGCTCGAGGCGAACGGCTCCAACCTCGCTTCTCTTCGCGGCAACCGGCACTCGCTCGATGCCAGCGTGGAGATCGAGTGGCTGGTGACGCGGCGCCTCGGTCTGCGCCTCGAGCCGACGATCAGCCGCGACGGGTCCGTCGACGCGGGCGTCTCGTACGGCGCGTCGTGGAAGCTGGTGCAGGACTTCGCGCACGACTTCCACCTGCAGCTCGAGCTCCTGGGCCGGGTGCCCACGACGGACACGGAGATCGTGCAGCCGGGCGACCCCGACCAGCCGCTGGCGCTCGATCTGCGGGCCGCGTGGCGTGCGGGGCCGCTGACGTTCCGCCCGGGCGTCGGCGTGGGAGCGTTCGGCGAAGCCGATCACTCGCCGGCGCGCGCGAGCCTGGCGGTCCTCGCGCCGTTCGAGGGCACGGGCCGCTTCGGCTTCTGGGGCTTCGAGGTGGACGCCGACGGAGGCCGCGAGTCGCCGGCGGTCGTCGCTTTCGAGCTGGTGCCGCACCTCGAACCGCTCGGCATCCCGCTCGGCATCGGCTTCGCGCTGCCCATGGTGGTCGACGCGCCGGAGGACCGGCCCTCTTTCGGCTTCTACCTGCGCGTCTTCTACGAGAGCGCCCGCGAGATCGAATTCGGCTCGGCTCGTGAATTGCGTTGAGCGGGTCGCATGAGATCCTCCCCCTGGCTGACGGTCGCGGGCGCCGCGCTCCTCGTCGCGTGCGCCTCGGCGGACGATGCGTCGATGCGACGACAGAAGGTGCCGAACCCGATCGCGTCGATGCGCGAGCCCTCGATTGCGGCCCCGGAGGGCGCGCGCGACGAGCGGGTGACCCGGCGCGATCACTCCGCGCCGAAGCTCGAGGTTCACGCGCACTTCCAGCCGAGCCCACCCCCGCGGCCTCCGGTGGAGCGACCACCCCGGCCGCCCGCAGGGCCGGGCTCCAAGTAGTCCCCGGTCGGTGACGGAGCGGCACCGATCGGTAACGTCGGTTGCGCTGGCGCACGCCATTGCGGCCGAACGTGGCGGGTGCCACCTTCGATCACGTGAGCCTCCCGGAGCTGCGGATCCTGGTGGTCGAGGACGATCCGAACGTGCGCGCGGCGGTGGTCGAGCATCTGCGCGCGGTCGGGCACGGCGTCGTCGCGGCGGCAGACGGCACGGCCGCGCTGTCCCAGCTCGGCTCTTCGGCGTTCGACGTCGTGGTCACCGACGTGAGGCTCCCCGGGGCCGACGGGGTACGCATCTTCGAGCGCTCGCGGGCGCTCTCGCCGCCGCCGGCCGTCATCCTCATGACGTCCTTCGGCTCGGTGAACGACGCCGTGCGTCTGCTCAAGCAGGGCGCCGCCGACTACCTGACCAAGCCGTTCGATCCCGACGAGCTGGTCGTCCGCGTGCGCGGCATCGCCGAGCGCGTCGGGTTGCAGCGAGAGCTCGACGCGGCGCGGGCGCAGCTCGAGGCCGCCTCGGGCGTCGACGTCGTCGGCGACTCACCCACGATGCGGGCGCTCCTCGAGCGCATCGCGACCGTCGCCGCGAGCGACGCGCCGGTGCTCGTCACCGGCGAGACGGGGACGGGCAAGGAGCTCGTCGCGCGGCGCATCCACGCGCTCGGATCGCGCAGGAAAGGCCCGTTCGTCGCGGTCAACTGAGCCGCGTTCCCGGAGACGCTGCTGGAGGCGGAGCTCTTCGGCTACGAGCGCGGCGCCTTCACCGGAGCCGCGCGGCGGCGGGACGGACGGTTCCAGGCAGCGAACCACGGGACGCTGCTCCTCGACGAGGTGGCCGAGATGCCGCTCTCGGCGCAGGTGAAGCTGCTGCGCGTGCTGCAGGAGGGCGCGGTCGAGCCGCTCGGCTCCGACGCGCCGGTGCACGTCGACGTGCGCGTGGTGTCGGCGACGCACCGCGACCTGCGCCGCAGGATGGCGGAGGGCCTGTTCCGCGAGGACCTCTACTACCGGCTCAACGTGGTCACGCTGCACGTGCCGCCCCTGCGCGACCGGCCGGGGGACCTGCCGCTGCTCGTCCAGCACTTCCTGCGGCTGCACCTGCCGGCGGAGGCGCCGGCCCCGCAGATCTCGCTGCGCGCGTGGCAGGCGCTCGCGGCGTACCCGTTCCTCGGCAACGTGCGCGAGCTCGGGCACGCCGTGCACCACGCGATCGTCATGGCGCGAGGGGGGCCGATCGATCTCGAGCATCTGCCGGACGACGTCACGCGGTCGGTCGCGTCGGACCGGGACGAGGCGATCCGTCCGCTCGCGACGGTGGTCAAGCAGGCCGAGCGCGAGCACCTGCTCCGCGCGCTGGCCGTCGCCGGCGGCAAGCGCGTGAGGGCCGCGGAGCTCCTGGGCATCTCGCGCAAGAACCTCTGGGAGAAGCTGCGGGCGCACGGGCTGTCGGACTCGGACGTCGACGAGGAGCGCGAGCCCTGAGCCGCGCGTCCTGGCGCTTCACTCGCGCGCGTCGGATGGCTTGCGGATCAGCAGCTCACCCGGCAAGAGGCCGAAGGCCGACGCGATGCTCACGAGCACGGCCAGGGACGGGTTCGTGCGCCCGGCCTCGATGCTGCGGACGTACGCAGGCTCGACGCCGAATCGCTCCGCCGCCGTCTCGACCGTCCAGCGCCGCTGGCGGCGAAGGAGCCGGACGTTGCGTGCGAGGCTCACGGCGACCTGCCGAAAGTCCGCGCTCTCCCGGTGATGGCGCGTTCGAGAGGAGGCGTTCACGGCAGTGCCCGAAGACTCTGCTGCCGCGGGTAGCCCGACGAGATCCTAAAGGATCGCATTGACGGTCGCGCCGTTGCGAGCGACGTGCCGTGCCGCGCGTGCTACGCGAGCTCGTAGAGCAGATCGACGTACGAACGGACCGCGGCGTCCCAGCCGAGGAGCTTCGGGTTCGTCGATTCGACGAGGTAGTACTCGTCCGGCGCGTGCGCGCGATCGCCGTGCCCCAGGCCGAAGTGGCCCGCGGGGAGCGAGAGCGGCTTGTCGGTGAAGAGGTGGCCCGGCCACGACCCGCCCATGCGCGGCCAGAGCTTCGCGTCGATGCGGCCCCTCTTGTACGCCGCGACCTCCGCCCGAATCATGGCCGAATCGGCAGAGGTGGTCGTCGCTTCGTCGATGCCGCCGAGCACGTTCACCTCGATGTCGCCGTAACCGCGCTTGGCGAGGTGCGCCTTCACGCGATCGAGCGTGCGGTCCGACGTCATGTCGGGCACGAGGCGGATGTCCATCTTCGCCACGGCCCGGTGCGGGAGGACCGTCTTGCCGCCGGGGCCCGTGTAGCCGCCGACCAGGCCCTCGATGCTCAGCGTCGGCTTCTGGCACAGGTCGACGAGGCTCTGGCGGTAGTCGACGTCGTGCGCCCAGCGTGAGACGCCGAGGGACTGCTTGCTCGACGCTTCGTCCGACGTGCGCGCCATCGCGTCGATCATGGCGAGCTCCGCGGCGCCGAGGGGGCGCACGTCGTCGAGGAAGCCGTCGATCGCCGGGTCGCGGTCCGCCGTGATCATCGTGGCGAGGGCCTGCACCAGGCGCCAGGCGGGGTTGTCGACGCGCGCTGCCTCGCTCGAGTGAATGTCGGTCTTCGGCCCGCGGCCCCACTTCTCGGAGCTCGCGACGAGCTCCAGCTCGATGTCGCCCTTGGCGCCCAGGTTGATGCCGACCGTGCCGTCGAGCGCCTGCGACGCGTCGGGCATGAAGATTCCCATGCACTTCGCGAGCGCGGCCTGCACGCGCGCGTCGTGCACGATCTGTCCGAGGTGGGTCGAGCCCACTTCTTCTTCGCCTTCGGCGACGAGCACGAGGTTCACCGGCAGCTTCTTGCCGGCGCCGCGGATGGCGTGCAGCGCCGCGAGGAACGCCGCCTGGGGGCCCTTCTGGTTGACGGCGCCGCGCCCCATCACGACCTTGCCGAGCCCCGGCAGGTCGACGAGCGCGCCGTCCCACGGCGGCGACGACCACTCGGAGGGATCGACCTGCTTCACGTCGTACATGAAGTAGAGGCCCACGGTGCGCGGCGCGCCGGCGTCCAGGGTCGCGAAGACGCCCGGGTGCCCGTCGGTGGAGATGCGCTCGACGACGCCGAAGCCGGCGTCGCGGAGCAGGCGCATCGTGAGGTCGCACCCTTCCTGCATCCCGATGTTCTCCGCCGCGATGGATCGCTGGTGGATCCATTGCTGCAGCCGCAGGATGCTCTCGGCGTGCCGGCGGTCGGCCTCGGCGTAGACGGTGCGCAGGTCGGCGGCGGTGGCGCTCCGGGGCACGGACGACGCGCACGCCGCGGCGGCGCTGGCCACGAAGGTGCCGAGGATGTCGCGACGGGTGACGAGCGGCGCAGGCATGGGCCGGCCAGGGTACGATGGGCCGTGTTCGTCGTCGCGATCCTCGAGCTCCACGGTCGGCTCGAGGACGAGGCGGCGGCGCTCGCAGCGGACGTCGGCGGGACCGCGTACGACGCGCGCATGCTCCTCGCGCCGGGGATGCCGGCGGTCGTGCGCACGACGGAGGACAAGGCGCAGGCGCTCGATCTGCTGGCTCGCCTGAGGGCGCGTGGGCACGGCGCGGCGGCGTGCGATGCATCAGCGGTCGTGGCCGCCGACGCGATGGTCCCGATGCGCCGCTTTCGCGTGGGCCCCGCGGCGCTCGCGCTCGACGATCGCCCGGGCGAGACGCTTCCGTACGACGACGTGCTCGCCCTCGTCGCCGCCGTGCATCGCACGCAAACCCACGTGGAGACGAAGACGACCGAGAAGAAGCTGTCGATCGCGCGCGCCATCGTGACGAGCGGGCTCTCGATGACCAAGACCGTGAAGAAGGAGACGCACACGACGACGGAGGAGCGGGACAACGTGCTGTATGTGTTCCGACGCTCCGGAGCCCAGCCGTGGCTCCTTCGCGAGGGCGGCGTCGCCGACTGGACCGGCCACGGACAGCCGCTCGCCGCCACGCGCCTCGAGAACTTCCGCCTCGCGGTCGCCGCCCTCCGCGCGAAGGCGCCCGGCGCGACCTACGACGATCGCCTCCTGACGCGCAAGACGCAGGACGTGGACCTGCTCGCGCACCTGATCGCGCTGTGGATTGCCCGCTCGGCAACCCGGTGAGCTAAGGAGAGGGAGCCCTTCTCCGCCATGGTCGACGGTCGCATCCAGACGAAGCAGGTCCTCGGGCCCGACTCGCCCCTCTCGCGGGCGCTCTCCGGCTGGGAGATGCGCGACAGCCAGCTGGCGATGGCCGAGGCGGTCGAGATCGCCCTCGAAGAAGAGAAGCACCTGCTCGTCGAGGCAGGGACCGGGACGGGCAAGACGCTCGCGTACCTCGTGCCCGCGGTCCTCAGCGGAAGGAAGGTGGTCATCTCGACGGCGACGCGCGCGCTGCAGGAGCAGATCTTCGAGAAGGACCTGCCCATCGTCGCCGAGGCGCTCGGCGCGTACGGCATCCGCGTCAACGCGTCCGTCATGAAGGGCCTGGGCAACTACCTGTGCCTGCGTCGGTTCGACGAGGCCCGCGCGAGCGGCGAGCACGCGACCGACCGCGACTTCGCGCGCATCGTCGGCTGGGCGCTCGGCACCCGGTCGGGGGACCGCGCCGAGCTCGGGGATCTCGCCGAGGACGCGCGCGCGTGGCACGCGGTCGCGTCGTCGAGCGAGACGCGCATCGGCGCCGGGTGCGAGCACTTCGAGCGGTGCTTCGTCACGCGCATGCGCCAGGAGGCCGAGGACGCGCAGATCGTCGTCGTGAACCACCACCTGTTCCTCGCCGATCTCGCGCTGCGCACGGGGCCGCGCGGGCAGCACGCGAGCGTCATCCCGGCGTACGACGCCGTGATCTTCGACGAGGCGCACCAGATCGACGACATCGCGACGGACTTCTTCGGCACGCGGGTGTCGAGCGCGAAGGTGGACGCCCTGCTGCGCGACGCCGAGGCGACGCTCGCGAGGGCCAACGCGCTCGAGGCGCTCAAGAGCGGACCCGTACGCCTCACGCTGGAGCAGGCGCGCGAGGCATCGCGCGCTTTCTTCGCGGCCATCGCGTTCGACGCGGGGCGTGCGGGCGGGGGCAGAGCGCCGGGGCCGGGGCCGGGCGACCGCCGCGTGCTCGGCGAGAACGACGTGAGCGACGAGATGCGCGAGACGCACGCGGCGCTCGACCTGCGGCTCGAGGCGCTCGAGTACATCGCGCGGGGCAGGGGAGGGCTGGGCAAGGGGCAGGACGAGGCGCTGCAGCTCGTGGCGCAGCGCACGTCGGAGCTGCGCGAGTCGATGCGCGACATCCTGCGCGGGATGCACGTGGACGAGGACGGCGAGGTCGGCGACGTCGTGCGGTGGATCGACGTACGCCCGCGCAGCGTGGCCATCGGCGCCAGTCCCGTCGACGCAGGGTCGATCCTGCGCTCGCGCCTCTTCGACCGCGTGCCGACCGTCGTGTGCACGAGCGCGACGCTCGCGACGGGCGAGAGTTTCCACTTCACCAAGTCGCGCCTCGGCGCTCCGCCGCACACCGACGAGATGCTCCTCGCGTCTCCCTTCGACTTCGCCTCGCGCGCCGCCCTCTACCTTCCCGACGACCTGCCCGATCCGAGCGACCCGCGCTTCGACGAGTCGGCCGCCGCGCGCGTGGCGGAGCTCGTGAAGATGACCGACGGCGGCGCGTTCGTCCTCTGCACGTCGACGCGCGCGATGCGCTCGCTGCACGCGCTGCTCCGCGGGCGCGTTCCCGGGCCGCTCATGATGCAGGGCGAGCGCCCGAAGCACGCGCTGCTCTCCAAGTTCCGCACGAGCGGGCGCGCGGTCCTCGTCGCCACGATGAGCTTCTGGGAGGGCGTCGACGTCCCCGGCTGGGCGCTGCGGCTCGTCGTGCTCGACAAGATCCCGTTCGCCCCGCCCACCGATCCGGTCGTCGCCGCACGCTGCGCCCGCCTCGATCGCGAGGGAGGCAACGGCTTCTCGCAGTACAGCGTCCCGTCCGCCGCGATGACCCTGAAGCAGGGGTTCGGCAGGCTCATTCGCTCGCAGAAGGACGCCGGCGTCGTCGCCATCCTCGACGGCCGCATCGTTCGCAAGGGTTACGGCAAGGCGCTGCTCTCGAGCCTGCCTCCCGCCCGCCGCGTCCGCGACATGACGGACCTCGCGGCGTTCTGGGACGGCATCCGCGGCTCGTGCTAGACGCGCCCGCACCATGAGCGAGATCCACGCCGTCCTCGGCCGGGCGATCCTCGATTCGCGCGGCAATCCCACGGTCGAAGTCGAAGTGCAGACGGACGCGGGCGCAGGGCGCGCCGCCGTCCCCAGCGGTGCGTCGACGGGCGAGCACGAGGCCCTCGAGCTGCGCGACGGCGACAAGAAGAGGTGGCTGGGGAAGGGCGTCGACAAGGCCGTCGACAACGTGAACCAGTCGCTCGGCCCCTCCATCGTCGGGATGGACGCGCTGGACCAGGCCGCCGTCGACGGCGTGCTGCTCGAGGCGGACGGGACGCCCAACAAGAGCAAGATGGGCGCGAACGCGATCCTCGGCGTCTCGATGGCCGTCGCGCGCGCGGCGGCGGAGGCGGTGGGGCTGCCGCTCTGGCGTTACCTCGGCGGCGTCTACGCGCGCGTCCTTCCGACGCCGCTCATGAACATCGTCAACGGCGGCGTGCACGCCGACAGCGGCCTCGAGGTGCAGGAGTTCATGATCGTCCCGTCGGGGCTTCCGAGCTTCGACGAGGCGTTGCGCGCCGGGGCCGAGGTGTTCCACACGCTGAAGAAGCTCCTCAAGGACAAGGGGCACACGGTGTCGGTCGGCGACGAGGGCGGCTTCGCGCCGAAGCTCGCGTCGAACGAAGAGGCGCTGCAGTACGTCGTGCGCGCGATCGAGGAGGCCGGGTACAAGCCGGGCAAGGACGTGAGCGTCGCCCTCGACGCCGCCGCGAGCGAGTTCTTCGACAAGAAGAGCGGCAAGTACACCTTCGACAAGAAGCAGGTGACGCGCGAGGAGCTCGTCGCGATCTACGAGGGGCTCGCCGCGAAGTATCCGCTCGTCAGCATCGAGGATGGGTGCGCCGAGGACGACTGGGACGGGTGGAAGCTGCTGACCCAGAAGCTCGGCAACAAGCTGCAGCTCGTCGGGGACGACGTCTTCGTGACGAACGTGACGCGGCTCGAGCGTGGGATCCAGGGCGGGGTCGCGAACGCGATCCTCATCAAGCTCAACCAGATCGGCACGCTCACCGAGACGCTCGACTGCATCCGCACGGCTGACGTCTCCGGGTACAGGTCCGTCATCAGCCATCGCTCCGGCGAGACGGAGGACTCGTTCATCGCGGACCTCGCGGTGGCGACGAACGCAGGTCAGATCAAGACGGGGAGCCTGTCGCGCTCCGATCGCGTCGCGAAGTACAACCAGCTGCTCCGCATCGCGTTCGAGCTCGGCCGCGGCGGTATGTACGCCGGTCGCGAACCGTTCAACCGTGTGGCAAGGTGAATGAGATGAGCAAGAGCAAGGTCGCGGTCATCAAGGTCAAGCCGGAGTCGGTGCTCACGGACATCGAGCGTCTGTGCGAGCTCGCCGGCATGAAGCAGGCGCTCGCGCCGAACCGCACGACGATCCTCAAGGACAACATCTCCTGGCACTACCCGTTCCCCGCCGCGAACACGACGCCGTGGCAGATGGAGGGGACGATCCTCGCGCTCAAGAACGCCGGCTACCCCGACGTGACGTGCGTGCAGAACAAGACCGTGGTCACCAACGCCTTCAAGGGCGAGGACCTCAACAACTACGTGCCGCTCTTCCGCAAGTACGGGATCCCCGTGCTCTACAACTTCAAGGAGAGCGACATGAAGTGGGTCGAGTACCGGCCCAAGGCGACGATGCACGTCCTCCACAAGATCTTCCCGGAGGGCATCCAGATCCCGGATTACTTCTTCGGCAAGAACATCGTCCACCTGCCGACGGTGAAGTGCCACATCTACACGACGACGACGGGCGCGATGAAGAACGCGTTCGGCGGCCTGCTCGCGACCAAGCGCCACTACACGCACTCGTGGATTCACCGGACGCTCGTCGACCTGCTCGCGATCCAGAAGGAGATCCACTCGGGCGTCTTCGCCGTGATGGACGGGACGACGGCGGGCAACGGGCCCGGGCCGCGCACGATGATCCCGGTCGTGAAGGACTACATGCTCGCGAGCGCCGACCAGGTGGCGATCGACGCGGTCGCGGCCAAGATGATGGGCTTCGACCCGATGACGCTCGAGTTCATCCGGACGGCGCACGACGACCGGCTCGGCGTGGGCGACCCGCGCGACATCGAGATCGTCGGCGACGATCCGGACGCGGTGAAGAAGGAGAGCTGGGGCTTCTCGGTCGGCGACAACGGCGCCAGCAGGGTGGGGGACCTCATGTGGTTCGGCCCCATGAAGCGCTTCCAGAAGATCTTCTTTCACACCCCGCTGGTGAACGCCTTCATCTTCGGCAGCGAATTTTACCACGACTACTACCGCTGGCCGCTGAAGGACCGGCGCACCTTCGAGACGTGGAAGACCGAGACCACGTGGGGCCGACTGTTCGCCGACTACGAGCGCGGAGACGGTCCGCAGGTGCCCGCGAGGGGCGCGAGCACCAACGGCGCCCGCCCTCAGGCCCACGCGGAGTGATTTCACAAAAAGATCAGAAGATCAGGAAGGGTTTGGTGTGGATCCACCAAACCAACCTTTTGATCTTCTGATCTTCCTGTTCACTCTCCGGTAGTCTTTGGAGCAGCGTGAAGACGCTGCACCAGATGCTCGCGGAGCTGGCTCGCCCCGAGGTGAGCGAGTTCGCCGTGATGAGCGACCGGCTGCCGTGCATCAAGGTCGGCGGCAAGTTCGAGCCGATCGACGACAAGGCGCGCAGCACCGAGGCGATCCTCGAGATGCTCGTGAGCGCCGGCGGCAGCCGGTACATCGACGACATGACGACGCGGCCGGCCGTGTGGACGACGCGCATCGAGGGGCTCGGGTCGGTGGGCGTCCAGGCCATCATGAAGGACGGACGCGTGCAGGCGCGCTTCAGCGTCGTGCGGCGCGCGTCGGTGCGCGCGATGCCGGCGCAGCAGGCGCCCGCGCAGGGGCACGCCAGGAAGTCGATCGCGCCCGCGAACCGCTCGTCGCGGCCCTCGCGCAAGTCGATGCGCGCGATGGCCGTCGCGACCGCCGCGAAGGAAGAAGAGGCGCTCGAGCGCGCGAGCGATCCGCACATCCGGGTCAACGTGCACAAGCCGGCGAGCTCGAAGCCCGCGCCGGTGAAGATTGCGGCCGCGGCGACGCCGGCGGATGCGGCGGCGCTCCGTTCGCTCGATGCGGTGCTCTCGACGGCGCGGGACGTCGGCGCCAGCGACGTGCACGTCGTCGCCGAGCGGCCGGTGCTCGTGCGCGTCGGCGGGGAGCTCGTGCCGCGCGGGTCGCCCGTCGAGGGGGCCAGGGTCGAGGCGATGCTCGCGGCGATCGTGCCCGAGCGACTCCGGGCGACGCTCGAGGCGCAGGGCTCGTGCGACTTCGCCGTCGACCGCGGGCCGCTCGGCCGCTTCCGCGTCAACGTCGCCAAGCAGCGAACGGGGCTCAAGGGGTCCTTCCGACTCATCGCGAAGGAGCTCCCGACGCTGAAGTCGCTCGGCCTGCCGCCCGAGATCGAGCGGGCGACGCACCACCACCAGGGCCTCGTGCTCGTCACCGGACCGACCGGGCATGGCAAGACGTGCACGCTCGCGGCCATCGTCGACATCATCAACCGCGAGACCACCCACCACGTCATCACGGTGGAAGACCCGGTCGAGTACCTCCACCCGCGCAAGAAGGCGATGATCAGCCAGCGCGAGGTCGGCGCCGACACGCGCGCCTTCGCGTCGGCGCTCAAGGCGTCGCTGCGCGAGGACCCCGACGTCATCGTCGTCGGCGAGCTGCGCGACACCGAGACGGTGCGCATGGCCCTCGCCGCGAGCGAGACGGGGCACCTCGTCCTCGGCACGATGAACACGCCGAGCGCCGCGAAGACCATCGACCGCCTCGTGGATCTCTTCCCGCCGGCCGATCAGCAGCAGGTGCGCATGACGCTCGCCGGCGGGCTCCACCTCATCGTGAGCCAGCGCCTCGTCCCGTCGACCGACGGCGCGCACATGGCGGCGGCCGTGGAGCTGCTCCCGGGGAGCGTGGCCCTCTGGAGCCTCATCCGCGACGGCAAGACGTACCAGATCCCCAGCTTGCAGCAGCGCGGCAAGGGGTTCGGCATCATCCGCCTCGACGAGTCGCTCTACGACCTCGTGCGCGCCGGACGCGTGACGAAGGACGCGGCGCTCGCCGTGGCCGAGAACCCCGAGGAGCTCGACGCGATCCTCTCGGGCCGCAAGCCGCCCCCCGGCGCGCAGCCGGCGGTGCCTCCCGGCGCGAAGCCCGAGGGCGCGCCGGGCCTCCTCGGCAAGGCGGGCCAGCTCTTCGGAAGGAAAGGGTAGGCGCGCTTGGCGAGGATCGACGCCCTGTTCGACGCGCTCATCGCCAAAGGGGGGAGCGACCTGCACCTCGGCGTCGGCTACCCGCCGATGATGCGTCTGCGCGGCGACCTCGTGGACATGCGCGAGGAGCCCGTGACCGCCGCGGAGATGGAGAAGCTGCTCTTCGAGATCGCGACGCCCGAGCAGCAGAAGACGATCACCGAGGTGCTCGATCTCGACTTCGCCTACGCGTACGCGGACAAGGCGCGCTTCCGCGCCAACTATTTCCACAAGCAGACCGGGCTCGCCGCCGTCTTCCGCACCATCCCCACGAAGGTCCTGACGCTCGACGACCTCAAGTGCCCGCCGTCGATCCGCAAGCTGGCCGACCGCCGCGCGGGCCTGGTGCTCGTCACGGGCCC